>CAZYXB010000015.1:12725-75118 GCA_964651155.1 uncultured Acidobacteriota bacterium | reverse complement strand
TCAGAATGCTATTTACCCCTGCTCACGTTCCACTCCCAGTAAACTCCCGCTAGCCCGCCCGGAGGCGCCATGAAGATCGCAACCTGGAACGTCAACGGCATCCGCGCCAGGCGGCAGCAGGTGCTGGAATGGATCGAACGCGAACGCCCCGACGTCGTCTGCCTGCAGGAGCTGAAGGCCGCGCGCGATCAGGTGCCGCCGGACCTGGCCGGGATGGCCGACTACTGGTGCCGCTGGCACGGGGAGCGCGCCTACTCCGGGGTCGCGCTCCTGGTCCGGCGGACAGTGTTCGCGCGGGAGCCCGAGTTCGGCCACCCCGGTTTCGACTGCGAAACGCGCGTGGTGACCGCCCGGTCGGGTTCGCTCGTGCTCGGGTCGGTCTACGTGCCCAACGGCGGCAAGGACTACGGCGCCAAGCTGCGTTTCCTGGACGCGATGCGTGCATACGCGGCCGGATGCCGGCAGCGGGGCCTGGACCTGGTCCTCTCGGGCGACATGAACGTCACCCGCACCGACATCGACGTGCACCCGAAGGAGAGGAAGCCCGGCGCCATCGGCCAGCGCCCCGACGAGCGGGAGCTGTTCGAGCGCGTGCTCGACGAAGGGGGGCTGGTGGACGTCGGCCGGCAGCTCGACCCGGACAACGACCGCCTCTATACCTGGTGGCCCCCCTGGCGGCAGATGCGCCAGAAAAACATCGGGTGGCGGCTCGACTACGTCCTGGCGTCGCGGGCGCTGGCAGACCGCATGCCGGCCTGCACGGTGCTGTCGGGCACGGGCACGAGCGACCATGCGCCCGTGGTGGCCGAAGCGGGGATCTGAGCCCGGCCCGGGGCACCCGGGGCTCATTCCCCCCGGGACAGCTCCCTGCACAGCTCGGCCCCGAAGGGATAGAAGTTCCCGTAGATGCGGTAGCGGGCGGCGGCCTGGGAATCCAGGTACTGCTGGCAGGATTGGCCCCTGCCGACGGCCCGGGAAACACCCCTGCGGAGCCCCTTGGCGGCTTCCAGCACGTCCTTGACCGACTGCAGGTTCGACACCTCCCCCCTGCCGGAGACGACGGAGACAAGCTCTTCCGGGGTCTTCTCCTCCTGTTCGGATACTGCGCTTTCTTTGTCGGGGATCGCCGGTATCAGCAACGGGATGGAGCCGATCACCTCTTCGAGCGCGTCGATCCACCCGCTGGCGCTCCCCCCGGCGGAGGCGTCGATATCGGGGTAGCGGGAGGCTTCGAACAGACTGCCCGCGAAGAGCACCTTCTCATCCGGGACATAGGCGACGATGTCGGCCACGGTCCGCGCCGCGTGCGGCAGGGCCTGGATCCTGATCTCCAGGTCATCCGGGTACAGGTACATCTCCCGCTTGAAGGTGAACAGGGGGTAGGCGGGGGGCTCCATCCGGAGGATGCGGGGGTAGTCGAGAACGCCTTCGGCCTCCGCGCCTTCGGCCTTTGCGGGGGGCAGGAGCGGCTCCTGCTGGCGGAATCCGGAGAGCATCACGGCCCCCTCCCGGGCGAAATGCTCCACGCCCGCCGTCTGCGCAAAGGAAAAACCGGTGCGGACCATCCAGCGCACACTCCCCCCGGGGATCCTTTCCAGGGCGGATACGACGGCGGTCAAATCCGGTTCCGGCGGCGGATCGAACAGCAGGGTCCCCTGCCCCGTGACCACGGCCGCGATATTCCAGCCGGTCTCCTCCACGGGCAAAAAATAGCAGTGGCCGCTGACCGGCGTGAACCGGTCCGCCGCGGGGGCCGGCCCCGCAGCGGCGGCGACAAGCAGCGCTACGGCTGCTACTATGGCTTGGTTCATGGCATGGCCCGATCGTTAGGGCGCGCCCCCCGGACCCCGGTCCCGGTGGGCACACACCCTACACTATAGAGCGAAAGGGCCGAATAGTCGACCCCGTAATCGCGCCCGCAATCCGGATCCCCGCGCCCGGGGGTCCTCCGGGAAAACGGGTCTTTCTCTCGGCCCGCGATCCCTTTATAATGGATTTCCTCCCGGGGCTTCCCGGGCGCATTTTCGGACCATGGAGCAGGGCGGAAACGGTATGGCGGACCTGTCGGATGTACGCGAAGCGATTCTGGCGGGGGATGCACCCCGGGCGGCCGGCGCCGCCCGGGGTGCCCTTGCATCCGGCGCGGCGCCGGCCGAGATTGTCGCCGGCGGAATCGGCCCCGCCCTGGAGGAAACCGGGAAAAAATTCGAGGAGGGGGAGTTCTTCGTCCCGGAGCTCCTGATGGCGGCGCGCGCCACCAAGGGCGTCTTCGAGATTCTCCGCCCCCTGCTGGCCGCGGGCGGGTCGGAACCCGCGGGGACGGTCGTGCTGGGCACGGTCCGGGGCGACCAGCACGACATAGGGAAGAACCTCGTCGGGGCCATGCTGGAGGGGGCCGGCTTCGAGGTGACGGACCTCGGGGTGGACGTGGCCCCGGAGACGTTCGTCGACGCCGTCCGGGCGCGGCGGCCCCAGATCCTGGGCCTGTCGGCCCTGCTGACGACGACGCTCCCCTCCATGAAGGATGTGGTGGACGCCCTCGGAGCGTCCGGGCTCCGGGAGGGGGTCCGGGTCCTGGTGGGCGGCGCCCCGGTCACCGCGGAGTTCGCCGCCGCGATCGGGGCCGACGGCTACGGCGAGAGCGCTTCCGATTCCGTGGAGGTGGCGCGCCGCCAAGCGGCCGCGCTGCGCCGGGCCGCGGGCGGGCGCGGGCACGAGGAGCATTCATGAACGACCGGCAGTGGGACACCCTGGTATCCGTTATCGCGGGCGGTACGCACTTGCCGCCCCCGGCGGGCTTCATCATCGACAGCCCGTGGCTCCCGAAATGGGCGGGGCACACGATCCTCGATTACTTCACCGACGATGGCGCGTTCCTCCGGGACAACCTCAGGGCCATCGACACGTTTCCGGAAGCCCTGTTCCTGCCCGGCTTCTGGTCCGAGTACGGGATGTGCACGGAGCCGTCGGCCTTCGGCGCGGTGCCGGTCTGGGAGGAGAACGCCTTCCCGTTCGCCCGGAAGGTCCTCTCCTCGCCCGGGGACGCGCTGCGGATCGGGAAGCCGGACCCGCGCAAGGACGGGCTCCTGCCCTTCGTCCTGAAGCGGCTCGAGCACCTCCGCCCCGACATCGAGCGCGCCGGGCACCGCATCCGGTTCGCGGTTGCGCGCGGCCCCCTCAACATCGCCTCCTTCCTCATGGGCACAACGGAGTTTCTGACCGCCCTGAAAACCGACCCGGACGCGATGCACCACCTGCTCGGCGTCATCAGCGGCTTCCTCGAGGAATGGATCGCCCTCCAGCGGGAGCGTTTCCCCTCCATCGACGGGGTGCTCGTCCTCGACGACATCGTCGGGTTCATCGGGCGCGGGGATTTCGAGGCCTTCGGCCTCCCCTACCTGAAGCGGGTGTTCCGCGCGGAGGTGGCCGTGAAGTTCTTTCACAACGACGCCCCCTGCAAAGTCTGCGCCCCCTACCTCGGGGACATCGGCGTCAATCTCCTCAACTTCGGGACCCAGCACACGCTTGCGGAGATGAAGGAGTGGACCGGCGGCCGCATCGCCCTCATGGGCAACATCCCCCCGCGGGACGTCCTGGCCAGGGGCACGCCCGGGGAGGTCCGGCGCCTGACCGCGGAGATGCTCGACGCACTCGGGGACCCCTCGCGCCTGATCGTTTCCTGCGGCGGAGGCATGCCCCCGGACGCCCCCACCGAAAACATCCGGGCCCTGATCGACGCCGCCGCCGCGTGGGGGCCCACCCCCTGACCGGGGCCGCTACGCCCGCCCGCCGGCCCGGACCCCGGAGAACCGGAGCGCCCACACGCGCCACAGGGCCTCCAGGGCGATGGCCACCGACATTTTGCTCCGGCCCGCCCGGCGCTCGTGGAACACGATGGGGAACTCCGCGTGGGCAAACCCGAGCCTGTGGGCGCGGTACTTCAGCTCGATCTGGAAGCTGTAGCCGGTGCTCCGCAGCGAGTCCAGGTCCATCGCCCGCAGGGCCTGGGCGGACCAGCCGTTGAAGCCGCCGGTGAAGTCCCTGATTCCCACCCCCAGAACGCAGCGGGAGTAGAGGCTGCCGAATCGCGACAGCAGGCGCCTCGGGAGGCCCCAGTGGGCCGTGCCGCCCCCGGGGACGTAGCGGGACCCGATGACGACGTCGGCCTCGCCGGCCAAATCGAGCATCCGGCCCAGGTAGCGCGGGTCGTGGCTCCAGTCCCCGTCCATCTCGATAATGAAGTCGTGCCCCCGGCCCAGGCCCCAGGCGAAACCGTCCACGTAGGCCCTTCCCAGTCCCGTCTTCTTCCCCCGGTTGAGCAGGAAGACCCGGCCCGAAGGGTCCTGCTCGACGCACCGCAGCACGGCGCCGGCGGTGCCGTCCGGGCTCCCGTCGTCGACGACGAGCACGGAAAGGCGGGGGTCCGCGCCGAGGACCGCGGGGATCAGCCGGACGATGTTGTCGCGCTCGTTGTAGGTGGGGATGACCGCCAGGGGGCGGCGGGGGCTTCGATCTGGCATCCGTGTATCCTATATCATTGCCTGCGGGTTTGCAGGAAAATCCCGGTGCCTCCGGGCGGCCTTACCGGTTGCAGACCAGGACCCGGTCGAGCACCCGCAGCATCTCCCTGCCGCCCGGGACGAGGGCCTCGACGCCGGAGGCTGGCGCGAGGGCGAACACGCGCCCGGGGCCGCGCCAGGCCTCCGCAAATTCCTCGTCGGACAGTAGGATTTTCGGGGAATCCCCGTAGCGCAGGCCCGGGACGAGGGCGTAGGCCTCCCCCCGGTACACCTCGACCCCGATCGGGACGTAGAAGTTCAGCGAATTGGCCGATTCGTAGTCGCCGACGACCACCGCGCGGTCGCCCGGTCCGGCCTCCCGGGCGATGGCCAGCGCGAATTTCTTCGACGAGATGAGGTCTTCGCATATATGGAGGCTCCAGTGGGCCATCCCGAAGACGGCCGCCATTGTCAGGGCCACGCAGACGATCGCCGGCACGCGCCGGCCGCGGCGCTCGAACCCGAGGGCGGCGACAAACCCGGCCGCCAGGGCCAGGACGGCGGCCGCGGCCGGCCCGAGCAGCCGCGCGGCCATCTCCGGGGGTATCTCGGCCAGGATGCTGAAATCGGTCTCGGCGATCCGGTCGGGCGACTCCGGCAGGGCGTAGTCGAAACCGCCCCCGGCGGCGATCCAGGCGCCCGCGAGGATCGCGAAGGCCAGGCATAGCAGGCCGAAAAGGGCGAGCCCGCGGAACCCCCAGAGCACCGCCCGGCCCCCCCGGCCCCGGTGCATCGCCGTGCCCGCCAGCACGGCCAGCGCAGGCAGGGCGGGGAAGGCGTAGTGCTCCAGGCGGGCCGAAAGGGAGAAAAATCCCAGGACCACGACGGCCCAGGCGACGGCCAGGCGGACCAGGATGCGCTCGGGCGCGTCCCCGGGGCCGCGGCCGGCCCGCAGCGCCGCCGGCAGAAAGGCCGTCCACGGGAAGAACCACACCGGGACCAGGGCCCAGAACAGCCACAGGGGGACCGACCAGAGAACGGGGAGCGCCCGCATGCCCAGAAACCGCAGCACCTGCTCCTCGAGAAAGAAGTATTCGAGGAACCCACGGTTGTCCAGCGCCGCCATCGCGTGCCAGGGGGCCGCCAGCGCCAGATACAGCGCGGCGCCCGGCAGCAGGTGCAGGGTCCTCCACCGGGGACGCTCGCGCCCGAGCAGAAAGAAAACGGCCGCGATCCCCAGGGGGAAGGCGACGCCTACCAGGCTCTTGCACATCGTCGCGCCGGCGGCTGCCCCGTAGAAAACCAGCGCGGGGCCGAGGGGGCGCCGCGGGTCGAGGCGCCACCGGAGCAAAGCCCAGACCGCCAGCGCCAGCAAGAGAACGAGCCAGACGTCGTGCAGGGTTTCGCGGGTGAACAGGTAGGCGCCCGCCGAAAAGGCCGTCGCCAGCCCTGCGGTCATCGCGGCCGCCGGATCGCCCGCCCGGCCGGCGGTACAAGCCACGATCAGCACCAGCGCCACGACGGCGCAGGCCGTCGGGAACCGGAGGGAGAACTCGTTGATCCCGAAGGTCTTGAAACTGGCCGCGGTCACCCAGTACAGCAGGGGGGGCTTTTCGAGGAACCGGACCCCGTTGGCGTAGGGCGTTACCCAGTTCCCGCTCTCGACCATGCCGAGCGCGGGCTGCACGTAGTAGGCCTCGTCGTAATCGGTCACGGCGCGGCCGGCCGTCGACGCCAGGTAGACCGCGGCCGCGAGGAGGACCGGCAGCAGCACCGATGCACGGCGCCCGATGCCGCCGCCGGGCTCAATCTGTGTCATAGTCGGCCGCCCTTACGGGTGCGTGGACCCGGTTCGATGGACAACCCGCGCGGGGGCGGGTCAGGCCTCCTGGCGCGGGTCGTTGATCAGGTACTTGGCGACGACGGACTCGAGCGGGTCGGGTACGGCCTCTCCCCGGCGGAGCCTGCGGAGGATGTCGAGGTCGGACGCCCACGCCCTGTGGCCGGGCGCCAGGAAGCAGTCGCTGCCGGGCTCGTAGTCGAACCCCAGCCTGCCGTCCTTGAAATAGTAAAACCGGTCGTTCTCCTCGGTCGCGTACAGCTGCATCAGCGGCGGGATATCCCCCGGAACGAACCAGAGCTTGATCTCCCGCTCCGCGTCCGCGGGGTTGGCCGAGGCGTGGATGAGATTGTCCATGCGGTCGCTGACGACCTTCCCCGCCCCGTCCTTGATGGGGACGAGGGTGCCCAGCGCGCGGATCGAGCCCGGCTTGTCGGACCGGGCCACGTGGGGATCGGTGGGCCCGGCAACGTCCCGTATCCGCCTGATGGCGTCCGGGCCCTGGTAGACGATGGCGATCACGCGCTGCCTCCACTCGGCGTCCTTGTAGTGCAGGTGCCCCATGATGTACTCGAGCAGGGAGGGGTAGAAGGCCTTCCCCCGGTGTTCGGCGTAATGCACTTCGGCCAGCATCCGGCTCACCCGGACGACTTTCGCGCCCGCGAAATGCAGCCCCGTGTGGAACTCGGCCAGCTGGGAAAGCAGGTAGCCGGTCAGGGAGTTCTTGAGCGCGTCCGGCTTGATCAGTACCAGGGTTTGTTCCAGTTCCTCGGTTTTCATGCGGCGTCTTCCTTTCGATGGGATACTCGGCTACCGGCGCAGGTTCCCGATGGCGGCATGCAGGTTTTCGAACAGGTCTTCGATGCGGCCGGTGGGCACGGACGAGAATGCCAGCCGGACCAGCCCCGAGAGCACGATCACCCCGGTGTCGAAATGCGCCAGCAGCTCCTGGCGCACGGCCTCGGCCGGCACGCCCTTGGGCCGGACGCACATGAAGTAGCCGGAGTTGAAGGGCATGACCTCAAAGCTCGCGCCGTATTCGGGGTGCCGCCCGAGGACCGCGCGGATCTCCCCGGCCCTGCCGGACAGGATGGCGAGCTTTTGCTCTTTCTGGGCCGCGTAGCCGGGATCGGTGTACCCCGCGAGCAGAATCGACTGGGAGATGTTCGGGGCGTTCGAGATGCTCCCGCGCACGACGCCCGCCGCCTTGTTCTCGAGAGCCGCAAGCGCGGCGGCGCCGGCCCCCCGGAACCCGAAGGTCACGAACCCCACCCGGAACCCCCAGACGTAGTCCTCCTTGGTGGAGCCGTCGAGCTTGACGCCGAGCACGTTCGGGTGCAGGTCGGCCAGCAGGGAGAACAGGGATTCCCGGAAAACGCCCTCCTCGTAGACCAGGCCGAAGTAGGCGTCGTCGAGGATCACCACGATCCGGCTCCCCTCGTCGGCCGCCTCCCTGAGCGCCTCGGCCAGGCCGAGCGCCTCCTGTTCCGTGACGGTGTACCCGGTGGGATTGTTCGGGAAATTCAGAAGGACGATTTTCTTGCCCGGCCCGCCTGCGCGCAGCGCCCGGGAAAAGGCCGCGACGTCGTAGCCGCCCCCGTCAAAGGTGTTGTACAGGGAAAACCGCGCCCCGTACCCTTCGACGAATACGAGCTCGTAGTTGTCCCAGTACAGGTCCGGAAGCACCATGGTGTCCCCGGGATCCACGAACAAGTACCCGCTGACCGAGAGCGCGTGGGTCAGCGCGGCCGTCACGACCGGCAGGCTGTATTGTTTCCCCTCGAGCCCCGGATTTTTCTCCCGCATCAGCCTCTGCCACTCCCGGCGCAGCCGGGGAACGCCGAAGCTGGAGGCGTAGAGGAAGGATTCGGACGGGACGTTCACCATGGCTTCCATGCACTCGAGCGCAAGGGGGGATCCGTCCTCCTCGAAGGCGGTCCCGATCGTCGCGTTGATCTCGGCGTCCCTGGCCTCGGCCGTTTGCCCCAGAATCCCCTTCGAGGGGAAGTAGATGGACCGGCCGCGCGAGGACAGCATTCCGAAGACGGCGGGCGCGTCCGTTTCGAGGTCCCTGTTCAGTGCCGCGGCGATAGGGTTCTGCGTATGCATCTGTCGTCTCTCCCCGGGTGAAACCGACGCATTATCCCAGACGCCCCAGTATCGCGTCAAGCTGCGCTTTGAGTTCCGCGGGCAGCCTGGGGCCGAACTTCGGGTAGTGTTTGGTCCGGACGCTCTCGAGCTCACGCTTCCACCCGGCGGCGTCCACCTCGAGCAGCCGGCGCATATCCTCGGCGGAGACCTCCGGGGGGGGGTCGATGGCGCCCTCGGCGGGAACGAAGCCGACGGGCGTCTCCACGGCCGCCCCGTCGCCATCGCAGCGCTCGCAGATCCAACGCAGCACGCGGCTGTTCTCCCCGTACCCCGGCCAGAGCCATCTGCCGTCGGCCGACTTGCGGAACCAGTTGACGAAGAAGAACTTAGGCTGGACGGCTTCCGGGGTTTTCCTCCCCATCCGGATCCAGTGGGCGAAGTAGTCCCCCATGTGATAGCCGCAGAACGGATGCATCGCAAACGGATCCCGGCGGACGGTGCCGACTTCCAGGTCCAGGGCGGCGGCCGTGATCTCCGATCCCACGATGGACCCCAGAAACACCCCGTGGTTCCAGTCGAAAGACTGCATGACGAGGGGGATCGTGGAGGGCCGGCGCCCCCCGAACAGGATGGCGTCGATAGGCACCCCGGAAGGGTCCTCCCACTCGGGCGCGGCCGAGGGGCACTGGGCGACCGGGGCGGTGAAACGGGAATTGGGGTGCGCCGCCGGCGGCTGCTCCCGGTCCGACTTGTCCTGCACCCAGGGCCGGCCCGTCCAGTCCGTCAGCCTCCCGGGAGGATCGTAGCCGATGCCCTCCCACCACACGTCGCCGTCGGAAGTCAGGGCGACGTTGGTGAAGATGGTGTTTTCTTCGATGGTCCGCATCGCGTTCGGGTTCGACTCCATGCTCGTCCCGGGGGCGACCCCGAAAAATCCCGCCTCCGGGTTGATGGCGTACAGCCTGCCGTCCTTGTGCGGCTTCATCCAGGCGATGTCGTCCCCGACGGTCTCGACCTTCCAGCCCGGGATCGTGGGGACCAGCATGGCGAGGTTGGTCTTGCCGCAGGCCGACGGGAAGGCGGCGGCGATGTACTTCACCTTGCCTTCGGGGCTGGTGCACTTGAGGATCAGCATGTGCTCGGCCAGCCACCCCTCGTCGCGCGCCAGGACGGAGGCGATGCGCAGGGCGAGGCATTTCTTCCCGAGCAGCGCGTTCCCGCCGTAGCCCGACCCGTAGGACCATATGGTCTCCTCCTCGGGGAAATGGGCGATGTACTTCTCCTCGAGCGGCGCGCAGGGCCAGAGGCCCCCGTCGTCCTGCCCCGGGAGCAGGGGCTTCCCGACCGAATGCAGGCAGGGGATGAACCGGCCCGTGCCGGCCATGATGTCGTGGACCCTTTCGCTGACCCGCGTCATGAGGATCATGTTGGTCACGACGTAGGGGGAATCGGTTATCTGGACGCCTATCTTCGCGATGTGCGAGCCGAGCGGACCCATGGAAAACGGGATCACGTACAGGACGCGGCCGCGCATGCAGCCGGTGTAGAGATGCGTCATTGTCGCCTTCAGCTCGGCCGGGTCGATCCAGTTGTTGGTCGGGCCGGCGTCCTCCCGGGTCCGGGAGGCGATGTAGGTGCGGTTCTCGATCCGGGCCACATCGGAGGCATGCGACCGGAAAAGCACGGAGCCCGGCCGTTTTTTCAGGGGGATGGCCACGCCGCTGTTGATCGCCGTCTGCATGATGGCGTCGTATTCCGCCCGGCTGCCGTTGCACCAGTGGATGGAATCCGGCTGCGTCATCGTCGCCACTGCGTCGACCCATGACTGGACTTTGGGATGCGGCTTCGGAGAAGTCATACGCGTATCCTCGGCATCCTGGAAGGTTCGTGGATATCGGCTCCTCCCGGCAGGCGACGGGCTGGGTGCGCCATAGCGCATCGGATGCCAGGACCGGTTTCCCTGCGACCGTGAAGAACCCGACCCGCATTTCTCACGGGATCTCGCCCGCTGCCCGGGGCGAAATCCCGTGAGGAAAACGGGTTCAACATGAGGGAGCATGCCGCGGCATGCTCCCTCGCTTTACCTTATACCCTCTCGGCCGGAACGGTCAAGGCGCGCCGGGAATTGCCCGCGGCCGGCCCGCGCCTGTCTGCGGCGCCCGGCCGCCGCAGACAGGGCACTCCGGGTCCTTCCTGACCCGGAACTCCCGGAACGTCATGTCCGCGCCGGAGAAGTACAGCAGCCTTCCCGCCAGCGGCTCCATGCCCCCCAGGATCAGCTTGACGGCCTCGACGGCCTGCAGCGACGCGATCACCCCCGGGACCGGGCCGAGGACGCTCGGCGGGGCCTCTTCGGCCCGGTCCTCGCCGCCCGGGAAGATGCACTCCAGGCAGGGCGTCCGGCCGGGCAGGAAGGTGGAGACCATCCCGTCGAGCTGGTGCACGCCGCCGTAGATGAAGGGGATCCCCTTGCGGACCGACACGGCGTTGAGGATCTTCCTGGCCGGCATGTTGTCCATGGCGTCGACGATGACCGAACAGTCGCCGACGAGATCGGCGCAGGTATCCTCGCGGATCTCGGCGCAGACGGCGTCGACGGTGCAGCCGGGGTTGACCTCCTTGAGCTTGTCCATGGCGGAGTCGGTCTTGGCCCGGCCGATGTCGCCGCTCCAGTGAAGCATCTGGCGGTTCAGATTGCTCCAATCGACCCTGTCCTTGTCGACGATCCTGAGGTGGCCGACGCCGGCGGCCGCCAGGTAGTAGGACGAAACGGAGCCCAGGCCGCCGACGCCGGCGACAAACACCCGGGCGTCCCGGAGTTTTCGCTGCCCCTTGATGCCGAAGCCGGGGATCGACGTCTGCCTGCTGTATCGGGATAGTTCGTTCTCTGTAAACTGCATCGGCGCCTCCTGCGGACCGGATGGGCGGACCCTTCGGCCCCGGACGGGCCGAAGGGCCCGCACTCAGTATACCAGCATGACGACGTCCCCCGGACGATCTTTGCTAATGGGCCTGCGGCCACCGTCCGATCTGTAGCTCAGGCCCCCGGAAGGGGAAAGGAGAGGCCCCATGGAACCAACCCCGCGCGCCGGCGCCGCGGCCGCCTATAACTGCCCGAACTGCGGCGCGGCCGCCGCGCCCGACGCCGTCGCGTGCTCCTATTGCGGGTCCTCCATCGCGGTCCGGATCTGCGGCTCCTGCTTCGGTCCTGTTGCCGTGTCGATGCGGCACTGCCCGCACTGCGGCGCCGCCGTGGCGGACCCGGACGCCGTCGACGCCCGGCGGGCCCTGTCGTGCCCCGTGTGCGCAACCGCCCTCGTGCGGGCCGCGGCAGGCGCCCGCTCCTTCCATGAATGCCTCCGGTGCGGCGGCCTGTGGATCGGCAAGGACGACTTCCGGGACATCTGCCTGCAGCAGCAGGAGCAGGAGGCCGTGCTCCGGTTCCGAACCGGGGGCGGCCCGGGGACGCCGGCGCCGGTCGGCCGGCGCCGGGCGTACATCCCCTGCCCGGAGTGCGGGCGGCTGATGAACCGTCAGAGCTTCTGCCGGGGCTCGGGCATCGTCCTGGACTGGTGCCGCGACCACGGCAGCTGGTTCGACAGGGGGGAACTGGGGCGGACCGTCGCCTTCATACGCCGGGGGGGGCTGCGGCAATCGCGCGAGCGCGAACGCCGCCAACTCGAGCAGGAGACGGCACGCCTGCGCATGCGGCAGGTGCGCCCGCTGACGAGCCCCGCGCCGCCGGCCGGCGCCGGGGACTCACTCCTGCGGTTTATCGGGAAGATGTTTTCGGGCTGAGGCGCCCGTGGAGAACGCCAGCGTCTCCACGGCGCCAGAGGTTGCGCTCCGCAGCCTGTCTTCGAGTTCCGCCCGCATGCCCCGCAGGGTGCCCGCCCAGCCGTCGTCGAGGACCGCGACTTCGAGGACCGATCCCTTCATGCCGATCGGCCGGCAGACCCCGGCGAGTCTGGCGCCGACAACCGTGCTCCAGGAGCCCCGGAGGCACTCGACCACCCACCGCCCGTGCCGGGGGGTCCCGCGCTCGAGCGAGAGAAGGATGTCGTAGGCCCGGTCCATCACGGCCCCGGAACCGGGATGGGGGGCATGGCGCAGGCGAATCCCTGCCCCCGGTCCCAGAGCATGGCGTAGCCGTGCAGGGGCTGGGTGGAGCGGACCCGGATGTAGCCGTACAGGCGGGAAAGCTCCATCCCGAAATAATCCCACAGGAAGCCGTCGACGCCCTCGCCCGGACCCAGGGCCACCATGGCGGAGGCGTCCATGGCGCCGTCTTCGCCCCAGAGCTCGATCTCGACCGAGGCGGCGGAGCCGCCGGCATTCAGCAGCGACAATTGCGTCAGGTAGTCGCTGTTTTCCGACGACAGCGGGATGATGAAATCATCCAGGGGGGCTACGGAAAGCTCGAAGGTCGACAGAAGATCCCCCCCGGCTTTGCCGAACGAAACGGTCCCGACCACGCGGTCCACGCTGCTGAGGACCTCGATCCAGCCCGTCTGCCCCCGCACCGCGGGGTCGTCGTGGAAGATCGAGAGCAGGTTCTCGTGGACCTGGTGGCGGATGGGGATCTCCACGGTGACGGGCGCGCCGATGACGCTGCCGTCATAGCCGTGCAGGACAACCGTCACGGTCGCGTCCTCTTCCTCGTTGGCGTTGATCAGGTTGAGGATGGTCATCCCCGGCGAGAGGGTCACGAAATAGGGGGCGTAGGTGGCCGTAATCCCCTCGTAACGGTCGATGTTGATGCCGTCGGTCGCGACTGTTTTGACGGCCGAGCCCCGCTTCTGCCTAAAGAGCACTCCCTGGCCGGATGCGCCCTGCAGGTACCCCGACATCAGCCCCTGAAGAAGCGTCGCCGCGTGCCCCCGCTGCGCCGTCTGCGAGGCGGACAGCTTCGAGAAGGCCTGGCTCGTGGTGTAGTAGACCTCCGAGGTGGTCGACACGACGTACCCGTCCGTTCCGCTCACCAGCAGGATATTCCCCCCGGGGAGGGCCGTCGCCGTGTGCTGGGCCCGCGGCTCGGTCATGGGCTGCGACAGCGGGGCGAACTGGTTGAACACGGGGTAGAAGATCTCGGCGGAATCGAGCACGCCCCCGTCATTGACCCCGCCGGTGACGAGCACCGAACCGTCCTTGAGCAAAGTGGCCGTATGGTGGCTCCTGGGTTGCGTCATGGGGGGGAGCGGGGTGAAAGCCCCGGTCCACGGATCGTAGAGCTCCGCCGAATCCAGGTACTCCCCGTTGTACCCCCCGGTAATGAGCACCCTGCCGTCGGCCAGCAGCACCGCCTGGTGAAACGCACGCCCCGCAAACATCGCGCCCGTCAGCGCGAACGTGGACGTATCCGGATCGTACAGTTCCGCGGTCCGGGTCAGGCCGATCCCGTCGATCCCCCCGGCCAGAAGCACGCGGCCGTCGGGCAGCAGGGTCGCCGTGTGCGCGTCGCGCGGCACCGCCATCGCCCCGGCCGTATAGGCGAACGTCCTGGTGCGGGAGTCGAACAGTTCGGCGGTGGCGTTGATGGAAACCGAGTTCTGCCCCCCGGCCACGAGCACCGTGCCGTCGCTCAGCGCCGTCGCCGTGTGCCGGTACCGCTCGTCGATCATCGTTCCGATGATCCGTGCAAAGCGGTTCCGGATCGGGTCGTACGTCTCCGCGCTGTTGAGGACGCGCGTGCCGTTCCGGCCTCCGGCGACGAGGACCCTGCCGTCGGTCATCAGGGAGGACGTGTGCCCGTGGCGCGCATCGAAAAGGCTCCCGGCGGATTCGAAGCTCTGCCCGTCGGTGGAAAACAGCGTCGCGGACCGGTAGGCCGCATCCCCCGCCGTGCCTCCGGAGACCAGGACCCTGTCGGCCAGGGCGTCCTCGAAGAGCTCCGACCGGATGAGAACGTCCATCTCCGCCGCGTCGAGTTCCCCGTCGGTGTCCCCCTCGATCTCCGAGCCGTCCAGCCCGTAATGGACGATCTCGTAGCCGGAGGGATTGTAGTTGGGGTTGGTGAAAACGAACTGGGCGGCGGCGCTGGCCTCGGCAAGCGCCTCGAGCGGCAGATCCGGGGAGATCCAGTTGTAGAGGCGCTCCGGGAAACGGTAGGCCGTCATCCCGTTCATGTCGATCAGGCGCGGCTGCAAAAACGAGGACCCTATGCTGCCGGTCACCCCGAACGCGACGACCTCGGGCTGGTCCGAGATGATCTCGAGATGCCCCCGGCTAGCCGTGCTGTTGTTGAGAAGGAAGATCTGGGACAGGTCCAGGGAGAACTGCCCGTTGGGGGGCAGGGGGGGGAGCGTGACGGGGTCGACGGGGCCGAACGTCCCGTCGTGGAGGGCAAAGCCGTTGCGCCCGGACTCGCTGTACGGCTTCAGGGTCAGGCTGGCGGGATGGCTTGAAAGGTTGATCAGGGTGACCCCGGTGAACTGATCCCGGTCGTTGATGAACTCCGGGAGCTTCATCATGGTGGCGTCGACGAGCAGATCCAGCTCGTTGCTCATGAAGTTGAGGACGGCCAGGACCTCCCCGTCCGGGGTCTGGGCGATGCCGCCGGGCTGGTCCTGGCTCGTGTTGGAGACGTCGCCGACCTGGTAGGCGCCCACGACGGCCAGGGTCTCCAGGTCGAACTGCAGGACCTGGTCGACGGTCGAGGACGAGAAAAAGGCGTACCGGCTGTCCCCGGAGAAGACGACGTTGGCCGAACTCAGGGGGGTCGCCCCGGTCTTGGCCGTGTCGCCGTACCCCAGGCTTTCGATGGGGATGAGGGTGATCTCCCCGTCGCCGAGGATGACCCACTGGCTGCCGTCGGGGGTCAGCGCCGTATAGGCCGGCAGGCTCCCTATCAGGAATTTATAGGCGATCGTCCCGGCGCCGATGTCGAGGATGAACAGGGCGTTCTGAGTGGAACTGTCGATGTCCCAGCTGCTGATCACGCCCCGCTCCCCGGCGGGGTCGAGGACCACCCTGTTGTAGATGCTGAGGCCGGTGTACGCATACTCGTCCCGCAGCGTGATGGAAGAACGCGTGCCCAGAGTCTCCGCGTCGATCCAGTGGATTTCCGTCGTCCCGGTGTCGACCACGAGCAGGGTGCCGCCGTCGGGGGTGACGGTGATCTGCGCGGGGGTTTCCAGGCCCCCGCGGCGCCGCAGTTCCGCCCCCGTCGCCACGTCGAACTGAATGATCTCCCCGGTGCCGGTCGAGGCGACGTACCCCCGGCTGCCGTTGGGCGAAAGGGCCAGGGAACTCCCGAATCCGAATTCCGCCCCGGGGAAGGTGTAGGTCGCCTCGAGCGACAGCGTGTTCATGGAGAGGATGAAAATCCGGTTGTCGAGCGCCGAGACGGCGGCCAGGCCGTCGCCGTCGCCGAGCGGCGTCAGCGACGCCGGGTATCCCCCGGTCGCGATCCGCCCGAGGACCCCGCCGTCGGCCGGAGAAAAGGCGACGACGGTGCCCGAGCCCGTGTAGGGGACGAATCCCGCCTGCCCGCCGGGGGCGAAGACGATGTTGGGCGAGACGTTGTCGGTCGAGGCCCGGATGTTGGTGTCAAACCTCAGGGGGTCGGTGTTCACCCCCCCGGTACAAAGGACCCGGCCGTCTTCGAGCACGGTGGCGGTATGATGCAGCCTCGGCGCCCCCATCGGGGAGGGGACCGGGGCGAAGGTCAGACTGGCGGGCGAAAAGATCTCCGCGCCGGCCAGGGGCCCGGCAAAGGACCCCCCGGCAAAAAGGACCCGGCCGTCTTCGAGCACGGTGGCGGTGTGCCCCCGCCTGGGCGTCCCCATGCCGTCGGCGTCGGAGAAGGCGCCCGTGGCCGGGTCGTAGATCTCGGCCGAAGACAGGACCGCATCCCCGTCGGTCCCGCCGGCGACGAGCACCCGGCCGTCGCCGAGCAGCGTGGCGGTGTGTTCGGCGCGGGCCTGCCCGAGGCTGCCCGTGGCTTCGAACGTCCCCAGGACCGGGTCGTAGATCTCGGCGGAATCGTGGTACTGGTCGCACACGATCTTGTCGCTGTTGGTGTTGGCACAGCCCCCGACGAGCAGCACCCGGCCGTCATCGAGCAGCGTGGCCGTGTGCCCCTGGCGCGCCGCCGACATGGAGACCGCCGTAAGGGAGAAGGATCCGGTGAAGGGGTTGAACACCTCGGCCGAGGCCAGGAAAGCCGTGTTGACCCCGCCGGCGACGAGCACCCGGCCGTCGCCGAGCAGCGTCATCGAGGGGCGGTACCTGGCCACCCTCATCGGGATGGTCGTGTACCCGAATGCCCCCGTGTCCGGGTCGTAGATCTCCGCCAGCTCGATGTACTGCCCGTTGTACCCTCCCGCGACCAGCACCCGGCCGTCCATCAGGAGAACGCCCCCGGCCCCGCTGCGCGGGACCTTCAGGTATCCCGGCGCCGTGACGTCGAGCCCCGTCACCGAGCTGCGGATCGTCTGGTAGTTGGGCGCGAACACCCCGGAGGCGGGGTCGAAGATTTCGGCGGTCCTCAGGTACCGGTTGTTGTGCCCCCCCGCCACAAGCACCCTGCCGTCGATGAGGGGTACCGCGATGTGCTCCTCGCGCGGTTCGATCATTCCTCCCCCGGCAGGCTGGAAAACGTCTCCGTCGGGTACGAACAGATCCGCGCCTTCGTTGTAGGCGTCCACGTTGGGGTTGACCGTGGCAAGGACCCTCTTCTGGGCAAAAACCGCGGGTTGCCACACCGTCCAGATCGCGAGAAAGATGAATACGGATCGCAAATGCATATTAGGTTCTCCAGAGGAAACGTTACCGCTACCGGCCCCGGCGACGGGGGCTCCCGGCTCCCGGCGCGGGCCGGACGGGTCCGGGATGCATTATGAAGTAAAGTGTTGAGAATCCAGCCGTGTGCAAGCCCTGCGGCGCCTATTCTTGCGGTGCCGGGGCCTTCCCGCCCCCGGCCTCCGTGGGGTCACCATCCTGGATTGTTCCCGCTATCCAACACGCGCTCATTATATACGTCCGCCGCCCGGATTGGGACCAAAAATTCACAGCCGGCGCCCCGGCGCCCCAATATCGGGAACGGAACGTGCCGGGAATACGTACCAGGAATGTTTCCGCGCTATCGACAAATGACGCCGCTTGATGTAACAATTGGGGGTTGCATCCATATTAAGGCGGGATTCACTGTTCTCCCGGCATGGCCGGGATGGAATCGCAGAATATTTTCCAAGGAGGCAGGGCGTGTCACGGACCCATTCATCTTCATCCGTTCTTCTGATTGCAGCATGGATCGTCATGCTCGTGTTGCCGGGAGCCCTGGGAGCGCAGTCGGTCACGGCCCGCCTTTCGGGCACTGTCTGGGACCCCTCGGACAACCCGACGCCCGGGGTCATCCTCACGGCGGTTGAAGAGGGCACCGGCTGGCAATCCGAAGCCGTCAGCGACGAAAACGGGCGCTACGTGTTCGTGTCGCTGCGGCCCGGCCTCTACACGGTGTTCACGAAAGCCAGGGGGTATCAACAGATAACCCGGCGCAACATCCACCTGCCCGTCAACGGCAACATCTCGGAGTCGTTCACCCTGGACATCGCCACGGCCGACGAAACGGTTCAGGTGGAGGAGCCCATGCCCCTCTTCAGCTCCGACGCCTCCGCCATCCTGTCCGAGAGGGATCTCGAGGCGCTGCCCATGTTCGCGCGCAACCCGCTCGCCGTGGCGGCCCACGTGCCCGGGTTCCAGGCCAGCGGCGGCTCCGAAGAGCTTTCGACCTCCAACGGCGCCCGCCGGGCGATGAACCGCACCAGCCTCGACGGGATGGAGATCTCCGGCCCCTCCCGTTCGGGCCTCGAGCAGCCCCCCCTGTCCCTGGATCCGGAAACCGTCCGGTCGGTGCGCGTCATCACCAGCGGGGCAAAGGCCGAATTCGGCGGCGCCGGGGGCGCGTACCTGGGGGCGGCTTCGCAGGCCGGGGGGAAGGACTGGCACGGGAACGCGTACGAGTATTTTTCCAACAAGGCGCTGAACGCGAACGAGTACTTCCGCCGGAACTCGGGGCTCGGCCGGCTGAATTTTCACCGGAACATCTTCGGCGGCACCCTGTCGGGGCCGCTCGGCGGCAACCGGACCCTGGTGTTTGGCCACTATGAAGGCTCGCGCATGGGCAATGAGATCCGGCGGAACCGCCTGGTCCTGACCGACGACGCCGACGACGGCGACGGCGAGAGCCTCAACGACGAAGCCAGGGCGGGTGTGTTCCAATGGTACACTCCCGGCTCGGTCACGCTCAACACCTACCCCATCGTGCCCGACCCCGAAGACATCCACCCGCTGGTGGCCGCATCCCTGGAGATGCTCCCCTCCCCGAACAACTTCGCGATCGGCGACGGGCTCAACACCGCCGGCTACACGTTCGACAACAAGATTCACGGCGACTCGGACCGGATAGCCGCCAGGGTCGACCACCTGCTGCGGAGCCACCACCGTCTTTTCCTGCGCCTGGACTGGAACGGGGGCGATGCCACCGACATATGGAACCGGGCCGACGCCGCATTCCCCAACACCCCGGAAGGCACGGTCGAAACGGGCGCCTGGTCCCTATCGGCCGGATCCCACTATACGGTGAACCCCCGGATGATCAACGAATTCCGGATCGGATACGGCCGGGCGAAAACGGAATTCCAGAGGCCCGAGCGGTCCGTGGAGTCCATGCTGATCTTCAATTCCTGGTCGAACCCCCTGAGCCCCGACGCCCCGAGATCGTACACCAGCCCGTTCTTCGAACTGTCGGACGCCTTCACGCATCATTGGGGCCGCCACACCCTCAAGTACGGGGCCACGCTGCGGCGCACCGTAGAGGAAAGCGTCGACTACTCCGGCCTGTATCCCGACATCACGCTCGGAACGGGCTACGGCAACGCGCCCGGCGGCATCGGCCCCGAGGGGAACAGCATCATCTCCGACCAGGACAGGACGACGTTCGAACATCTGTACAACGACATCCTGGGCCGGATCGAAAGCGTCGGCCGGACCTATTACTGGGACGGGGAGGATTTCGAGCCCGACGGCGCACCGCGTACGCGCAGCCACGCCTCGACCGAACTGTCGGGATTCGTGCAGGACGACTGGCGGATCCGGCCGAACCTGACCCTGAACCTGGGCCTCCGCTACGACCTCTTCACCGTTCCCGAGGAGCAGAACGGCCTGCAGCTCGTCCTGGATCCGAGTTCGGAGATCGCTCCGTCCTCGGACCATTCCGGCTTCACCCTGGTCCCGGGCGACAGCTGGCGGAACCGGAACCTGGCGCAATTCGGGCCCCGGGCGGGGTTCGCCTGGGACATCTCCGGCTACGGCACCTTCGTGCTCCGCGGCGCCTACGGGATCTTCTACGACCGCCTCCCGGGAGCCGTCACCACGCTGATCGACAGCAACACCCCCGGTTTGTCCAGCACCGTGGCGACCTACCCGAACCTCGAAGGCGGGGATGTGCGGATCGGGGATCCGGGGATCCCGTATCCCCAGGCGCCGGCCGCCGCCCCCCTGCGGTCGCTCCCGCTGACGCGTTCGGTTTCCATCGCGGTGCTCGACCCCGAGCTGAGCGCGGCGCGGATAGACCGTTTCAACCTGTCGCTCGAGCGCAGGATGACCGACCACCTGGTTTTCGAAATCGGCTATGCCGGCGCCAGGGGCCGGAACCTCTTCCAGTTCCTCAACTACAACCAGCCCAAGATGGCCGAAGGCTTCCTCCAGGCGTTCCGGGAACTGAAGGCCTTCCGGGATTATGGGACCCCGGTGCCGGAATCGAACACCCTGGTGCAGATCTTCGGCTCGGCCATGGGCGCGTGGGAGGCCATCGGAGCCGACGCCCGGGGGATCTCCTTGGTCGATTCCGGCCAGGCGGGCTCTGCGGCGGATGTCGTCGACCGGCACCATTACGACCAGTACGCCGCGGCCGGCGTCCCGGACAACTACCTGCGGCAGTACCCCCAGTTCGACCGGTTCATGGTCGGGACCGACACGGGCCGGTCCTGGTACGACTCGATGCAGGCGGGCTTCCGCGCCAACGCCGCATCGTTGCGGATGCGCGGCCACTACACCTGGGGCAAGTCCCTGGACACCCTGTCCGACGACGGGGTCTCCCTGGAAAGCCCCCTGGCCAGCCGGGCGCCGAAGGCCGGCAAGGCCCCGAGCGATTTCGACCGCACCCACATCATCAACCTCACGGCCAGCTTCAACGTTCCCTTCGGCCGCAGCCACCGCTGGGGTTCGGAATCCTCCCGGGTCCTGGACTGGATTTTCGGCGATTGGGAGGTGGGGGTGATCTCACTGTGGCAGAGCGGGCAGCGGTTCAGCGTCACCACCGGGCTTGAAACCCTCTACCCGGGCGTCGAAGGCCTCGCGGATTTCTCCGGCAAGCGGGATATCGGCGAGCTGGTCTACAGCCCCTTCGGGGTCCTCTGGTTCAATTTGGACCAGACCGGCCTGTTCACGATCCCGGAGCCGGGCGACGCGGGCAATTCGGGGCGCAATTCCTTCAAGGGGCCCGCATACTTCAACACTGACATGACGTTCTTCAAACATTTCCGGGTCCGCGAGGGGAACCGGATACAGATCCGCGCGGAGGTCTACAACATCTTCAACAAAACGCACTTCGGGGTCCCGATCGCCAATGTTTCCGACGGCGGTTTCGGCCAGTTCACGTCGACGATCGGATCGCCGCGGGCCATCCAGCTCGCCGCGCGCTACATTTTTTAGCCCCCGTAGGAGGGACCCCATGCCGGAATGGATTCTGGCCAGCGCGTCCCCCCGCCGGAGGGACATCCTGTCCCGGCTGGGGCTGCAGTTTTGCACCGACCCCAGCCGCATCCCGGAACCTTCCCCCGGGCCGCGGGAGACCCCGTCCCGGTACGTCCTCCGGATGGCCCGCATGAAGGCGGAAGCGGCCGGGGGGAAGTACGCCTCCGGCATGGTCATCGGCGCCGACACGGCGGTCGCCCTCGACGGCCGGCTGCTGGGGAAGCCGGCTTCCCGCGAAGAGGCCGGAACCATGATCCGCTCGCTCGGCGGCCGCTGGCACGACGTGCTGTCGGGCCTGTGCCTGCTCGACTGCGCGACGGGGCGCTCGAGATCGGGCGTCTCCTGGTCCCGCGTGCATTTCCGCCCCCTCGCCGCGGGGGACATAGCGTGGTATCTCGACACGGGGGAATACCGCGACAAGGCCGGGGCCTACGCCGTCCAGGGCTACGCGTCCCTGTTCATCGACCGCATCGAAGGGTGCTACTTCACCGTCGTCGGGTTCCCGGTCTCCCTGTTCGATTCCCTGTGCAGGAAGTCGGGCGTCCGGCTGCGGGAGCACCTGGGGAAGCGGTGCCGCTAGGGGCGCCGGCCGGCGCCCCCCCGCCTTATCCCCACCGCAGCTTCTCGCGCAGCAGGTCGAAGAAGCTGCCGTCGGCGGGCAGCACCAGGCGGGTCGAGGACGGGGCCCGGCGGATCCTGATGCAGTCCTGTTCCTGCAGCGGCATCCCCACCTGCCCGTCCACCGTCAGCATCACGTCGTCGCCGCGGCTGAGGGTGACGCGCACCTCGTCGCGGTCCGGGATGACGACGGGCCTGTTTGTCAGCGTGTGCGGGCAGATGGGCGCAATCAGTATGGCCTCCATCGCCGGATCCAGGATGGGGCCCCCCGCGGCCAGCGAGTAGGCGGTCGAGCCGGTCGGGGTGGAGATAATGAGGCCGTCGGCCCGCGTCAGCAGCACCGGGTGCGCGTTGATGCTGATCTGCAGATCGATGATGCGGGCCAGCGCGCCCTTGTTGATCACGGCGTCGTTCAGGGCCAGGTACCGGGCGGCCTCCTCCCCCGCCTTGAGGACCTCTACGTCCAGAAGCATCCTCTCCTGCAGCTCGTACCGCCCGGAAAGAAGCCCCTCGAAAGCGGAGTACATCTCCTCGATCTTGAACTTCGTGAGGAACCCGAGGGAGCCGAGGTTGACGCCGACGATGGGGATCCCCTCCGGCCCGATGATGCGTGCGGCGTACAGCAGCGTGCCGTCCCCGCCGAAGACGCCCAGGGCATCGACCGTCCGGGCGAAGGCGTCGACCGCAACCACGGTCGCCCGCAGGGAGTACCGCCGGACGGTCGCCTCGTCCAGGCACACCTCCACTCCCCGGGCCTGCAGCCACGGGACGATGTCGCCCGCGATTTTGGGCACGCGCTCGTCGTTCCGCTTGAAGATCAGTCCCACTTTCCTGATTGGTTTCATGGCAGAGATGATATCCCCTTTGGCAGCGCAAGGTACAACAAAAACTCCAGGTTCCCCCCCGCGCCGGCCACGGGGGATTCCAGGCTCCCCCGGACGCGGTAGCCATGGCCGCCGGCCGAGGCGGCGACCGCATCGAGCGCCTGCATCCTCTTCCCCCTGTCCCGGACGATGCCCCCCTTGCCGAGCGCCCCCCTGCCGACCTCGAACTGGGGTTTGACGAGGAACACGATATCGATCTCTCCCGGGCCGGGCTCCCGGGAGGCTCCCCCCCGGAGGGCCTGCCCGAGCGGGCCCAGCACTTTCCCGAGCGAAATGAAGGAAAGGTCGCCGACGACGAGGGAGACCGATTCGGGGCAGTCGGCCGGGGTGATGTAGCGGACGTTGAACCCGTCCCGGACCGTGACCCGCGGGTCGCTCTGCAGCTTCCAGGCAAGCTGGCCCCTCCCGACATCGAAGGCGACCACGCGGGAGGCGCCGTTCTGCAGCAAACAGTCGGTGAACCCGCCCGTGGAGGCGCCCAGGTCCATGCAGACGCGGCCCGCAACCTCTATCCGGAAATGCTCCAGTGCGCCCTGCAGCTTGGGGCCCGCGCGGCTGGCGAAGGGCATCCGCCCGAGCAGGCGGACGTCGGCTCCGGCATCGACCATCTGCCCGGCCTTGGTGACCTTCTGCCCCCCCACGAGCACCTGCCCCGCAAGCAGCAGGGCCTGCGCCTTTTGCCTCGTTTCGGCGCAGCCGCGCTCCACCAGCAGAAGATCCGCACGCTTTTTCATACCAGCACCGTTATACCATGCCGGCGAAGCCGGAGGAATGCCCTGGGTCGCGGCCCGGGTACAGGGGGGGGTTCGGGGTTCGTTGCAGGGGCCTGCGGGATCCGGGGGTGGAGGCGCCGAGCGGACTCGAACCGCTGCATCGAGGTTTTGCAGACCTCTCCCTTAGCCACTTGGGTACGGCGCCATCCTTGGACAGCTGAGGTATCATTGTAGCCCACCGGGCGCCATAGCGCAAGCTCGCCGCGACCGGCGGGCGCGCCGCCCGGGCGCTTGCCGCCTCGCCGGCGCCAGGAGGCTATCGGGCCGGCAGGGCGTTCCCGCAGCCCGGAGTGCCCGGCCGGTGTTCGGGAAGGCGCACGCCGATGAGGGATACAGCTTTCCATGCGCCCCGGAAGTATCGGCCGGAATATCCGGGCGCACAGGGCGCGCCGCGTGGTGTTGCCGGCTTCGGCAGGCTCGACCCGAAGGAAGCCTCGCGTTTCACGGATGCATTGCCGACGTTTCCCGAAACCGGTGTCCCGGCGGCCCGTGTCCTGGCATGACGCCGGCCATTGCCCCGTCATTTCAGGATCCACCCCGATCGGCGCTTGGCGCAGGCCCCCATGCGGACATTTCTATGGGCGGCGTCCCTGCTTCAACGGGGTTTTCCGAAGCCGGCTGCAGGAAGGAAGCCCCGTCGGCGTCGGCGCAGGTGTCTGCGTCGACGCAGGTATCTGCGGCGCCGGGGATCGAGCGATCGGGTTTGACATTTGCCACCTCCGCGTGTTATCAAAATTAGTACACTATTAGGAGAACCCAATGAGCCAAGAAACCACAGCCGGGGAAAAAGCCCTGTACCTGATCCTGGGCGCCGCGATAGGCGCCGCGACGGCGCTGCTTCTGGCGCCGCGCAGCGGCGAAGAGACGCGGAAGCTCATCATGGCCAGGGCGCGGGAAGGCGCCGAGGGCGTGGCCACCCAGACCAGGACGGCCAAGGAGAAAACCAGCGAACTGGTCGAGCGCGGCAGGGAGGTCGTCCATCATCAGCGGGACTCGCTCAACGCGGCGCTCGAAGCCGGGAAAAAGGCCTACCGGGAAGAAAAGGGAAAGGTGTAAATCCCGATGCAGACGCACGACATCCTCCTGACGATCTTCACGGGGATTCTGGCGGTGGCGGTCCTGGCGCAGACCCTGATCTTTTTCGGGCTGCTGCAGGCCATCCGCCGCCTGTCGGCCAAAGTCGACGAGATGAGCGGGGGCGTGCTCCGCAGCGTCGACGCCGTCAGTCTGAAGGTGCAGGAAACCCTGGCGCCCCTGCGGGAGATCGCCGGCGGTTTCGTGCCCGTCAAGGACAGGATCGTCGACACGGCGGAAATGCTGCACGCGAGGGCCGTCGAAGTCGACGCGTTCCTGGGGGAGACCACCTCGACTGTCCGGCAGGATATCCTGAGGATGCAGGACGGCTTCCTGGCGGCCTCCGATCAGGTCCAGAAGATGCTCGAGGATACGCGCGGCAGCATCATGGCCCCGGTCCACGAAATCACCGCCATCGCCCGCGGGATCCAGGCGGGCTTCCATTTCCTGCTCCGCAGGCGCAGAAGGGCATCGGAAATCCCCGACCAGGACGAGGAGATGTTCATCTGAGGGCCCCTGCAGATCCCCCGCCGCAGCGACAACCGTAACCGAAGCCGTTCCCCCGGAGGACCGCATGGCCGAGCTCGAGTTTTCGGTCCCCTACAACAACGACCCCGAAACGCTTCCGGAAATCTTCCGGCGCAAGGAGCTCAACGGCAACCGCGTCCGGGAGATCTACATGTCCGGCCCCGAGGCGTATGCGGGTTCGGGGCGGATTTCCGCGGCGCTCGGATTCGACGCGTTCGCCGCCGCGGTCGAGCGGATCCACCGCGAGGGGATCCGCGTGAACCTGCTCCTGAACTCCACCTGCGACGGCGACCGCTGGTACGCGCCCGATGTCCTGGGGGCCACGATGGACTACCTGGGCCGGGTGATCGGGGACCTCGGCGTGGAAGCCGTGACCATCGCCAACCCCCTGTACATCCGCGAGGTGCGGCGGCGGTTCCCCGGGGTCGAGATATGCGCGTCGGTCCTGGCCGACATCGACGGGGTCGGGAAGGCGGCCGTCTACCGGCGGGCGGGCGCGGACGTGCTGACGCCCGGCGTCGACGTCAACCGCAACCTGAGGGTTCTCCGGGCGATCGCCGAGCGCACGGGGGCAGAGCTGAAGCTGATGGTCAACGAGGGGTGCCTCCACCGGTGCCCGTTCCGGAAGTTCCACTTCAACTACATCTCGCACAAGTCGCGCCATCCGGGCGCCGGCGGAGGCCGGGGGGAAGACAACGTGTTCAGCCTCAACTGCATCCAGCTGGCGAAGAACGATCCGTCGCAGCTGCTGAAATCGGGCTGGATCCGCCCGGAGGACCTGGGCCGGTACGGGGACGTCACCGTCCTGTTCAAGCTGGTGGGGCGCACCAGTTCCCGGAGCATGATCGTCCGTTGCCTGGAGGCGTACATGCGGCAGCGGTGGGACGGGGACCTGCTCGAGCTGATGGCGGGCACCCTCTACTCCTGCGGGATGTCCTACCTGATGCACCTGGACAACAGGAGCCTCGACGCCGGGGGGTTCTTTGAAAAGGTGACCTCCTGCGACCACGAGTGCATCGACTGCGACTACTGCGATCGCCTGGCGGAAAGGCTGATCCGGCGGGGGGTGTTCACCCCGGGGAAGATGAAGGACCTCGGGCTCCGGCCCTAGGGCGGGGCGGCCGCCCGCACGGCAACAGCCCCGAACGCAGGCTCCGGTCGATCAATAGAAAAAGAACTGCCCCTGCACGACGAACTGGGTGCGGTCGTCCTGCCCCGTTTCGATCAGCCGCCCGAGCCCGGCCTTGAGGTTGACGCGGTTGCCCGAGGGGTACCAGGCAACCCCCCCCTGGATTTTCCTGCTGTCGGGCGCCCCCGGGCCGGTCAGGTCCCTGTTGGAGAACTGGATGAAGGGTGCGAGCTTCGCCCGGCGGAAGTAGTAATTCCCCTCCAGGAGCCAGTCGTTCTGGGTCGGCAGAAGCGTCTGCTGGTCCAAAAACGGGGTCTGCTGGTCGTAGCGGATCCAGTCGGCGCGCACCGTCACCGAGTCGCCGCCCGCCAGGGGCTGGTCGAGGAAGACGTCGACGGAGTTGGCGCTGTAGGTCCCCTGGCGGTCGATGGATGCGCCGATGCCGAGGATCCGCTTCTTCCCGAGCGACGGCCCCCCGTAGAAGTACCCGGTGTCGGCCTCGAAGGGGTAGTAGACGACCCGGAACAGGTAGCGGTAGGGGAAATCGCCGTCGTGGTTGCGGTTCCCCCGGAACAGCCCCGCGCGGTATTCGAGGTGGTCTCGGACGTAGCCCCGGGCCAGGACCCCGTAGTCGCGGCCCACCTTCGACCGGGTTATGCCCGAGGAGGCGAACGCGCACGGGCCGTAATCGACCGGGAGGAGCGTCGCGGCCGACTGCCCGGAGTTGCGCGACAGGGGGACCAGGATCATGCCTCCGGTCAGCATGAACTCGGGGCGGAACCTGTAGGCGACGTAGGCGTCCTGCAGGAAGATGTCCGCGGCGTGGGTCCCGTCGGCCAGCTCCTTGCCCAGGTTGGGGCTGTCGCTTTCGACGAAAAAGGACAGCCGTTCGGTGAGGTCGCCGCCGGCCATGAGCCGGAGGCGCCTGAAAGACACCGTCGTGTCGGTCCCGCCGTCACCGGCCTGCTCGAGCGACTCGACCTGCGGCTGGGCCAGGAACCCGAACCGGATCGTCGTGTCCTCTGCGCCCACCATCTGGAACCGGTAGGGCGGGGCCTGGGCCACGGCCGCCTGCTGAAACAGGGCGGCGGCGATTCCGGCGTATGCGAACATGCGTGCTACCTTCATATCCTTCCCTTTCTCTGAAAAAGTCCCTGTGGAGAGTACCTGCTCCGGGCCGCCGTGACAAGTGCGGTTTGCTGCCTTTTCGGGGGGGCGCCCGGGCCTGCGGCCGGCCCCGTCGCCGGGCTTGAACTCGGTCGCCCGTTGGGTGACAATGGGTGTGCGCCGCGACCGCCGCTGCCGGTCCCGCCCTGAAGAACGCCCCGTTCCGAGCAGCGAGAGGGCCCTGTGAACAGCGACACGCTGGCCGGCTATTTCAAGCCCATACTCTACAAGTTTCACGGCCGGGAGGCCATCGTCTACAAGACCGGGTACCGGTCGATCCGCATCTCGTATCTGGACCTGTACGACTCCGTCTACCGGATGGCGAACTGGTACCAGCATCAGGGGCTCCGCAAGGGGGACGCGCTGCTGCTGTGGGCGCCGAACGGCCCGGAATGGGTGGCGGCGCTGCTGGCCTGCTCGCTCGCGGGGGTGATCGCCGTGCCGCTCGACGTGCGGGCGAAGGAGGATTTCGTGTGCCACATCGCCCGGGAGACCCGCGCCAGGGCCGGCATCAAGTCCAAATTCACGCACATCGACACGGGATTCCCGTGGTGGGATGCGCAGGATCTCCACCGCCGGGTGCGGGAAGTCCCCCCCGTGTTCCGGGAGCCGGACATCTCCGGGGACGATGTTCTGGAGATCGTCTACACCTCGGGCACGACATCGGAGCCCAAAGGCGTCGTCCTTACGAACAAGAATATCGTATCGAACATCGCGAGCCTCGGCGCGGTGCTTTCCTGCGACCGGGACTGGAAGTTTCTTTCCGTCCTCCCCCTCAGCCACATGCTCGAGCAGAACGGCGGGCTCTTCGTCCCGCTGTTCTACGGGTGCTCGGTCACCTACCTGAGGACCAGGAAGCCCGCCGCCATCCTGGCGGCTTTGCAGGAGGAGGGCATCACGTCGATCGTGGCCGTCCCCCAGGTGCTCGGCACCCTGCGGGACCGCATCCTGAGGGAAGCCGAATCCAGCGGCCGGGCCCGGAGCTTCGGACGGTTGCTCGGGGCGGCCCGGCGTCTGCCGCGGGCCGCCCGGCGCCTGCTGCTGCGCCCCGTGCATGCGACCCTGGGCGGCAGGCTGCTTTTTTTCGCCGTCGGCGGGGCGCCCCTCGACGGCGCCGTCGAGGATTTCTGGAACTCCCTCGGGCTGAAAGTGGTCCAGGGGTACGGCCTGACGGAAGCCTCCCCCATCGTCACCTGCAACACCGTCAGGGACCCCCGCCCCGGCAACGTCGGGCGGGTGCTGCCGGGACAGCAGATCCGGCTTTCCGGGCAGGGGGAGATCCTCGTCCGGGGGGACAACGTCACCCGGGGATACTACAAGCGGCCCGACCTGGAGGCCGAGTACTTCGTCGACGGCTGGTACCGGACCGGGGACGTCGGGGAGCTCGACGGGGACGGGCGCCTGCGCATCCGGGGCAGGACCAAGAGCATGATCCTGGCGCCGAACGGCATGAACGTCTACCCGGAGGACATCGAGGCCGAGCTCGACCGGACGCCCGGTGTCGGGGGCTCCTGCGTCCTCGGCCTGGAGCGGGACGGCCGGACCGTCATCCACGCGGTGCTGCTCCTCGACGGCGCCGCGCCGGACGGGAAGAGGGCGGTCGAGGCCGCCAACGCCCGCCTTGCGGACCACCAGAAGATCCAGTCGTTCTCGGTCTGGGACCAGCCGGACTTTCCGCGCACGACGACCCTGAAGGTCCAGCGCCGCTTCGTCCAGGAGGCGCTCGAGGCCGCGAAGGGCCCGGCCGCCGGCCCGCCCCGGCCGGCAGAGGGGGGGGCGGGCCCCCTCGGCGGCATCCTGCGTTCGCTGTCGCGCGTCCCCGCGGACCGGATCGTGCCGTCGGCGACTCTGGGGCTCGACCTCGAACTCGATTCCCTCTCCAGGGTCGAGCTTGTCGGCTCCATAGAGGAGGAGTTCCGCGTGGAACTCGACGAATCCCTCGTCACGGACCGGACGACGGTGGCGGAGCTGGAGGGATACATCGCCTCGCAGGGGAAGGCGCCGGAGGCGAAGGCCCGGCTCTGGCCCCTCTCCCGCTGGGCCGTCTGCGGCCGGTGGCTGCTGCAGGCGTGCGTCATCGGGCCGCTTCTGCGTCGGCACATGGCTTTCCGGGTCATGGGCCGGGAGAAGTTCGACGGGCTCGACAAACCCTGCATCCTGGTGGCCAACCACAGCAGCCACCTCGATGCGGCCGTGCTCACGCTGGCGCTCCCCTGGCGCGTGCGCAGGCGCATCGCGGTGGCCGCCGCCGCCGACGTGTTCGAGGAGTGGGACGCCGGAGGCGCGCCCCTCCGGGAGCGCCTCCTGAGGAAAACGGCGACGGCGGTGGCGCTCGCGGGCCTGAACATCTTCCCCTTCCAGCGCTACGCCGGGATCCAGAGGAGCCTCCAGCGCACGGGGAGGCTCATGGACCTGGGGTGGTCCATCATGATCTTCCCCGAAGGGAAGCTGTCGCACGACGGGGACGTGGCGGATTTCAAGGCCGGCGTCGGACTCCTGGTGAAGGAGCTCGACGCCCGGGTCGTCCCGGCCAGGATCCGGGGCGCGTACGAAATCATGGACTACCGGCACGTGTGGCCGCAGAAACGCGGGGAGGTCACGGTCCGCTTCGGCAACCCGATCCGTTTCCCGTCGGACTTCACGAACGAGCAGATAGCCGAACGGCTGGAGATGGAGGTGCGTTTCCTGTGAAGGGACCTCGAACCGTGGCGCCGGATGCGCGGAAAGCCGAGAGAAGCTGGATCCTGTACGATGTCGCCAATTCGGCATTCGTCCTGATCATCGTCACGGCCGTCGGCCCCCTGTTTTTCAAGGACGTGATCTCCTACGGGGTCGACGATGCCGTCTCCACGCGCAACTGGGGGTACGCCAACTCCGTCGCCTCGCTGATCCTGGCCGTGATGGCCCCGGTCATGGGGGCGCTGGCGGATTACCGGGGGGTCAAGAAACGGTTTTTCACGCTCTTTGTCGGCGTCGGCATCCTGTCGACCCTGCTGGTCCCCTCGGCGGCGGCCGGGCGCTGGCTGTTGTTTTTGGCCCTGTACGTCATCGCCCGGACGGCCTACGCGGGGGCCAATGTCTTCTACGATGCGTTCCTGGTCGACGTCGCCGGGGGGGACCGGATGGACTGGGTGTCCTCGAGCGGCTATGCCTGGGGCTATATCGGGAGCGTCGTGCCCTTTCTCGCCGTGGTGGGCCTGATCCTGGCCGACCCGTCCCGCGCGGGCGGGGACGCCCTGCCGGAGGGCCCGGGCAGGATCGCGTTTGTCATCGTCGCCCTGTGGTGGGCCCTGTTTTCGGTGCCCGCGCTGCGCCATGTCCGCCAGAGGCACGGCCTGGATCCCGGCAGCCACCCGGTGCGGGACAGCCTGGCCCGACTGGGTGGAACGTTCCGGGAAATCCGCAGATACCGCCGGGTATTTTTGTTTTTGGCCGCGTACTTCTTCTATATCGACGGCGTCGACACCATCATTACGATGTGCACCACCTACGGCAGGGACAACGAGCTGGGGGCGGTCACCCTGCTTGCGGCCGTTCTCATGATCCAGGTCGTGGCGTTCCCGTTCGCGCTCCTCTACGGGAAGCTGGCCGGGCGGTTCGGCGCCCGGCGGATGCTCTACGCCGGGATCGGGATCTACATCGGGGTCACCCTGGCCGCGTTTTTCCTCTCGGACGTGCCGGTCGGGGGCATGAGGACGGGGATGTTCTTCGCCCTGGCGTTTTTCGCGGCCACGTCGCTCGGCGGGATCCAGGCCCTGAGCCGGTCGATGTTCGCCGGCCTGATCCCGACGGAGCGGTCGGCGGAGTTTTTCGGATTCTACAACGTCTTCGGCAAGTTCGCCACCGTCCTGGGGCCGTTCCTCATGGGCTACCTGACCGGCGTCACGGGGCAGCCGCGGTATGGCACGCTGGGCGTCCTCGTCCTGTTCGTCGCCGGGGCGGCCCTGCTGGCCTGGTCCTCGAGAAGCGCCCCGGAGGGGTAGCGGCCCGGGCCGGCGTCCCCGTGCCGGGAGGGGACCCGGGTCGCGCCCGTGCCGCATCGCCCGCACCCCGGAGCGCCGCCCGGCCCCGGCAGCGCATCCCTGCCGGGCATCCGGACCCTCCTTTGCGCCATGGGTGCACGAGACGGGTTTCCTCGCCGGCGCGCGCAGTATACGATGGAGCCACGGATCCGGCACCCGGGAAAGGGACGCCGGGCCGCATCACCCCGGGAGGTGTCTGAATGAAAACCCCGGCCATGCTGCAAGCCGGCGCCATGGAGATCGACAGGGACGCGCTCTACCGGATCGCCCACCGGTGCGTCCCCGGGAAATGCCGCAGGGACCGCTGCTGCTGCGCCAGCTACGAGATCGTCGTCGACCCGGACGAGATCGGCCGCATCATCGGCTACATGCCGGCGGCGTCCCGCTACGCGCCGCTCCTCGGCAGCGGGTCCCGACTGGAGAATGTCTTCGAGGAGAACCCCGAAGACGGCACCTATACCGTCGACGCGGACGAGGACGGGCTCTGCGTCTTCGCCTACGGGGACCGCCGCCGGGGCGTGCTCTGCTCGCTGCACACGGCCGCCCTGGATCTGGGCCTGCCCCACTCCAGGACCAAGCCCGTGTCCTGTGTTCTCTGGCCCCTGGCAATTACAGAGGACCGGCCGCTGGTGCTGTCGGTGGCCGAGGACGCCTTCCGGTTCCCCTGCAACAGGCGACGGAGGGATCCCGGGGGGAGGCTGGACCCGGGGATAGAGCGGATCGTCCGGGACGTGTTCGGGCCCGCGATCCTGGCGCGCGTCCAGGCGCCGGAGGGGCGGCCGCCCGGCCGCGGCCGAAAAAAAAGCCCGGGGGGTGCCCCCGGGCTTTCTCCGTAATACCGGCGCGCGCGACCCGCCCGCCGGGCGACTCGCCTTCTAGTAGACGCCGTATTTCTTCGCGGTGTCGACGTAGGCGTGCAGGTTCTCCGGTTTCGCCTCGTCCAGGACCGCTCCGTTGACCACGAAGTAGCCGCCGTCGCCGGCGCAGGTGTCGATCAGCTTCTTGACCTCGTCCTTGACCTGCTCGACGGTCCCGGCCGCCAGCAGCGAGGAAGGGAAGTTGCCCGAGAAGCAGGCGTACCCCTGCAGGTGCTTCCGCACCTGGGCCATGTCGGTCTTGTCGAAGTACCAGACGGTGCTCCCGTCCGGTATGTCGGGATCGACGATGAGGTCCAGCCGCTGGTTGTAGCTCCCCTCGACGAACAGGAAGGGGATCATGCCGTCCTGGATCAGGTTGAGCATGACGGCCTTGAAGGACGGCCAGTACAGCTCCTTGAAGTCCTTCGGCGACATGAAGCCGTCGGCCCCCTTGTGCAGCGGGAAGAACACGGTCGGGGACGCTCCCCACGCGTAGGCGCCGTAGGGCATCCGCGTCATGAACGGGACCACGCGGTCGCACGCTTCCTTGATCTCCTTGCGCTTGCGGAAGATGTCGAGCATCATGGCCCGGGTTCCGCGCATGGTGTCGGCGATGACGTCGTAGGGCGCCTTGGAGAAGCCGCCCTGGTATTTGGGCAGCCCCAGGGTGGTGACGACGGCGTTGTCGATTTCGGCCACCTTCCCGGCCCAGGCAAGGGACAGCTCGCCCGCCCGCATCAGCTTCTTGAGGGATTCCTGGATGTGCGGCAGCCCGAACGGGAGCGTGCTCCAGGGGATGAACGGCAGTTCGAGGATGTCGGTGAAGGGCGGCAGGTCCTTCCACGGCGCCAGCGCCCCCATCACCCGGGGCAGGTAGGTGCGGATGAAGTAGTCGGACGGGTCGCTCAGGTAGCTGGCGTACTCGTCCGCCTTCATGAATTCCGCTTCCGCGCACTGGTAGGACGTGTTCTCGGGCACCCCGTGGCCGGGCCAGTGGTAGAGCTTGTAGTCGAGGATTTCCAGGACCTGTCCCGGCACGTACAGCCCCGCGGAGGCCGCGGTGTCGGGCAGGAAATCGGCGTGGAACTTCATCATGGCCTTGGCGAGCACGTCGGTGTCGTACATGGCGTCCTTGCAGCTGTAGCCGGCGTACAGAAACGGCACGAACCCCGTGGCGATCGCGACGGGCAGCCTCTTGGGCTTCTTCATCTCGAACGCGTCGGCGAACATCTGGGCCCGCTCCCGGTACCCCTTCTCGGCCTCGGGGTCGGTGAAGGTGATGCCCTCATGGTTGATCCATGCCTCCAGGCGCGCCTTCCGTTTCTGATCGGGAGTCAACTTGTCGAAATTTTCCGGTTTTGGCATATCTGTCTCGCTCCTTATTTCACTCCAATCCATCCCTTGGAAAGTGTCACGGCCGCCATGGCGTCCTTGCCGTAGGCGTCGGCTTTGGCGTAGGCCGCAACGTTGTCGTCCATCTGGCCGCCGCCGATCATGATCTTCACGCTGTCGCGCAGGCCGGCGTCCTTCAGGGCCTGGACGGTGTTTTTCATCGGGTCATAGGCGAGTGTCAGGAAGCCACTGAGACCGACGACCTGGGGTTTGAATTCCTTGACCGCTTCGACAAATTTCGCGGCGGGAACGTCCACGCCGAGATCCATGACGTCGAAGCCGTTGATGTCGAGCATGAACACCACGATGTCCTTCGCGATGTCGTGGATGTCGCCCTCGACGGTCCCGAAGACGATGCGCCCGATCTTCTTCTGGGCGCCCGCGTCCGAAGCCTCCAGCTTCGGCTTGACCAGCGCTCCGATCTGCCGCAGCATTTCGCCGGCGAGGATCAGCTCCGGTACGAAACATTCGCCCGCCGCAAACCTGTCCCCGATGATGCCGAGGGCCTCCCGGCAGTCGTCGAGAAGACCGAGCGGCTCCGCGCCCTCTGCCAGCAGTTTTTCGGCAAGCTTTACAGCCTCTTCCTCACGCATGTCCACGACGAGATTGACCAATTCTTTCGACATATGCTCTCCTTTTACTTCCTTAGGGTAAATGTTGTCCGGGAATACAAATGCTCTGTCCAAACGGTATGTTATTCTTCAAAAACTCCCGCGCGAAAGGCGCGCGTGTATTTCAGGCAATAGCGATCCTGGTTGAGCAGCAGCTCCGCGGCCAGTATCGTGGTCTGGATGTCCTTGCTGTTCGGGTTCGTGATCGCGCAGTCGAGGCCCGCCTGCATCGACAGGGCCAAAAATACCCGGTTGATGTACTTGCGCGCCGGCAGGCCGAAGGAGATGTTGCTCAGCCCGCAGGTGACGTGGACCTCGGGGAATTTCGCGCGGATTTCACGGATGGTTTCGAAAAACACCAGGGCGTTCTCCTGCCCCGTCCCTATCGTCATGGCGAGCGGGTCGAAGTAGAGGTTGCCGTCCGGTATGTCCATGGACCGCGTCTTCTCCAGGAGCCTGCCGATGATGCTGATGCGCTCCTCCTTCGTCTTCGGGATCCCCTTCTCGTCCATGGCCAGCGCCACGGCCGGGCACTTGTGTTCGGCCACGATGGGGAACACATCGATGCGCCCCGGTTCGAGGCTGATGGAATTGATCATGGGGGTCTTCTTGACGACCTTGATCGCCGCCTGCAGGGCCTTGGGATTGGCGCTGTCGAGGGACACCGGCGTATCGGTCACCGCCTGGATGTTTTCGACCAGCCAGATGAGGTCCTCGGGTTCCCGCTGGGGGGCGGTCCCCGCGTTGGCGTCGAGCCAGGTGGCGCCGGCCTCGGCCTGTTCCTTGGCCAGGCCCTGAATGAATGCCGCGTCACGTTCCTGAATAGCCTGCGCTACTCGCTTGCGCGTTCCGTTGATCTTTTCAGCGATAATTTTCAAATGAACTGCTCCTTTCCAGGATGTCTCTCCCGCTTCCAACCCCCGCACCAGAAACAAACGGCTTCCTGGATTCTGTGCATCCGGCAAGCCGAATGGGGTCTAACAGATTGCAATTTGGCAGCTGATGGGCACGCCGTTCCGGCCCCGCTCCGTCGCGGGACGGCCTGCGGGGGCGGCAGGAAAAACCCTCCCTCCCTGGCGCGACGGCGGCGACGGAGCTTCCGCGTCCGGCTGCATGGGCTTCCCGTGCAGCCCTGCGGGAATCCGGGCCGCGTCCCCCACTGGCTTTCGGAGTGATGCCCCGGGATGATTTAAAAATAAATCCTTCCGCTATCCTCCCAAATTGAAAGGCCCAAGTATCCAAAATACCTTGCCACGTTATGTTTATAGGATATTCCCGTAAACTTCACAAGCGATTTTATCGCCGGGGCCGTTTTTAGGCGCCCCCCGGCCGGCGGGATCGGCCGTGAAGGACGGATGCCGCACCCTGCAGGCGGCAGCAGCGGGCGGAACGTGCGGGAGGACCCCCGGGCCCGGCATGGACCCCGGGGGAACCCTAGGCCGGTCCCCGGTAGGGCTGCTCGAGCAGGTTGATGACGATCGTCCCCCGCTTGATGGCGACCGCGCAGTGGTTGATCCCGAAGGAGTAGGGCAGCTCCCGGTAATCGGGGACGGCCATCATGACGATGTCGGCCTGTTTCCCCTCCTCCAGGGTGCCCAGCCTGTCGGCGAGGCCGAGCGCGTAGGCGCCGTTGATGGTGGCGGCGGTGATCGATTCGGCCGGGGACATCTGCAACCGGTGGCAGGCCAGTGCAAGGATGATCTGCATGTTCATGGTGTGGCACGTGCCGGGATTGAAGTCGGTGGCGAGCGCCACCGGTACACCCGCGGCGATGAGCTGGCGCGCCGGGGCGTGGCGTTCCAGGCCGAGGTTGAACGCGGTCCCGGGCAGCAGGACCGCCGTGACCCCGGACTGCTTCAGCGCCTCGATGTCGGCATCGTGGATCCACCGGAGATGGCCCGCGCTGCGGGCGCCCAGTTCCGCGGCGAGTTTCGCGCCCCCGGTGCGGCTGAGGACGTCGGCGTGTATCCGCAGCCCGAATCCGGCCGCCTTGGCCGCGCCGAGGATGGAGCGGGCCTCCTCGACCGAGAAATACCCCTCCTCGCAGAACACGTCGCAGAATTGCGCCAGGCCCTCCTGCGCGATGCGCGGGATCATGATCTGGGTCAGGCTCCGGACGTATTCCTCGCGGGAATGGGCATGCTCCTCGGGGATGGCATGGGCCCCGAAAAACGTGGGGACGACCTCGAGCTTGTTCCGTTCCTTGAGCGACGCCAGGATGCGGAGGCTTTTCATCTCCTCCTCCAGCGACAGGCCGTAGCCGCTTTTCCCCTCGATGGTGGTCGTGCCGTGGTTCAGGAACTGCCGGAAGCACCGTTCCGTCCTGTCCAGGAGCTGTTCGAAGGTCGCGGCGCGGAACGCCCGGACGCTCTTGAGAACCCCCCCGCCTTCGGCGGCGATTTCCCCGTAATCCTTCCCCTGGCACCGGAGGTCGAATTCGTCGATCCGGGGCCCGGCGAACACCGGGTGCGTGTGGGAATCGACGAACCCCGGCATCGCGATCAGGTCCAGCCCGATCCCGTCGAAAGTCTGGTACCGTATCCCGGGCTCGCGGACGGGGATGTCCTTGGTGGGCCCCACCCAGACGATGCGTTCGCCGTGAACGAGGAGGGCGCCGTTCTCGATGATCCCGAGGTCGGACATGGAATTGCCGACCCTGGGCACGGGGCCTTTGCTGAGAGTGATGACCTGAGAAATGTTCTTGATAAGGAGCATGAAAATCCTGTCGGGGGCCGCCCTCGCGGGCGGGCCCCGCACCCTTCGGGATATTCAGAATACGGGCATCACGCGGTCTCGTGCAACCCAAATGCGCCGGGGGGCCGGGGGCTCAGCTCCGGCCGCGGAGCTCCCCGGCGATGTCCCGGGCGATGGAGCGGGCTTTTTCGATCTCCCCGGGCTCGAAGGAAATCGCGCCCACGACCGGGTGCCCTCCCCCCCCGTAGCGTTCGCACAGCGCCGCGAGGTTGTGCGTGCGGGGGCGGGGGCTCCAGGGGTTGGATCCGACGGAGATCTTCGTCCGGTAGCTCGAGAGGCTGACCCCCACGCAGTAGACGGATTCCGGGTACAGGTAGTAGGGGATGAACTTGTTGTAGCCTTCCAGGTCGTGCTCGCTGATGTCGAAGAAGATCACCGAGCGGTCGTACTCGGCCTTGAGGCGGATGAGGTCGATCGACCGGAGGTGGCGTTCGTGCAGGGGGCGGAAAGTGTCGAGCACCCACGGGATCTCCATGATGGCGTCGAGCGGCCGTTTCTGGAACTCCTCGATCAGGCCGTGGAGCTTCCCCCGGTCGCGCACCCCCTCGATGACCATCATGAGCTTCATCGCCGCCTCCGGCATCTCCACCGCCGTCCGGGCGTTCTCGAACCGGGCCCCGTCGATGATGTCGGCCCAGCGGATCAGTTCGCCGAGCCCGGACGCGTCGAACCCGTAGTGCTCCGCCACCATCTCCGCGATGAATTTCGTGCAGGATATGTAGGTGGGGTCGTGGAATTTCCTGCCGCTGCGGTCGGCCCGGAAGTGGGCCTCGTCCCCGGCCGAGAGGAAGGCGCTCTGGTGGTGGTCGAACCACCAGGTCAGGCGCGGGTCGGTGGAGTATTTGAAGTCCACGATGGCGTTTTCGTCCCCGTCGAACACGACGTCGAGGAACAGCTGGCCGGCGCGGTGGGCGAGCCCCTCGTACCGTATGGCGCAGTCCTTCTCGACCGCCCCGCGGTAGAAGCTGCTGAACAGGGCGGCCGAGGCGAGCCCGTCGAAACAGTTGTTGTGGAAAAAAACCTTCAGTGTCTTCATAGGCATCAGAGGGCGCGATATACCTGGGTGCGCACGAGTTACTCCGGAGCCGGCCCGCCGGCCCCGTCCTCCCGCGGTGTTCTTTCGGCGCCCCCGGGGCCGCATCGGGAGGGGATGCGGCCCCCGGGGAACCGATCACACTACCATATTGACCCCGATATTTCAAACTCTCCGGCGCCCCGGGCCGTCTCCCGGGAGGATGAAGAAATCCGTGGCCACGGTGTGGCGGGAAGTGGTATACTTTCCGATTGTTTTAAGGGCCCCGTACCGGGGCGTATCCGAAAGGACGAGGGTAGAATGAAAGAAGGAATCCATCCCCAATACCACAAGGTCACGGTGACCTGCGCCTGCGGGAACAGTTTTGAGACGCATTCGACGAAGCCGGACATCCGCCTGGAGCTGTGCTCGGCCTGCCACCCTTTCTACACCGGGAAGCAGAAGCTGGTCGACACCGCGGGCCGCATCGAACGATTCCAGCGGCGCTACGGCCTGAAGCCGAAGACAACCGAGTAACCGCCGGGATGCCCATGCCCAAGCAGCCATCCCCCAAGCAGCCATCCACGGAATCGCCCGAAGACATTCTCGTCGGCGGCCAGGCCGTGATCGAGGGCGTCATGATGCGGACGCCCCGTGCCACGGCCGTCGCGGTCCGGCGCATGGACGGGTCCATGGAGGTCACGGGCAAGCCCGTGAAGCGGCTGTCGGATTTCTGGAAGCCGCTTTCCTGGCCCGTCGTCCGCGGTTTCGCCGTCCTGCTGCAGTCGCTGGTCCTCGGGATGCGCGCGCTGAATTTCTCCATCAACGCCGCCATGAAGGACGAGGAGGCTGCGCAGGCCGCACGGAAGCCGGGCAGGGCTGCCAAGGCGGGGTCGACCTACCCGATCGCCCTGTCGATGGCCGCGGCCATCGCCGTCGCCGTTCTCCTGTTCATCCTGCTGCCGCTGTGGATCACCACGCTGCTGAAGGGCCCCATCCCCGCGATCCACAACTGGCTTGTCTTCAACCTGGTCGACGGGCTGATCCGGGTTGTCATCTTCCTCGGCTACATCGTCCTGGTGAGCATGCTCAAGGACATCCGGAGGGTGTTTGAGTACCACGGGGCGGAGCACAAGGTCGTCTACACCTGGGAGGCCGGCGAGGAGCTCACGGTCGGGAACGCGCGCGGAAAATCCACCCTCCACCCCCGGTGCGGCACCAGTTTCCTGATGTTCGTGATGGTGACGAGCATTCTCGTGTTCTCGCTGTTCAAGTTCGACGCGTTCTGGGCGATTTTCCTTTCCCGCCTTGTCCTGGTGCCTCTGGTTTCCGGGCTGTCCTACGAGCTGATCCGCCTTTCCGCGCCCCGCTCTGGGAAGGGGTTCTTCCGGCTGATCGTGCTGCCGGGCCTCGGCCTGCAGCGCATCACGACCAAGGAGCCTTCGGACGACCAGCTGGAAGTGGCCATCCGCTCCCTGAAAGAGGCGCTCGAACTCGACGGCATCCAGTCCCGCGGGGCGCAGACCGCGGCGTAGCCGCGGGCCGCCCGCCGGGCATCCCAACGTACCGTATCTCGCGAAACATTCTATGATCGAAAAGCTACATGCCCTGGAAAAGAAATACGAGGAACTGAACGCCGCCCTGTCCGACCCCGCGGTCATCGCCGATCAGGCGGCCTACCGCAAGCACGCCAAGGCGTACCGGGACCTGCAGGAGATCATGGAGTCGTTCCGGGGCTACCGGGAGATCCTCCGCGCAATCGAGGAGACCCGGGCCCTGGTGGCCGCCGATGCCGACCCGGAGATGCGCGAACTCGCCGCGGAGGAGCTGTCGCTGCTCGAGAGCCGCGCGGCGCAGACCTACCAGGCGCTGCAGATGCTGATGATGCCCAAGGACCCGAACGACGAGAAGAACGTCTTCCTCGAGATCCGGGCGGGAACGGGCGGCAACGAAGCCACGCTTTTTGCCGCCGACCTTTTCCGGATGTACTCCCGGTTCGCGGAACGCGTCGGCTGGCGGGTCGAGATCATGGACTCCCACCCGTCGGAGGTGGGCGGGTTCAAGGAGGTCATCGCCCTGATCGAAGGGGACCGCGTCTACAGCAAGCTGAAATACGAAAGCGGGGTGCACCGGGTGCAGAGGGTGCCTGACACGGAGGCCAGCGGGCGCATCCACACCTCGGCCGTCACCGTGGCGGTGCTGCCCGACGCGGACGAGGTGGAGGTCGTCATCGACCCCAGGGACATCCGCATCGACACGTTCTGCTCGTCCGGGCCGGGGGGGCAGTCGGTCAACACCACCTACAGCGCGGTCCGCATCACCCACATCCCCAGCGGGCTGGTGGTCTCGTGCCAGGACGAGAAATCCCAGATCAAGAACCGGGCCAAGGCCATGCGCGTATTGCGCTCGAGGCTCTACGACATCGCCATCCAGGAGCAGCAGAAGTCGATCGCCGCGGACCGCCGCAGCCAGGTGGGCACCGGGGACCGCAGCGAGAAGATCCGTACCTACAACTTCCCCCAGAACCGCGTCAGCGATCACCGCATCGGCATGACGGTGCACAACCTCCCGGAAATCCTCGACGGGAGCATCGAGCCGGTGATCGAGGCGCTTACCACGCATTTCCAGGCGGAAAAGCTGAAGGAAGCCGTGTGACCGGCTTCCGCAACCGGGGCCGTATTCGATGCACTCAATCGCAAGCGCGCGGGCATGGGCCGCCCGACAGTTCCGGCAGTCGGGGGTGGACGCCCCCGCACTGGCGTCGGATCTTCTGCTGGGTTTCGCGCTCGGCCGCGACAGGGTGTACATCCTCGCCCACGCCGCCGAGGGGGTGCCCGACGCGGCGTGGCGCCTCTACGGGTCGCTGGTTCGGCGCCACGCCGGAGGCGAGCCCCTGCAGTACCTGATTGGGGAGCGCGAGTTCTTCGGGCTCGACTTTTCTGTGACCCCCGCGGTACTGATCCCGCGCCCGGAGACGGAGATCCTGGTGGAGGCGGCGCTGAGGCTGGCGCCCGGACCGGACATGCGGTACGCGGACGTCGGCACGGGGTCGGGCTGCGTCGCGGTGTCGGTGGCCTGCCGATTGCCGGCATCGTCCGGGTGGGCGACCGACATCTCCGGGGCGGCCCTCGAAGTCGCGTGCGCAAACGCGGCGCGCCACGGCGTCCTCGGGCGGGTGCGGTTCATCCGGGCGGACCTGCTCGAATGCTTCCGGCCCGGCCCCCTGTTTGACATGATCCTGTCGAATCCGCCGTATGTGGCGCTCGAAGACTATGATACCCTCTCATCCGGCGTCAGGGACCACGAGCCCCGCGGGGCCCTCGTCGGCGGCCGCGACGGCCTGGACTGCTACCGCCGCCTGGGGCCCGGGGCCGCGCCGCGCCTGGCGCCCGGGGGGCGGCTGCTGCTCGAGGTCGGCCGGGGGCAGGCCGGCCGCGTACGGCGATTGATGGAGGGTGCGGGGCTCGCGGCCGAGGAAGCTATCGGGGACCTGCAGGGCATCCCCAGGTGCCTTGTTTTCCGGAAAGAGTAGGGGGGAATGGACAAGATACGGGTGGTCGGAGGAAGGCCCCTGGCCGGGCGCGTAACCGTCAGCGGCGCGAAAAACGCCGCATTGCCGGCCATGGCCGCCTCGCTGTTGACGCCCGAAAGGGTGGAGCTCGAGAACGTGCCGTACGTCCGCGACATCCAGACCACCCGGACGCTGCTCCGGGAGATGGGCTGCGAGGTCGAAGTCCGGGAGGATGGGACGGCCGTGCTGGAATCCCGGGCGCTCCGGTCCCTGGAGGCGCCCTACGAACTCGTCAAAACCATGCGGGCGTCGATCCTGGTCCTCGGGCCGCTGCTCGGGAGGTTCCAGAAGGCGAGGGTGTCCCTCCCCGGGGGCTGCGCCATCGGGGCGCGCCCCGTGAACCTGCACATCTCGGGGCTCGAGGCGATGGGGGCGCGCTGCGAGGTCGTGCACGGGTACATCGAGGCCTCGGCCGGGAAGCTGCACGGGGCCCGAATCCGGATGGACGCGGTGACCGTGACCGGGACCGAGAACCTGATGATGGCGGCCGTTCTGGCCGAGGGCGAAACGGTCCTCGAGAATGCGGCCTGCGAACCGGAGGTCGTCGACCTGGCCGACATGCTCCGCGGCATGGGGGCGCGGATCGAAGGGGACGGGAGCCGCACCATCCGGGTCCGCGGCGTCGCCGGGCTGCACGGCTGCCGGCACAGGGTCATCCCGGACCGGATCGAGGCCGGAACCTTCGCCGTGGCCGCGGCGATCACGCGCGGCGACGTCCGGATCGACGGCTGCAACCCGGGGCACATGACGGCGGTGCTCGAGCAGCTGGGCCGCGCCGGGGCCGACGTCGACGCCGTCCCCGGAGGCATCCGCGTCCGCGGCGACGGGCCGATACGGTCGGCCGACGTCACCACGTGCCCCTACCCGGCGTTCCCGACCGACATGCAGGCGCAGTACATGGCGCTGATGACCCAGGGGGACGGCGTTGCCGTGATCACGGAAACGATATTCGAGAACAGGTTCATGCATGCGCAGGAGATGATCCGGATGGGCGCGGACATCACCCTGGAAGGGAGGCGGGCGCTGGTCCGGGGGAGCGGCCCGCTGGGCGGCGCCCGGGTCCTGGCCTCGGACCTGCGCGCGAGCGCCTCCCTGGTCCTGGCCGCCCTGGTCGCCAGGGGGGAAACCTGGATCGACCGCGTGTACCACCTCGACCGCGGCTACCAAGGGATCGAGGGGAAGCTGGCGCTCCTCGGAGCGGACATCGAAAGAGTGCGGTGAGGCGCCCCGGCGGGCCTGGCGCCGCACGCGAAGGGATTGCGATGGAGAGGGACTGCATTTTCTGCCTGATTGCGGGCCACCGGGCGCCGGCCGCCATCCTGTACGAGGACGACCGGTGCGTCGTTTTTCGCGACAGCAGCCCGCAGGCCCCGGTGCACCTGCTGGTCGTCCCCCGCAGGCATGTGGCGTCGCTCAACGAAGCCCTCGACGGGGATGCGGCGCTTCTCGGGCACCTGGTGGCCGTCGCCGGACGGGCGGCCAGGGACCAGGGGGTCGGCGGCACGGGCTACAGGGTCGTGATCAACACAAACCGGGAGGCGGGGCAGACGGTCGGCCACCTGCACCTGCACGTCCTGGGGGGCCGGCTCTTCGGCTGGCCTCCCGGATGACGCCGGCCGCCGGCTGCCGGCCGATCCCCGCGGCGGCACCCGCCGCTGCGGGCGCCTGCATGGAGGACAACGATGGCACACGAGGAACGCCCCGTACAGATCATTGCGGACCATACCCAGGAATCGCCCAGGATATACGCCAACTACGTCCAGGTCAGCGTCTCCCCGATCGACTGCACCCTGACGTTCTGCGACGTCCTCGGGCCCCAGAGCGAGGAGGAGGCGCTGCGGATCCAGAAGACCGGCACGCTGCCGGCGCCGGTCAAGGCCGTGATCGCGATCCCCACGCAGATTGTCGACGGGCTGATCCGGGCCCTGGAGGCGCAGCGGAACAAGCAGGCCGGGAGGGGGAAGCCCTCGAGCGGCACCACCGTCCAGTGACGGGATCATCGACGATCCCGCGGTGCAACTGGTAGAATAGGGCGCGTGGCCGGGGCCCGGATAGGGCCCTGGCCCATGCCGGATTTCAGAGGAAACGCACATGAAGGCATACCATCGTATTGAAGGGTCCCGGCTGCTGCCGGGCATGATCCTGACCCTCGTGCTGGCGGCGGCCGCGGCAGCCGCCGCGGGCCCCGAGCAGCCCGTCCCGGTCGTCGACGGCCGCCTGGGCGGGTGCTCGGCGGAGTTCACGGTCCGGGACGCGGGGGGCCTGCCCCTGTACGACGCGAAGATCGACGTGTCGCTGCGCTACGGGTTTCTGGGGCTGCGCAGGATGTCGCTCCAGGTCGGCACCAACAGCGACGGCCGTGCGCGCGTCGCCGGGCTGCCCGACAGCCCGGGGAAAACGTTCCGCTTCGTCGTCACGAGCGGGGCGCTGGAGAAGGCGGTCCTGATGAACACCTCCGACGGGTGCAGCGCCGTGTTCGACGTCTCGCTCGGCGGGGAGTGACCCGCCGCCGGATCGGAGGTTGGAAGTGCGCCACAAGCATGATCCCGCGAGCCGGGCCGAGGCCTATACCCTCGTCTACGCGACCGGGGAAGGGCGCCTCTGCCCCGGCTGCGGCAGAGGCGCGGACCGCTGCGCCTGCCGCAGCCGGGGCGCTGTGCCGTCCGGGGACGGTTCCGTCCGGGTCTTTCGCAGCACGAAGGGGCGCCGGGGGAAAAAGGTGACGGTCGTTGCGGGCGTTCCCCTGGCGGGCGAGGCGCTCGAGGCCCTTGCGCTGAGGCTCAAGCGGCGCTGCGGCGCGGGCGGCACCGTCAGAGACGGCGCCATTCTCATCCAGGGGGACCACGGGGACCTGCTCGTCTCCGAGCTGGCGAGCCTGGGATACCGGGCCAGGCGCTCCGGGGGATAGCCCCCGTGTTGCGCGTCGGGGGCGCCGGTCGCAAGGGAGGGGGCGATGCCCCGTTTCATAAAAAAACTGTCGAAGACCCGGGGCCTCGAGCCCGGGGCGGTCGTTTTCATCGGCGAACGAAAGGTCGAGAAGACGCGCATCCATGTCTTCGACTACGGCGCCACGGCGCTGGAGGAAACAACGGTCGCCGCCATCGAGGACTGTTTCCCCTTCAGGGACACGCCGACGATGACCTGGATCAACATCGAGGGCCTGCACGAAGTGGAGCAGATCGAGAAGATCGGGCGGCATTTCGGGATCCACTCCCTCATCCTGGAGGACATCGCCAACACGGGCCAGCGGCCGAAGCTGGACGCGTCGGCCGGCTGCATCTTCCTGGCGCTGAAGATGCTCACCGTCCACGAAGACACCGGCAGGGTGCAGAGCGAGCAGTGCAGCTTCGTGGCGGGGGATAACTTCGTCCTGTCGTTCCAGGAAAAGGCCGGCGACGTGTTCGACCCGGTCAGGAACCGGATCCGCAAGTCCGTCCCCCGGGTCCTGTTGCTGCACAGCGACTATCTGGCCTACTCGCTCGTCGACGCCGTCGTCGACGGGTACTTCACGGTTCTGGAGTCGCTGAGCGAGCGGATCGAGGGCCTGGAATCGCGGCTGCTCGAGGACCCCGGGCCGGAGCACCTCGAGTCCATCCACGGGCTCAAACGGGAGCTGGCCTACCTGCGCAAGGCCGTCTGGCCCCTGCGCGAGGTCATCGGCGGCCTGGGGCGGATGGAGACGGGCCTGGTGCACGAGGACACCCGCATCTACTTCCGGGACCTGTACGAGCACGCGGTCCAGGTGATCGACACGGTCGAGATCTTCCGCGACATGGTCTCCGGGCTGCTCGACATCTACCTGTCGAGCGTCAGCAACCGGATGAACGAGGTCATGAAGGTCCTGACCATCATCGCGACCATCTTCATCCCCCTGGGATTTTTGGCCGGCGTCTACGGCATGAATTTCGACAGGTCCGCCGGCCGGCTGAGCATGCCGGAACTGGGGCTCCCCTACGGGTATGTTCTTTTCTGGGTGCTGGCCGTTTTGATAGGCGGGGGGCTGCTCGCCTTCTTCAAGCACAAGAAATGGCTCTGATCTGCCGCACGGGGGCCCCGGCACGGCCCCGGGACATCACCGGTATTTGATGACCACGAGGCTGAGGTCGTCGGCCGGCCGGGCGGCCGCGTTGCGGTCCTCGAGGATCCTCCTGCAGATGGCCTCCGCCGAACCGTCCCGGGACGACGATACCGCCCGCTCCAGCTGCTTCTGCGTATAGGGCGAGAAGGGGTCCACGAGGCCGTCGGTGTACAGCAGAAGCACGTCCCCCTGCCCCATGAGGTTCAGCTCGTTGATGGTGTAGTGCTTCTTGTAGCCGAGGACCCTGGGGAACATCCGGACATCGGCGTCGTCCTCGCTCAGCTGGAGCCCGATCGGGGGGTAGCTCACCATCCTGTCCGGGCTGATCTCGACGAAACGGTCGTAGGCCCTGGAGAAGACCATGGGCTGCGGGTGGCCGGCGCATATGAAGCGGAACCTGCCCGTGAGCGAGATCTCGCCGTAGATCAGCGTGATGAAGCTGCCCGAGTCAACGTCCCCGGCAAGCTTGCGCAGCGTCTTGGACTTGAAGAAGCGCTTGTTGATCTGCTCGAACAGATGGGCCGTGATCTCCCCGTACAGGTCCAGTTCGTAGAGGATCGACGTGTGGAATATCTGGTGCAGCAGAAGGGCGCGCATGGCGTCGGCGTACTCGTGGCCCGCCACGTCGGCCACCAGGACGCCCCCTTTGCGCTTGAGCCTCTGGATGTTGCGCGCGACGTCCTCGCGCCCCTCCGCCAGGGCGCTCCCGATGCGGGCATCGAGATCGTAGCGGTCCTGGAAGTTCACGTAGGTGATCAGGTCCCCGCCCGCAATTCCATTCAGGCTAATGGAGATCCCGTAGATGTCCACGTTGGGGATGCGCGGGATGGCGCCCGATTCCGGGTTGAGGCACTGGGACAGGTACTGCGCGCCGACGCGCAGCTCCCTGTCGAGCCTGTTTTCAATCTGCTGCATACGGTCCCACCATTGCAATCGGACGTTGGCGTACAGGGCGAACCCCGTCCCGCGGTCTCCGCTCCGGGTCCGCCGTCGTGCCCCGCGGCCTTTTCACCGGGAAGATTCCGGACGATGTCGGACCCGGTATCCTGGCACCCGCCGGAGGGCAGTGCCGGCCAGAATCCGCACAGGACCCCGCCCGGGCCGTCATAGGAGGCCGCCGGCGACAGTTTCGATGATCAAACCCGATGCGATGCGCGCGCCGATGCCGGGAACAAGGCTGCATTTTTCGAAACCCCGGGCCTGTTCGAACGCTGCCATGTTCTCCGGGCTCGCCGAGGGGTCCATGTAGCGGCCGAACACCACCTTCTCCTGGACTTCGGGGCAGGTCAGCGCCCCGACCGCCTCTTCGAAGCGGGGCATGAACTGACGGGCAAGCGCGAACGTGCGCCCCACGGCGTCCTGGTCGAGCAGGTCCTCGCTCCCCCCGAACAGCCCCAATGCGATCAGCCCGCCCGTGACCCCGCCGCACATCCATCCGGTCCCGCCGAAGCCGGGGAACGGCGACAGCGCCTTGACCACGTCCATGCTCCCGAGCCCGAACTCCTCCATGACGGCCAGGGCGGTGCTTCGGGCGCAGTTCCTCAACATGAAGTTGTATTCCTCGGCCCGGAGCTGCACGCGGGCGAGGATCTCCGGCCGGAGGCGGACGAGCGTGTCCCGGTCCAGGTTTTTCCTGGGGATCCCGTGCAGCATGAGGTTTCGGCACCGTTGCAGGATGCCCTCGCGGTCCCACGCCCTCCCTTCGAGTTCCCGGAGCCTTGATGGAGTATCCGAGGTGTCTGTCATGATCTGTGCCCCCGCCAAGGGCCCCGGTGCGGATCCGCCCCGGGGCGCCGTGCATTCCATGGTCGAACGGTCCGACCGAGTCCGCCGGGCATTATACCGCATAAACGTCCGCCGGGTTCCGTCGATTTGCCGGAAAAGCGGCAGCGGGACCGGGGATACAGTTGCAGAAGCGCAACGGAATGGGCTGCAGGGCCCGGGGTCCGTTCCGGCCGATGCGCCCGTTCCGGCCGATGCGCCCGTTCCGGCCGAAGCGCCCGTTTCATAGGCATCCGGGGCCGGCCGCCGGACCCGGAGCCTGTTGGCACGGCATTTGCAGGGACCGGCTGCATTCTGTGGTGTTCCAAAGGAGCTTTCCGGATGACGAAGGCGGCTTTTGCGTATCGGGAGGATCGTATTGTGCCGGTGTTCGATACGGCGCGCCAACTGCATGTCGTCGACCTGCAATCGGGGAGGATCGTCCGGGAGTTCAGGGAAACCGTCCCGGGGGACCGGCCGCTCCGGGCGGCGCTTGGGATGGTGGGGGGCTGCAGCTGGACCTGCTGGTCTGCGGCGCCATGGGCGCGGACACCCAGGCCCTGATCGCCGCCTACGGCATCCGGATCGTCCCGTTCGTGTCCGGGAATTTGCGCCGGGTGATCGATACGTGGATTGCGGGCACCCTGTACGACGGCACGTTCGCCATGCCCGGTTGCGGGCGCCGGCGCCGGGGTCGGCCCTGAAATCCCGCGGTTTTGCGGTTCCCCCGCCGCCGTTACCGGGCCCGTCGGGACCGGCCGTCTTTTTCAGGCAGGGCGATGCCGAGCTTCCTGATGCGGCGGAAAAGGGTGGTTTTGTGGATGCCCATTTTTTGGGCCGCATCCTGGCGGTTCCAACCGCACTGTTCGAGCGCGGAGAGGATCGCCTGCGTATCCAGGACGGCGTGCGCCGACCGCACGGTATCGGTGCCCAGGATCGCCTTGCCGGTCAGCTCCTCGGGCAGGTGCTTGCTCTCAATGGGCCCTTCCCCGCAGAGAACGAACGCGCGCTCGATGACGTTCTCCAGTTCGCGGATGTTTCCGGGCCAGTGGTGGGCCATCAGCACCGACAGGGCCTCCGGCCGGATTTCCGGGACGGCTTTTCGCTGCACCTGGTTGAAACGCGCGATGCACTGGTCGACGAGCATCGGGATGTCCTCTTTTCTCCGGCGCAGGGGGGGGAGCTCGACGCGCACGATGTTGATGCGGTAGTAGAGGTCTTCCCGGAAGCCGCCCCGGCGCACCAGATCCGCCAGGTCCCTGTTGGTGGCCGCGAGGACCCGGACGTCGGCGGTTTCCGATCGGGTCGCCCCGAGGGGCTCGTAGGTCCGCTGCTGCAGCACGCGGAGCAGTTTCACCTGCAGCGCGGGCGTGATCTCCGCGATCTCGTCGAGGAAGATGGTCCCCTTTTCGGCAAGGGCGAACCGGCCGGCCTTGCCGCGGGCGGCGCCCGTGAACGCCCCGGCCTTGTACCCGAACAGTTCCGATTCGAGCAGCGTATCGGGCAGGGCGCCGCAGTTGAGCGCCACGAACGGTCCCCGGCTTCTGGGGCTGAGGGAGTGGATCGTCCTGGCTATCCGCTCCTTCCCGGTGCCGGTTTCCCCGAGGATCAGGACGGTGCTCGGGCTGGAGGCGACGGCCGGGAGCACTTCGAATATGCGCTGCAGAAGAGGGCTGCGGCTGACCAGATCCCCCGCCCGGTATTTGCCCGTCAGCTCCCGCCGCAGCGTCTCGAGTTCCGAAAGGTCCCTGAAGGTCTCCGCGCCGCCTAGGATGCGGCCGTCAGAGTCTTTCAGGATCGCCGTCGATACGCTGACGGGGATGCGGGCGCCTTCGGCGTTGATGATGTATCCGGATTTCCCGATCACGGGTTTGTGCGATTGGAGGGTTTCGCGCAGGGCGCAGGCGTCGCCGCACATGTCGGACCGGAACACCTCCGAACACCGCCGACCGACGGCCTCCTCCCGGTCCACGCCGGTCGTCTCCTCCGCGGCCCTGTTGAACGAGGTGATGCGCCATTGAAGGTTGACGGTGAAGACCCCGTCGGAAATGCTCTCGAGTATGGCGTCGGTCGTCAGGACTCCCGCCGCGCGGTTTCTTATATTTTTCATGCGGGACAGGGCCGAAATCTCGCCGGATGCCGTATCGGGCTCCGCCTACACCACGATGCGCTCGGGCGTTTCGACAGCCTCCATGTGGCTTGCGACACGGCCCCATACCCCGCGGATGTCTTCGGAGGCCGGGCCCCCGTATTCCGTGACGGGTATCCCCCGGATCTGGGCCGCGGTGACGGAACCGTCGTAGCGTATCCTGCCGACGAGCCGGGCGCCCGCCCGGCCGGCATTCTGTTCGATTTCGTCCGCCATCGCGGGGTGGATCTCCCACTTGTTGACGCAGACGAAGGCCGGGATTCCGAAGTGCCTTGTCAGTTCGAGCACCCTCTCCATGTCGTGGATGCCCGACAGGGTCGGCTCGACGACGATGAGGGCGGCCGACGCGCCTGAAATGGAGGCGATCACCGGGCACGCGATCCCGGGCGGGCCGTCGGCGAGGATCCAGCAACACTGCTGCTGACGGGCAATCCTGCGCGCCTCGTTCTTGACGATCGTGACCAGTTTCCCGGAATTCTCGGCGCCGATGGCGAGGCGCGCATGCACCATCGTCCCGAACCGTGTTTTCGAGACCATCCACTCCCCGCAGGACCGCTCCGGGAAATCGATGGCATCCTCAGGGCACAGGGCCGCGCAGACGCTGCATCCCTCGCAGGCCAGGGGATCGATCTCGTAGGCGTAGGCGTGCTTCTTGAGGCGGACCTTGCGGACGGCGTGGAATCGGCACTTGTCTTTGCAGATCCCGCAGGCGATGCAGTCTTCTGTCCGGATCACGGCCTCCCCGCCGCTGGTGAACGTCTCCCGCCGCAGTGTTTCGGGCGACAGGACCAGGTGCAGGTCCGCGGCATCGACGTCGCAGTCGGCAATGACGGACGCACCGGCCAGGTGGGCGAACGAGGCGGTGATGCTGGTTTTCCCGGTCCCCCCTTTGCCGCTGAGGACAACCAGTTCTTTCATGCTGTTTCTCCCCCATACGCCGGCTGATCCCCGGCCGCTGCCTCCCGCCGGGAGATTTCCTCGAGAATGCGCCGGTAGAGGTTTTCGAACCTCTCCCTGAAGTCCGGGAGCGCCTCGGCCAGCAGCAGGCCGCGCGCGTAGGCTTCGGCCGCCTTCCGATCCTCCGGGATTTCCGCCAGGACCGGGATCCGCTCCTGCCGGCAGTAGTCGGCCACCCTCCGTTCCAGAGGGTTGGCCCGGTTGATCACGCAGCCGCAGGGGATGCCCATGAGACGCATGGTTTCGACGGCCAGTTTCAGGTCGTTCAGGCCGAAGGGGGAGGATTCGGCGACCAGAACAACGTAGTCGCTCCCCCTGACGGCCGTGATGACGGGACAGGACGTGCCCGGCGGGCAGTCGAGGATGGTTGTGCCTTCATCGGCCGCCCGGCGCTGGACCCCCCGTATCAGCGGCGGGGACATCGTCTGGCCGACGTCGAGCAGGCCCTGGCCGAAGGACAGGCCGCGGCCGGACCCGGCGGAGATGGTGCCGATTTCGCGCCGCGCCTCCGTAATGGCTCGCTCGGGGCATATCTCGGCGCACCCCCCGCACCCGTGGCACAATTCAGGGAAGACCATGGTCCGCGTCTTCAGCGAGACGATGGCGTTGTACTGGCACAGCGCGCTGCAGGCGCCGCAGCGGGTGCAGCGGCTGTCGTCGACGACGGGATAGGGGAGGGTGCATCGTTCGGTGCGGTCGATCTCCGGGCTGAGGAATACATGGCAGTTCGGCTCCTCCACGTCGCAGTCGAGCAGCATCACCGGCTCTGGGATGCACGCCGCGAGGTTGACCGCGACGGTGGTTTTCCCCGTCCCCCCCTTGCCTGATGCGATCGCGAGTCTCATTTCCAATGCCCTGAAACGTCGGAGGAACCGGCGGCTTCGAGCTGGCCGTCTTTGAACTTGTCGAGCGCCTGGCCGACGGTGAGGCCATCGGCGCCGCTGTAGACCGCGATGCCGGCCGCCTGGAGCGTCCTGCTGGCCTGTGGGCCGCAGTGGCCCGTGATCAGCGCCGTGGCCCCCAGGTTGGATACGGTTTCCGCGGCCTGAATGCCGGCCCCTTGCGACGCGTTGATGCCCTGGGCGTTCGATACAGCCTCGAAGGAGCCTGTCTCGGTGTCGTAGATGATGAACTGGGCCGCACGGCCGAACCTGGGATCCACCATGGAATCCAGGCTGTCCCCCCGTGAACTGACGCATATCTTCATAACGGTTCTCCCGGTTGTCGCCGCGGGTTCCCCGCGATCTGCCCGACGGGGAACCTGCAGCACTGTCGATGAGGCCGCAAGCCTTCTTCCCGGTTCAGGGGAAAGCGGGCCACACCAGGGATCATGCAGAATGCGTGCCAGCCTGCGCCCGGGGCCGGTCCGCGTCCCTGAATAACGCCCCTGCGTCGCGCTGGGCGCCCCCCGGCGGGTACCCGCTGCCGTCTCCCGGCGGTGAATCGGGCGGCTGGCGTGGGCAAAAGGGTTGCACTATGCAACAAATCCACCTGCCAAAGACGGCATTCTGCATGAATGCGGCCCTCCGGCCGCATCCTCCAGGGAGGGGAAAAGGCAGGGGAGGGGGCAACCGCGCGGTAAATGCGCACCCGGCGGCGATGGGCCGCCTCCGTTGGCACGCTCTTTGCCTGCAGATTCTGCGGGAGGGCGCACGCCCGCCCTGTGCGGCAGATCAGGATCGGGAGGAAGGGGCGGAACGATGGCCACGGAATCCGAGGTGCGCAACGCTCTCAGAGGGGTCCAGGAGCCTGAACTCAAGAAGAATATCGTGGAACTGGGGACGGTGCGCGATCTGCCGGGAGAGGGGAACGGGGTTGCCTTCACCCCGGTGCTGCCGAGCCCGGCCCATCCGTATACAAACCGCATCCCGGAGGCGGCAAGGTCGGCCGTGCGGAGCCTCGACGGCGCCGCGGGAGAACCGGACTCGGTCCGGCACGTCATCGCTGTCATCCGCGGCGCGCCGGTGGTGACGTCGCCGCGGAACCTGGCGGGGATGGTGGTGGGGAAAGCGGCCGGGATGATGCGCCAGGTCGAGGTCCCGATCCTCGGACTGATCGAGAATAGGGGCTGTTGTCTGTGCCCCGGCACGGGGAACCGTCACAGGATCTTCGGTCCCGGCGACCCGGAGGCCATGGCCCGCGAGCGGCACACGCCCTTTCCGGGGAGCCTGCCCCTGGATCCGGAGATCGCCTCCCTGGGCGATCGCGGGGAGATCGAAAGCTATCCCGGAGAGCGGTTCGAAAGCATTTCGAAACGCATTGCGGCTCCTGCCCCGACGGAGCAGGAGCCGAAGATGCCGCTGCGCGCTTCGCGGAGCTGAACCCGCCGCGGCCGGGAGCAGGGTACGGTCGGCCGCGGCATTGGACCTACGGCCCGAGACTATGAGAGTTGCGATTCCATTATGGGAGGGACGAGTTTCGCCGGTTTTCGACGAGGCCGGCAGGATCCTTGTCGTGGACATCCGCAACGGCGCCGAACAGAGCCGGCATGAGGAACCGCTTCGGACCCGCAACCCGTTCGAGAGGGCCCATGCGCTGCCCAAACTCGGCGTGGACCTGCTGGTCTGCGGCATGATCTCCCGGAAACAGCAGGCGGCGCTTGGCCAGGCGGGCGTCCGGATCGTCCCCCACATCTGCGGGCCGATCGACGAGGTGATCGCCGCGTGCGTCGCCGACCGCCTCGGCGACGGCGACCTGCTGATGCCCGGGTGCGGCCGCCGCAGGGAGACGCCGGACCGGGAGTGACCGAACAGACAGCAAGGAGGGAGTATGCCCCTGTACGAGTATGTGTGTGCGCATTGCGGCCATGTTTTCGAGCGGCGCCACGGGATGAGCGAGGCGCCCGTCCTGAAATGCCCGGAGTGCTCCGGCCCCGTCGAGCAGCGCATCAGCGGGGGTGCCGGCTTTATTGTCAAAGGGGGGGGCTCCGGCGGCGCGGCGGCGCGCGGCGGGGGATGCTCCCTTGAAACGACCGGGACAACCTGCTGCGGGCGAACGGCCCGCTGCGAAAAACCCCGATGTGAAAACTGACGCCCGGCGGCGTGGCGAACAGGGACCTGTGCCACGCCCCGCGCGCCCCCGCACGGGCACCCCCGTGCACCAGAGCCCCGAGAGGGCGCTGCGCTATTTCTTCCGACGCCTCGACCGCAGCTGCCGGCCGGACCGCTGCGGTCGCCCTCGATCCCCGGGTGCGCGCGCTGTGGGTTCCTTCGCCGAAAGTGCGCCACGTCCCGGAGGGCGATGTCGTGGCCGCCACCGGCTGGTCCACGGCCGAGTACCCGCCGTCGGCCGGGAAACCCCTCTGCCTCATCCGGGTTCTGGAGCTGTTCGGCATGCCCCGGGAGCGCATCCCGGCCGCCTGGCGCCTGCCGTTTTGCGCCGTCGTTGTCTCCAGGCATCTGCAGGAGTTCGCACAGGAGATCGGGGAACGCGCCGGGTACATCCCGAAGGGCATCGATTTCCAGGCCTTCGGGATCGACGTGCCCCCCGGCGGCGGGGATCCGCTCCATCGGCCGTTTCACCTGGGACAGGGCCCTGGATGCCTTAGGGCGGGCGGTCGGCGATCCGTGCGGGGAGTTCCCTTAGAAGCCAGCCGGCGGCGAGCCCGCCGTCGGGCCGCCGTCGGGCTTCTCGATGGAATAGGCGTCCAGGACCGTCCCGTCCTGCAGGTAGGCGGTGACGGTGATCTTCCGGTCCGTCCCTTCCACGACGAGGTAGTTGGGCAGCTCGGACGGGTCGTAGAAGTAGGCGCTGTGCTGCATCGGCTCTATGTCGTCGTAGGTTTTCGCCCCGCTGCGCCCCGTGATGTAGTAGGTGGTCCCCCGGAGGGGGTCGTCGACGGGCGAGCCGTCACGCAGCGGGACGGTACGCTTGACGCCGTGATCGTGGGCGGTGAAGACCAGGCGGACGCCGTACCTTTCCAGGATCGGGCAGAAGGCTTCGCGGACCTCGGATTCGTCCCGGTCGGGCTTGACGCCGTAGGGGGACCGGTGGAAGAACGCGAGGTTCCATGCGGCATCGCTTCGGTGCAGGTCCGAGGCGAGCCAGGACTGCTCGATGGAGAGGATGTCGCCGTACTTCCTCTGCTCGGCCCCCTGGCTGTCGAGCACGACGATGTGCACGGGCCCGTAGTCGAACGAGTACGCCTGGTTCGCCAGCGTGGCTGGGCCGTTAGGCGGAAGGGAAAACTGCCGCGTGAAGAACTCGGGCCGGCCGATGCGCATCATCCCGTAGGATTCGTGGTTCCCGGTCATCACCATGGCCGGCAGGGTGTCGACGACGCCCCCGGAGGCGGCGAACCAGGCATTCCAGTGCTCCTCGCTCTGCCCGTAATCGACCAGATCGCCGACGTGGACGGTGAACGCGGCGTCCGGGTGCGCCCCGAAGGCGCCGTGCAGCGTCTTCCGCCACAAGCCGTAGGGGTCGTCGCCCCGGACGGGGCTCTGGCTGTCGCCGAAGACCAGGAACTTGAACGCGGCCGCCTGCGGGTCGGCCGTCCGGAAGGGGCGCCACGCGCTCCAGCGCGTGCCGTCCCCCACCCGGTAGACGTAGGCCGTGCCGGGGGACAGGCCCGTCATGGTCGCGGAGAAGATGCGCGAAGGCCCCAGGTCCGACTCGAACTCCCGTGCGGCGGCTTCGGCCTCGAGGGCGGCACCGCCGATGGGCGCAAGGTGGTACTGGACGACCCCGGCCCCGACCGTTGTGTCCGTCCTCCAGGTGACGGTCATGGATGTCGCCGGGTCCCCGGTCCAGCTAAGGACGACGTGGTCGGGCGCCGCGGTTGCGGCCGAGCGACGGGCCTCCTGCGCGGCCTGCTGCGCGGCGGCCTGCCCGGCGGAACAGGCCGCGATCAGGGCGATCAGGGGCAGCAAACGGATCTTTTTCATGGGGCCTTCCTTTCCAGCCTGGAATTCGAGCCTATGGGATGGCCGCCGGGGGTGTCAAGGGATTTCGGCCCGTGCGCACCCGGCGAAGTCCGGCCGGGGCGGATCCTGTGGCAAAGGTCTTGCTTGCAGACGGGGGTGCGGGCGCCCGTGCCCGCGCAGAGCATCGGGGAATGTTGACGCATCCCGGCGGATCGGTGATACCATGAGCTCAAGGAGGGTTGCCCTATGACAACGAAACTATCCCGGCGTGAGGCTATCGGAATGGGGCTGGGGACGGCCATGATCGGGGCCGCGGCGCAGTTTGGCAGGCCGGCGGATGCCCGCGGCGCATCCGGCAGACAGGAGGGGAGCGTGATGACGGAACTGGAGGAATTCAATCAGTACGGCGAGGACCTGGAGCGGGTGCTTCTGATGCGGTCCTTCCCGATCGCGGTGAAGATGCTCGAGAAGGAATCGGACGTCCCCCCGGGGGCCGTCCGGCCCGAGAAGGACCGGGGGTGCCACCTCGCGCAGTGCCAGGCGTTCGCCATGTCGCGGCGCGAAGGGACCGCCGTCGCCATGTTTCTGCGGGACCAGTGGTGCCCGACGGCACCGATGGCCTACGGGTTCGCCGACCGTCCGGAATCGATCGCGCAGTGGACGCACCCGTACGACTGTTTCGAGCGGGGCAAGTACGCGGGCATCGTTTCGGCGCCCCTGAAGACGGCCAATTTCATGCCCGACGTGGTCATCCTCTACCTGAACACGGCGAAACTGCGGTCCCTGCTGCTGGCGCTGCCCGTAGCGGACGTCCCGACGGTGGCGGGCCATTTCTTCCCGCCGTCGTGCGGCTGGGCCGTCGTCAACCCGATCCAGACCGGGAAATACTATGTCGTCGTGCCCGATCCCGGCGAATACCAGCGCGCGCTCACCGAGGAGGGGGACATGATGTTCTCCGCGCCGCGGGAGAAAATGCCCGCCCTGATGGCGGCCGTGCGGCAGAACGAGCACGGGATGTTCTCCTACCGGGAACATTCCATGTTCATGCAGACCGATTTCGAACGGCCCGACTTCTACAAGGATCTGTTCAAGAGCTGGGGGCTCGACTAGGGACCCGGCGGCGGGAATGGCGGGTCAGACCGAGGAAATGGATCGCAGCCTCACGACCGTGCGGGCCAGGGCCTCCACCGCGGCGTCGACGTCCTGCTCCCGAGTGGATTTCCCGAGCGAGATCCGGACGGATCCCTGCGCCTGCTTCGGGGAGAGCCCCATGGCGGTGAGCACGTGCGACGGCTCCGGTTCGCCCGTCGAGCAGGCGGATCCGGTGGAGATGCAGATCCCCTCGAGATCGAGGCCGAGGACGACGGATTCCCCGTCGACGGACTCGAAGCTGATGTTCGTGGTGTTCGGGATGCGCCCGGCCGCCGCCCCGTTGACCGTCGCCTTCGGGATCGAGGAGAGGACCCCGGCCTCGAGCCGGTCCCGGAGCCCCCGCAGCCGCCCGGACTCCTCCCGCGCCTTCTCGGCGGCCAGGACGTAGGCCTCGGCCAGCCCGACGATGGCGGCGACGTTTTCCGTGCCCGCCCGGAATCCGTTTTCCTGCAGCCCCCCGGTGAGGACGGGCCGCAGGGGCGTGTTTCTCCGGATGAACAGCCCGCCGGATCCCTTGGGCCCGTAGATCTTGTGCCCGGAGAACGAGACCAGATCGGCCCCGAGCGCGCCGATCGGCTGCGGCAGCTTCCCCGCGGTCTGGACCGCATCCGTGTGCAGGCAGATGCCCCGCTCCCGGGCCAGGCGGGCGATCTCCCCGACCGGCTCGATCACGCCCGTCTCGTTGTTGGCATGCATGACCGAGATCAGGATGGTTCCCGGAGACAGGGCCCGCTCCAGTCGGCCGAGGTCGACGATGCCGTCGGCGTCGACCGGCAGGCGGGTCACCCGGAACCCTTCCGCTTCCAGGGCCCGGCAGGTGGCCAGGACCGCGTGGTGCTCGATGGCGGTCGTGACGATGTGGTTCCCTTTCGGCCTGAGGGCGAGGGCGACCCCTCGCAGGGCGAGGTTGTCCGATTCGGTCCCGCAGGAGGTGAAGACGATCTCCTCCGGAGCGCATCCGGCGCATTCGGCGATCCGGCCCCGCGCCCGTTCGACGGCCCCCCTGCTCCGGTTGCCGAAACGGTAGGGGCTCGACGGGTTGCCCCAGCCGTTTTCGAGGTAGGGCATCATCGCCTCGAGCACGCGCCGGTCGAGCGGGGTCGTGGCGTTGTGGTCGAGGTAGATCACGCCGGAGCCCCCTCCCCGGCGCCCCGGCGCCGCGCCCAGTCCTCCAGGGCCGCCTTCAGGGCGAGCACGCCGAGAAGCGAGCAGTGTTTTTTCCTTTCGGGGATGCCCCCGAGCGCTTCGACGACGTCGTCGTCGGTGATGCGCCCGGCTTCGGCGACGGTCTTCCCCTTGGCCAGGTCCGTCAGCATGCTGCTGGTTGCGATGGCTCCCGGGCAGCCGTAGGATTTGAACGCGATCTTCTCGATCCTTCCAAAGCGGATGGAGACCCAGAGCTTCATCTGATCCCCGCAGGCGGGGTCTCCCACAAGCCCGTACCCGTCCGTTTCGTCCTCGGGCAGCTCGCCCACGTTGCGCGGGTTCGTGAAATGATCGATGACGGTGTCGTTGTAAAAAAGGACCGGGCCGGAATACTGGGCCTGCCCGGCGGTTTCTTCATCCGGCGGTGTGACCATGAAACCTACTCCCCATAGAACGTTTCGTTGCGCTGCCGGGACGGGCGCCCGCCCGGGCCGGGGTGCAGCGCCGGGCCCCGGTCCCTGCGCCGGACGGATAAACATGGCGTTTGCGGGCTGTTTTGTCCCAAGAAGGCCGGGAGCGTCCCGGGATCTGCGCCCGGGGCGCTAGTTGTGCCCGCACTGGCCCTGGTGGCCGCTGCAGGAGTCGCTCGTGGAGAGCTCTTGAAGCCCGTTTTCCCTCAGGAGGCCGATGTTGTCCTCGACCTTGACCGCGCCGGCCCGGTAGACCTTGATCCCCATGGCGTTCAGACGCATGATGGCCCCGGACCCGATGCCGCCGACCACCAGCGCGTCGATGCGGTTCCCCCCGAGTTTCCCCATCGGGTTGCAGTTGCCGTGGGCGTGTTCCGTGTCCGGGTTGGTCACGTCCTGGACCTGCATCGTATCGATGTCCACGATGAGAAATTCCGGCGCCGACCCGAAATGGTCGTAGACGGCGCTTTCCAGCCCCTGATTCACCTCAATTGCAAATCCAACCTTCATGACGCTCTCCTCAGTATGCGCGATCTGTAAACACCCAGGGCCGCGAGGCCAAACCATTATTATACGCAATGTGCCCGCCCGATGGAATACACTATTGTCCCCGGGGGCACGACGCGTGCATCATAGGGTCTGCCGGATGACGCAATCACGGGAGGATACGTTCGATGCTGGTGGATGCACTCAGGGAGCACGCGGCCGGTCTGGACACCGGCCTGATGGTGGCCGATATCCGCATCGGCCTCGGCTATACCGCGGCGGTGCTTTCCGACGGGCGCTGCGGGCTGGCCTACACGCTTCATGAACAACCCTACGAGACCTGCTCTGTGGTGGCCGAGGCCGGGCGCCTGGCCGGGCGCCCCGCCGCGGAACTGATCTCCTGGATACGGATGAAGGACGCGACGGCCTGCGCCGTCGGTCTGGCCACGATCAACGCGCTGCTCGACTGGCCGGCGGCGGCCGCCGCCGCGGACATTTCGGAGCTACTGGCCGTCGGCAGGAACGACACCGTCGGGATGATCGGCTATTTCGGGCCGCTGGTGCGGCCGCTCAAAGAGCGGGCGCGGGCCCTGCACATATTCGAGCGGAATCCGGACCGGGCGCACGGGATTCTGCCGGAATCCTCCGCCCGGGATCTTCTCCCCGGCTGCCAGGTCGTCGTCATGACGGCGACGGCCCTGCTGAACCACACGATCGACGGCCTGCTCGACCTCTGCGCCGATGCAAGGGAAATCGCGCTGCTCGGGCCCTCGACCCCTTTCGCCCCGGAAGTCTTCAGGGGCCGGGGCGTCACGATGCTTTCGGGCCTCCAGGTCGTCGATGCCGGCCGCATTCTCCGGATCGTGAGCGAGGGCGGCGGCACGCGCAAGTTCGGGTCCGCGGTGCGCAAGCTCTCCTTCCGGCTCGACGGCTGACGCCCCGGATCGCGCCCGTCCGGCCCGCTTCCCCGGAAATGGATTGCCCTGTTGCATAATGCAAGGTATATTGTAAATCATATTGCAATATGCAATCACGACGGGAGGCCGCAGGCGTGGAACAACCGGGTGGAAGGGAACAGACAATACTGGATTCGATCAACGAGGGCGTCTTCACCGTGGATCTGGACTGGAGGATCACGTCGTTCAACCGGGCCGCGGAGAAGATCACCCAGGTGCGCAGGGAAGAGGCCCTGGGCAGCCGGTGCTGCGACGTTTTCCGGGCCAGCATCTGCGAAAACGCCTGCGCCCTGAGGCGCACCCTGTCGAGCGGCCGGCCGATACTGAACGCCACGGCGCACATCATCAACCAGAAGGGGGAGCGCATCCCGATCCGGATATCCACCGCCCTGCTCAAGGACCCCGCCGGGCGGCCGGTCGGGGGGGTGGAGACGTTCCAGGACCTGAGCCCCATCGAGAAGCTCCAGAAGGAGCTCCAGGCCCGGTACACGTTCGAGGACATCGTGGGCCGGAGCCCCGCCATGATGAAGCTTTTCGAGATCCTGCCGCAGATTGCCGCCAGCTCCAGCACGGTGCTGATCGAGGGCGCCAGCGGTACGGGGAAGGAGCTTTTCGCCCGGGCGATCCACAGCCTGTCGCCGCGGAAGGACAAACCCTTCATCGCGGTCAACTGCGCCGCCCTGCCCGACACGCTGCTCGAGAGCGAACTGTTCGGCCACAAAGCCGGGGCCTTCACCGACGCGCGCCGGGACAAGCCGGGGCGGTTCGCCCTGGCCAACGGGGGGACGATATTTCTCGATGAGATCGGGGACGTTTCGCAGGCCATGCAGATACGGCTCCTGCGCGTGCTGCAGGAGCGTGTGATCGAGCCCCTGGGATCGGTGGCGCCGTTGAAAACCGATGTCCGGGTGGTCGCCGCGACCAACCAGGATCTGAACAAGCTGGTGCGGGAGGGCATTTTCCGGGAAGACCTGTATTACCGTATCCGCGTCATCAGCCTGAAGCTGCCCGGGCTCAGCCAGCGCCGGGAGGACATCCCCCTGCTCGTCGATCATCTGGTCTCCAAGTTCAACGGGCTCCAGGGGAAGGAGATCGAGGGCGTCTCCGGGGAAGTCATGGCCCAGTTGATGGACTACGACTACCCCGGCAATGTGCGTGAGCTGGAGAACATCATCGAGCAGGCTTTTGTCCTCTGCCGGGGGCGCCTGATCGAGCCGCACCATCTCCCCGCGGAACTCCGGCCCTCGGGCGCGGCGGGGTACGGCGGCAGCGGCCCGATGTCGCTGCGTTCCATGGAGAAGCTGCTCATCGGTGAGGCACTGCGGCGCCACAAGGGGAGCCGCAGCAAGGCGGCCCGCCAGCTCGGGATCAACCCGAGCACGCTCTACAGAAAAATCAAGGCGCTCGAGATCGACGGCGTCCGGAGGCAGGAATGATGCAAACGGCCGACGCAGCAATCAGGATTCAGACGGTGGGCGTCATCGAGACGCCCTTTACGGAGCCGAGCGGGACGCCCATCCAGTCCGCCTACAGCCAGGGGGCCGAAGGGCGGGTCCTGGTGCGGGACCCGTTCGTTGCGGCCCTGGACGACATCGAGGGATTCGACCGCATCTGGCTGATCTACTGGATGGACCGGGTCGGCCCCTTCAAGCCGAAGGTGATCCCCTACCGGGACACCCGGGAGCACGGGCTGTTCGCGACGCGGTCCCCGACGAGGCCGAACCCGATCGGCCTGTCCATCGTGCGGCTCATCGGCAGGGAGGGGGCGGTGCTCTACGTCGCCGACGTCGACATGCTCGACGGGTCTCCCCTGCTCGACATCAAACCGTACAATCCCGAATTCGACGCATTCCCGGGATCGCGGGCCGGGTGGTTCGATACCCCCGGCGTGGACCGGCGCCATGCGGACGGGCGGTTCCACGGAAACAATACGGAATGAGCGGCTGTTGCCGCCCGGTCTAGGCCGCACGCGGTTGCGCCCGCCTAAAACAGGGTGTAGATGAACGGGGCCGCTCCCGTGCCGCCCAGTACGGCGACGAGGCCGAGCAGCAGGAGAAAGGCGATGATCGGGGCCAGCCACCATTTCTTGTTGTGCAGGAGAAAGTCCAGGAATTCGGCCGCCAGATTGGGGGACTTCTCCCGCGCCAGCTCCTCGAAGCCGCCGCGGCTGCGGCGCGTGTCGGTGCGGTTCGTCCTGCCGGGTTTCATGGGTCCCCTTCCCTCCTGGATCGGCATCCGGCCGGGGGCCGGCATCGGCCCGCAGATGCCGATCAGAACTGCTTGAAGTATCGGTCGTCCTCCGCCGCCGGCTCCCGCGCCGCCCAGTAGGTGGACGCGCCGGGATCGAAGCGGCGCCGCATCGGGTCGTACCCCGCCAGGCGCAGCACAAGCCCGATGGGCGTCAGAACCAGGTAATATATCACCATCAGGATGATCCAGGAAAGAAGCATCCCCAACGGCAGGGTCAGGGTGGCGGCCGCCACATAGACCACCCGCAAAAGCCCCGGACGGACACCGCCGGCTGCGGGCACGACGAGCGCCAGCGACCAGAATGCGACGGGTTTCCAGCCCGCGCCGCCCTCTGCCCAGAATACCGTTCCCCAGGCGCCGAAGAAAAAAAGCCACAGGAGCCCGAATACCAGGAGCTGGGTGCGGGACGGGTGACGTTCTACCGGCATCATCATGGTATGGATCCTCTTTCTCCGTGCGCCGGCGCCCGGGGCCCTCTGTGCGACAGCACTCGGGCCCCTCTGTGCGACAGCACTGAGGCCCCTCTGTGCGACAGCACTGAGGCC
>CAZYXB010000015.1:0-12625 GCA_964651155.1 uncultured Acidobacteriota bacterium | reverse complement strand
TCGGGCCCCTCTGTGCGACAGCACTGAGGCCCCTCTGTGCGACAGCACTGAGGCCTAGTCCGGTTCGAACCGCCCGAGGTACCCTTCGGCCCAGTCCCCGCCGCGATCCGGCTGCTCCTCCTTGAGCAGGATGCAGTTGCCCATGACGAGGGCGTCCATGCCCGTGGCCATGAAGCAGCGGTAGGCCTCCTCCGGACGGCAGACGATGGGTTCCCCCCGGACGTTGAAACTCGTGTTGATCAGGACCGGGCAGCCGGTTTTGGCCTCGAACGCCTCCAGCAATCCGAAGAGCCTGCCGTGCCGCTCGGGGTCGACCGTCTGGATGCGGGCGGAGCAGTCGACGTGCGTCACGGCGGGAATGGAGCTGCGCACGGCTTTGAGCTTCTCCATGCCCTCGAGGGGGGCCAGCGGCGGCGCCGTGCGCTGCCGCTCTGCCACGGGGGCGACCAGGAGCATGTACGGGCTCTCCTGCCCCGGTTCGAGATCGAAAAACTCGCGCGCCCTGTCCCGCAGGACAACCGGCGCGAACGGCCGGAACGATTCGCGGAACTTGATCTTGCGATTCATCACCGACTGCATCAGGGGGCTGCGCGCGTCTCCGAGGATGCTGCGCCCGCCCAGGGCCCTGGGGCCGAATTCCATGCGCCCCTGGAACCAGCCGACGACCTTCTGCGCGGCGATGAGGTCGGCCGTACGCCCGCAGACGTCCTCCCAGCGGGCGCAGTAGCGGTACCGGGCCCCCGCGGCGTCGAGCAGCGCGCGGATGGCGTCGTCGGAAAAAGCCGGGCCGAGCAGCGACCCGCGCTGCAGGTCCCCGGCGGCGGGGGTGCGCGCGTTCCCCAGGAGCTGGTGCCAGGTGAAGAGCGCCGTCCCCAGGGCGCCTCCGGCGTCTCCGGCCGCCGGCTGGATCCAAATCCTTTCGAAAGGCCCCTCCTTCAGGATGCGCCCGTTAGCCACGCAGTTGAGGGCAACGCCCCCGGCCAGGCACAGGTTCCGCATCCCGGTCCGGGCGTAGAGGTGGCGCACCGCCCGGAGGACGATCTCCTCGGTGACCTGCTGGACCGAGGCGGCCAGGTCCATTTCACGCCGGGAGGGGGGTGTGCCGGGCGCCAGCGGCGGGCCGCCGAACAGCCGGTCGAATTTGGGCGAGGTCATCACCAGCCCCTGGCAGTACCGGAAATAGGACAGGTCGAGGCGGAAGGACCCGTCGTCCTTCAGGTCGACGAGCCTGCCGAGGATCCTCGCGGCATACACGGGCTCGCCGTAGGGGGCAAGACCCATCAGCTTGTATTCGCCCGAATTGACCCTGAAGCCGCAGAAATAGGTGAAGGCCGAGTAGAGCAGGCCGAGCGAGTGCGGGAACCGGAGTTCCCCGAACAGCTCGATCCGGCCGCCCCGGCCGCGACCGAGGCTGGCCGTGGCCCACTCCCCGACCCCGTCGAGCGTCAGGATGGCGGCCTCCTCGAACGGCGAGGGGAAGAACGCGCTGGCGGCATGGGATTCATGGTGCTCGGTGAAGACGACGCGCCTGCGGTATTTCCCGGCCAGGCCCCGGCGTATTTCTCGCCGCAGGTGGAGCTTCTTCGCGAGCCAGACGGGCATCGCGAGGCGGAAGGAGCGAAAGCCCGCCGGGGCGAACGCCAGGTAGGTCTCCAGCAGCCGCTCGAATTTCAGCAGCGGCTTGTCGTAGAAGCACACGTAGTCGATCCCGCCGGCGTCGAGCCCGGATGCCCGCAGGCAGTAGTCGATGGCATGAACCGGGAACCCGTCGTCGTGCTTGACCCGGGTGAAGCGTTCCTCCTGGGCCGCCGCGGCAATCCGCCCGTCGACGACCACAGCGGCGGCCGAGTCATGGTAGAAGGCGGAGATGCCCAGAATCGCGGTCATGATGCCCTGCGTCTTTCACCCTGCGGGTTTACGCCCCGGCCCCCCCGGGAAGGCCCGGGACGCCGTTTACGCCCGGATAGCCGTATAATACCGGTTTGTTTCGGCGACGACCACCCCGGACAGTGCCAGCAGCGCAACCAGGTTCGGCAGCGCCATCAGGCCGTTGAACACGTCGGCGACCGCCCATACCAGTTCCAGCCGGGTGTAGGCGCCGACGAATATGGCGATGCAGAACGCGACCCGGTAGGGCCGGACGCACGTTTCCCCCAGCAGGTACTCCAGGGCCTTCTCGCCGTAATAGCTCCACCCGAGCATGGTCGAATAGGCGAACAGGATCAGGCCGACGGCGACGATGATCCCGCCGGCGTTGCCGGGCAGGCCGTGGTTGAACGCGATCGTGGTCAGCTCCGCGCCGGTTGTGCCGCTCCGCCAGGCCCCGGTCGAAAGGATGACGAGCCCGGTCAGGGAGCAGACGACGATGGTGTCGATAAACGTCTGGGTCATCGACACAAGGGCCTGGGTCACCGGGTTCGAGGTCTGCGCCGCGGCCGCGGCGATCGGCGCGCTCCCCAGCCCGGATTCGTTCGAGAAGACGCCCCTGGAGACGCCCAGCCGGACGGTGTCCTTGATCAGGGCGCCGAGGAATCCCCCCGAGGCCGCCGTCGGCGAGAAGGCATGCCCGAACACCAGGCCGAGAGCCTCGGGCACCGCCCGGATGTTCAGCGCGAGCACCACGAGCGAGGCGAGGATGTAGAACAGGATCATGACCGGAACCAGCACCGACGTGACCCGGCCGATCGACCGGATCCCGCCCAGGATGACGCATCCGGTGACGGCCGCCAGGAACAGGCCCGTGATCCCGGGATCGATGCCGAAGGAGGCCTCTACGGCCTCGGCGACGGATTTGGACTGGACCATGTTGCCGATCCCGAACGCGGCCACCGAGGCGAACAGGGCCGCGGGTCGCGATGGCGATCGCCACGCCGGCGATGTTGCCCGTCCCGACCGTGGCCGACAGCGCCGTCATCAGGGACTGGAAATGGGTGATGTCCCCCTGGGCGTCCCCCGCCTCCCTGCGGCGGATCAGGGCCAGCCGCAGGGAGCAAAGCAGCCCGCGGAACTGCAGCCCCTGAAGCCGGACCGTCAGGAAGACCCCGGTTCCCACCAGCAGAACGATCATGGGCGTGCCCCATACAAGGGCGCCCGCCCGCTGGAACAAACCGAGGACCGCCTGCTCCATTGCCATGCACTACCTTCTTCAGTTCCCTTCGTGGATTTCCCTGAGGACGCGCTCGACGCGTGCCGCGTGCCGCCGGTCGAGGCTGCGGAAGCGGACCTCGAACTCGCAATCGTCTCCGGACCGTTCCTTGAGTTCGACGACCGGCGCCGGCTGCGGGCATGCCCACGGGATAGCTGCAAGGTCGCGGGCGAGCGCCTCCCGGAGATCCTCGGGGGCCCCCGGCTTCCCCGGGCGGATCCGTATGCTGTAGCGGTCCGACCCCGCATCCTCGGACCGCTCGCGGACGATCTCCCCGCTCAGGCGCGTATAGGGGATGCGGGCCGTCTCCCCCGGGTCGGTCTGGACGACGATGTGGGTGACCCTCTTCGCGACGATCGTCCCGGAGACGCCCCCGCACTGGATGCGGTGATGCAGCCGGAGCTGCCCCCGGCCCGAGGTCACCGCCCAGGCCAGGACATCCCGCAGCACGTACCAGGCGACGCCCAGGGCCGGGACGGCCAGGTAGAGCAGCAGCAGGGCCGGGAGGAGCGGGCGGCCCGCCCCCCACCGCCGGAGCAGCCAGAACCCGAAAAGATACCAGGCGACGACCCGGATGAGGGGCACGTAGCGCTGCAGCCGCCCGAGGACGGCGCTGTGGTGCGCCGTCGCATCGACGGCTTTCCGGCCGGCCGCCAGAGCGGCCCAGAGCAGGGTGCCCGCAGCCAGTGCAAGGAGTAGGTTCATAGGATCCGTTTCTCGATCAAAACCTGGATGATGAACGGCTCGAGGAACGTGTTCAGGGTGCAGACCCCCCGGGAGCGCTCCTCGATCAGGCCGTATCGCCGCGCCGACCGAAGCAGCGTTTCCAAAACCGGCCGCTCCAGGCCCGTGATGCGGCCGAGGCGGTCCGCGTCGAGCCTTTTGTGCAGCGCGCAGACGCCCAGCGTCACCAGGACGTCCGCGTCGAGCCTCCTGAGGGCTGCGAGGTCGGGGACCTCCGGGGCCCGGATGTCCAGGACGCTGCCGCCGGCCCGCTCGATGTTCCGGATCCAGGCCTGGAGCGCCACTCCGGGGTTGCCCCGTGAAAAGTTGAAATACGCATCGAACAGCGCGGCGATCCTCAACGCGGACAGCTTCTTCTCCGGCCTCCCCTTCCATCGGAACTGCAGCCCGCTCGAATGGTGCCTCTGCAGGATCAGTTCCTTCAGCTCCTCGGTGCTGAAGGGAGCGAGATGGATCGTAGCGATGAATCTCTGCCCGATCGGCTCGATCGCGTCGATCCGGGCGAAGGAATGCGGGTTGGAGTTGACGATGAAACAAACCCGGTCGCCCGCGCCGTCGATCATCCGGGCCAGGGCCCGGATGACGGCGGTCCCTCCCCGGCGCTGCTCGAACCACAGTTCCAGGTCGTGGACGACCAGCACCGTGCCGTGCGGCAGCCCGCCGACGATCTCCTCGGGCGCCCCCGCGCGCCCGGTCGCCTTGGCCAGGGCCCGCGCCAGGTCCTCGACCTGTGCGGTGCCTTCGTCCGGGGCGAACAGGTGCACGACGTCGCTTTTGGGCAGAAGCTTCGGGACGGCCTGGATGCAGAAGGCCGTCTTCCCGGCGTTCCGCTCGCCGAGGACGAGGATCCCGCCCCGGTGCCCGCCGGCGTAGTGGCCCAGGGCCCGGCCGAGCGCCGCCTCGTCGTCGGGCCGTTCGATGAAGAATTCCGTCCCGATGCTCGACCGGCTGCTGAAGAGGTTGTAGTAGAAGCGCGGAACCGCCTCGAGCGTTCCGGGATCGGGGGAGACGGCCCCGACCAGGCGGATGACCCCGGCCGCGCCGTCGGAGGCCGTCTCCCGGTCCTGGAGCCTCCGGGCCAGCAGCAGCCCCTCGCTGCGGGAGTAGAGGATCCGGATGATGCCTCGTTCGAGCAGCCGGACCGCGCGGGACTTCCACTGCCCGACGGCCGACAGCACCTTCTGCCCGGCGTATCCGCGCAGCATCTCGGACAGCTCCGCCGAGCTTTTTTCGATCTTCTCGGGAGACAGCGGGTCGAAGGCGTCCGCCAGCAGCCTCGCCGTTTCGTCCTTGAGGGAGGCCTTGTACGCTTCGATCCCCGCCCGCTCCTGGGCGACGCTGTCGAGCGTTTTTTCCAGAATCCCCTTTCCGGCCGTCTGAGGGTCCGGGGTTCCCTCCCCGATGTTCTTGAGGCTGAAGCGCGCCAGGTTGACGAGGTCGGTGACCCGGTAGGCCGTCTCGCGCAGGGTCTGACTTCCTGTGGCGAGGAACTCCTCGACGGGGGCGACCAGCCTCGATTCCAGCATACGTTCCACGAGCCGCGCGGCGGGGGTGGGGGCCTTCCCCCCGTCGCCGCCGGCCGGGAGTTCCTCGGGGAGGGTGCGCGCCAGCCCGACGATCTGGTCCCGGAATTCCCGTATGCCGCCCTCGAGGTCCAGGGCGGTGTCGGCCTCGCACCGGAGCTGTTCGGGATCGTGCGCCCCTGTTTCGAGCATGGACCCGAGTTCCGCCTCCAGCTTCCGGACCGGGTGGGTGAGGCCCGAATCGACCTGCTGCGCGACCTGGAGCCGGAAATCCTCCACGCGGTCCTCGGCCCGGCCGCGGAGCGCGGCGACAAGGATGTCCAGAAGGATCTTGTTCGCGATCCCCCCAATCCGCGCCGTCCACTGTTCGGGGAACTTCCGGTTCAGGTCCTCGTAGGCGGCGAACTCCTTCCCCGGGCGCCGGCCGGCGCCGGGGAGGCGCCCCACGGGGGGCGCCGCGAGCTGCCGGGCCATGCCGGCCAGATTCTCCCGGAATTCCCGGTGCAGCCTTTCCAGGAAATCCGCGGCGGCCCGGCCCAGCTCTGCGATGCAGTCGTCGGCCTCCTTCGCGATGCCGTCCTGGATGCGGCGCACGTCGGCCTCGGCGACACCCTGCCTGTCCCGGATCCCTTCGGTGGCGTCCATCAGCTGGAAAATTAAGGATTTCAGCCTGGAAAGGCAGGCCGCCTGGTGCTCGTACAGTTCCTGGAGGTAGGAGGCGAGAAAGGCGTTCCGCGTGTCGGACAGGTAGTGGGCCGCGATCCGCCGGTAGCCTATGCTGTAGGGGATCTCCCCGCCGGTGAGCCGGTGACGGGCACGTTTCCATGCCTTGTACAGGCTCCCGAAGGCCGTGTCGGAAGGATCGGGGGCGAAAGCGCCGGGCGGGGCCAGCAGCCGGTGCCGGCGGGGGAATTTCCGGCGGTACCGGGCGAACCAGTCGATGTACATGCCGATGCCGGAATCCAGGGATGCGCTCAGGGCCGGGGCGATCTCCTTTCGGACCTCCTCGAACAGGCGCCGGCAGTTGTAGGCGTAGTCGTTTCGGACTTTCAGCAGCGCCTTGCCGTAGCGGTGCTGGTCCGTGTACTGCAGCGCCTTGCGCAGCGCGCCGCAGAACGACGCCGCGATCCCGCGGAAGGATTCGGCCTGCGCCGTGTTTGCGTCGAAGCAGGGCCGGATCGCCTTCTCGTAGAAACGGTCGAGGACCCTGGTCCCGGAGGCAAGGGCCTTGCGGATGTCTCCGGCCAGGGCCGGGTCCGGCGGGACCGGGATGTCGGGCCCCGGTCCGGACGCTTCGTCCGCGTCCTCCGGGGCTGGGGCCGGCGGGCCGGCTTCGGACAGGCCGGCCTCGAGATTTTCGAAATCGGGGGCCCCGTGGATGACGGCGGCGGTCCCCAGGTCGGCCAGCAGGCCGTCCAGGTCCGGGAAGACGGCATCCAGGGCGCGCATCTGCTCGTCGCCCAGCCCGATGAGCGTCAGGTCCGTCCCGGCGCTGTGCCGGCGGATGATGTCGCAGGCGCTCGAATCCTTGTCCTGGTTGTCGATGATCCTGATGTCCATCTCCAGGCGGTAGTCCTCCAGGATCCGCTCCAGGGCTCGGTGGATCTGCTCCCTGCGGGAGCGGTCGGGGTTGATGACCAGCAGGCGCAGCATGGCCTTGTCCCAGGAGGGGGTCCGGACCAGGTACCGCAGCAGAACGAATGCGAAGGCGGGGTTGCGCGTGCCCTCGTCCCACCACAGGTCGACGGTGCCGCCGGCGCCGAACTCCTTCTCCGCATTGTGGTACATGAGAAGGACGCTGAATCCCTCGCGGTGGTAGGACGCGAGCAGGCGGCTGAAGGCGGCCCGGTTCTCCGGGTTCCGGCTCCAGCCCATCAGGATCGTGTTCGGCTCGATCCCGTAGAATCCGTAGATCCGGGACACCCGCTCCATCCCCCCGTAGATGTCGGGGCAGTGGTAGCGGTAAGAGAAGGCGCGCTCCCGGTCCCCGTCGGCGGCCCCGGGCGGGCTGTCGCTTCTGCTGAGACCTTCGTCCCCCGCGCCTTGGACGAACTCGAAGCTCGACAGCAGGCCGAGACGCCCGCAGACGGCTTTGCCGAACTCCACCAGGTGCCTGCGCTGCAGCCGTTTCCCGCTGAACACGAGGATGTTCGGGCGCCAGTTGGACTCCCGTGTCTTTTCGGCGCCGAGCTGCGCGAGCCCCGCCCGGACCACCCTGGCCCAGACGCCGCTCCAGGCGTCGCCGGATTCGAGGGTCAGCTCCCTGCGCTTGAAGGCCAGGAAAAGGAGGCCGAGCAGCAGCGTCGCGGCGAAAAGCGCCGGCAGGTCCAGCTGGATCATGACCAGCAGGCAGGCCGCCGCGCCGAGGAAGCCGACCCAGGCGGGGGTCCGGAATTCCGGGCGGAATTCCGCGCTGGTCGCGGTTTTGAACGCGGCGCTCAGGTTTATGAAGCCGTAGGTCATGATGAAGAAGATCGACACGATCCTGGCGATGACGTCGAGCTCGCCGACGAGGATGCCGCCTTCGGCTATGAGGAAGGTGAGCATCAGCGCGCGGCGCGGCTCCTGCAGATTCCCCGATCGTTTCGCGAAAAACTTTGGCGCCACCCTGTCCTGGGCCGCCGCCTGCAGGATGCGCGGTGCGCCGAGGATGCTCCCGAACGCAGAGGAGAGCGTGGCGCCCCAGATGCCGGCGATCACCAGCTGCGGGACCAGGGAGATCTTCAGAAGGACCTGCGGATCCCCGGCCAGCATCCGACGGTCGACCGTGTGGGAGAAGAACAGGGCCAGGATGATGTAGACGACCAAACCCGCGGCGATGGCGGAAACCGCCCCGAGGGGGATCGACCTCTTGGGGTCGCGCAGGTCGCCCGACATCGATACGCCCGCCTCGAAGCCGGTGACGGCGGGGAAGAAGATGCCGAACAGGACCATCAGGGGGACCGTCCCGGAGGGGTTGTACAGGAAAGGCTCGGCCGGCGCATATCCGTGCCTGCCCAAAAGTATCGACACCAGCGACAGCCCGATGGCGGCCATGATGAAGTACTGCGTCCGGATCGCCAGCGAGGTGCTGACGAGCGTCACGGCCGTCACCGCGAGCAGGACGGCGGTCCCGGCCAGGCGGATCGTACTTTTCGTGACCTCCAGGTCCCAGTACCCGAGGAAGCTCTCGGCGAACCCGATGAGGTAGAGGCTGACGCTGAACGACAGCCCGGCGAAAAGGGCGATGCCGAGGGTCCCCCCTATCGGGAGCCCCAGGGCGCGGGAGATCATGTAGTAGGTGCCCCCGGCCTCGACGCGCCGGTCCGTGGCGATGCAGGAGACGCTCAGCCCGGTGGTGACGGAAATGAGGTGGGCGACCAGGAGGATGCCGATCGTCGGGACCAGGCCCGCCTGGCCGACGATGGCCGGCAGCCTCAGGTACATGATCACGCCCAGGATCGTCAGGATAGAGGGGGTGAATACCCCGCCGAATGTTCCGAATTTTCCGGTGTCCGCCATAGGGGTTTCCGCCTGCCGTCGGCGCCGCCCCGGCCGTCGGCGACGACCGCGGCGGCGGGGATCGATGGCTCCACTTATAGGGCCTTCCGCCGCGGTTATCAAGGGAAAAGGCTAGTGCACGTAGCCGTTTGCATCGACGCTGTGGTCGGCGAAGGCGAACATGAACTCGTGGCCGGATTCCGTGAAATGCCACTGGTTCAGGTGGTTGAACCGGATCAGCCGGTGCATCGACTCCAGGTCGAGCTGCCAGCCGGCCTCCGAGGCGCGGAAGAAGTACGGCGCCATGGCCCGTTCTGCGACGGGGAAGCGCACGACGGCCCTGCCGCCGGATATGCGCTCCTCGGCCGACGCCCAGTGCTTTCGGAGGCCTTCGTATTCCTTCCGCTGCTGCGCATCGGTGACGAGCCAGCCGGAGAGGAACCTCCGGGTCCCCTCGGTGTAGATCGGCAGGGAGGGGTCTCGGACCCTCCCTGCCAGAATCTCGGCGTAGATCCTGAGGCTTTCCCCCGGCGTCGGCTGCGGGAGGAACCTCCCGGCGTCGGGCGCCGCGGGGGCGCCGCCGTTAGCGCCGCCCGGGGGCATGGAGATCTCGGCGCCGGCGCCCCCGCTATGGTGCGCCGCCGGGGGCCCCTGCGCCCCGACGGCATCCATCTCCGGGAGGGCCCGGGCCACCAGAAGCTCCACGGTGGCCTCGACGCCGTCGCCCACGCGCCCCCCGGCGAAGAAGGGGGCCATCTGCTCCCGTTCCACGTAGCCCACGAAAGCGTCGGTGTAGACGGCTTCCAGCCCGTAGCCCACCTCGAGGCGGACCCGCTGCCGGTGGGGGTCGACCAGAAGCAGCAGGCCGTTGTCCCCCGGCAGTTTCCGGGCGTAGAGGTCGACGGCGGCCGCCGGGAGGTCTTCGGCCGGTTCGTCCAGTATCGCCAGGTGGAAGCGGATCCCCAGGTCTTCTTCCAGCGCCCGGTGCAGCGACTCGATGCGCTGCCTGCGGTCGCCGTCGAGCAGCGACGCCGGGTCGTCGACGAAGCCGGGCGTCGGGTCCGCGCAGCAGGCCAGCCCGGCCGCCAGAAGAAGAACTCCCAGTGCCTGCAGCCTCCCCGGATGTCTGATTGCGTGCATGATGCCCTCCCGGACAGTGCCGGGCTCCCGGCAGGGGATGCCCGGAATCCATGAATGCCCGGGCGCGTCGGCCGCCCGGATCGCGTCAGTCCTCGGGCCGTTCCCCGCCCGGGGCCATCTTCACCAGTTTCGGATCGAAGCGCGCGACGATGTCGACCAGGTCGCGCTGGGCCGCCATCACCCTCTCGATGTCCTTGTAGCCGGCCGGCACCTCGTCGAGCCCCGCCGAGAGAAGCGCCACGCCGCGTTCGCGGAGCAGGTCCCGGACCGCGTCCCACGAGCACGCGTTCCGGGTCGCCGTGCGGCTCATGGCGCGCCCGGCGCCGTGGGCGGCCGAGTGCATCGAGGCCGCGTTCCCCTTCCCCCGGCAGACGTACCCCGGGGTGGCCATGGAGCCGGGGATGATGCCGAGCGAGCCCCGCCGGGCCGGGGTTGCGCCCTTGCGGTGGACAATGAGGTCTCCTCCGAAGTGCGTCTCCCTCCAGGCGTAGTTGTGGTGGTTCTCGATGTCGGCAAGGACGGCCGCCCGGAGAGCCCGGGCGACGGCGCGGTGGATCAGCTCGTGGCTGGCCGCCGCGTAGAGGCCCATCAGCTCCATCGCCGCCCAGTATTCCCGCCCGGCGTCGCCCGAAAGGTCGAGCCAGGCCAGGTGGAGGAGATCCCGGGGGAGCTCCGGGTGCATCTTCATGGCGAGCCGGCTGTAGTGCCGGGCGACGAGGCCGCCCGTGCCGCGGCTGCCGCTGTGGCTGAGCAGGGCCGTGTAGACGCCGGCCTTGAGGCCGAGGTCGTCCGCGCCGAGAGTCAGCGTGCCGAACTCGACGAAATGGTTCCCGCTGCCGCTTGTCCCCAGCTGCCTCCGGGCCCTGTCCCTGTTGTGGTGGGTGACGGGGCTCACCGACCAGTCCAGCTCCATGACCGGGTGGTCCCTCGGGTCCCTGAATTCGGCCCCGATCCCGAAGCGGGTTTCCCGCTCGAGCACCTTCCGGAGCAGCCCCTCCTCCCCCCGGATGGCGGAGACGGGCAGATCGAGCACCGTCATCTTCATGCGGCAGGCGATGTCCATTCCCACCGCGTAGGGGATGACGGCGTTGCGGGTGGCCAGGACGCCGCCGATCGGCAGGCCGTATCCTACGTGGGCGTCGGGCATGAGCGCCCCGGCGACGCTGACGGGCAGGCGGCAGGCCGCGGCCATCTGCTCGAGCGCCGCCGGGTCGATGTCGTCCCCCCATCTTTGCCAGGGGGCCGGTAGGGCCCGTTGCCCGGTCCGGCCCCGCCCGGGTCTTCCGTCGAGCGGCGCGCCGCCGGGGCCCATGGCCCGTCGGGCCGCCCCGCACTTCGGGATGCCGAGATTGCGGAGCCGGCGCTTTTTCATCCCCTCTCCCTTCGGGCCCCACGGGCCCGCCTCCGGCTTCTATCGTAGCAGATGCGGGCCCGCGCCGCCTCCACATCTTGACGTTCCGGGGGAATCCCCGATGGAAATCCCGCGGGCCTGTGCTACATTGGGGCTAGCGGAAACCCACGTCCACGAGGAGGCCGGGCAATGAAACGACCGAAAATCTCTATCGTACTGCTCGTCTGCGCGGTGATCCCGATCCTCATGCAGGCGAACCCGACCGTCTACCCGCTGGGCACGACCGTCTACAAGCCCCAGAAGTGCTGGAGCGGATTCACCATCCTCTCGGCCGACCAGGGGCTGCTCATCGACATGAACGGCAACCTCGTGCACCTGTGGGAGGGCAAGCTGCACCACCCGAACAAGGTCTACCCCGGGGGATACCTGCTGGCGTCGACCGCCTCCTGGCGGCACGGGCGGCAGGATGCCCTGGAGATCCAGCTCAGGGACTTCGCCGATACCGTGCTGTGGCGTTTCGACCGGTGGCAGCAGGGGAGGGCCAACGAGGGGGATGCGACCATCTGGATTTCCAGGCAGCACCACGACCTGCAGATCAAGGGGAACCCGGTGGGGTACTACGCGCCGGGTGCCGCGCCGCCCGATGTCGCCGGCGGCACCGTGCTGGCCCTGGCCCACCGCAACGTGCGCGACGCGAGGATCCACCCGACCGTGCCGCTCGTCGACGACGTCATGTACGAAATCGACATGGCCTCCGGCCGGATCACCTGGACCTGGAAGGCGTCGGATCACCTCGAGGAAATGGGATTCGACCGCGCGGCGCTCGACGCCATGCGGCGCTACGGGTCCGGCACCGACACCGGTACCGGGACCGAAGGGGGCGGGTTCGACTGGTTCCACCAGAACTGCGCGTCCTACCTCGGCCCGAACCGGTGGCACGACGTCGGCGACGCCCGCTTCCACCCGGACAACATCATCCTGGACAGCCGCGAAGCCGGGCTCCTGGCGATCGTCGATCACGCCAGCGGCCGCATCGTGTGGCGCGCCGGCCCGCACTACCGCTCGGGCGACGACCGGAAGCTCGGCTGGATCATCGGCCCGCACCACACGCACATGATCCCCGCGGGGCTGCCCGGGGGCGGCAACGTGCTGGTGTTCGACAACGGCGGCGCGGGCGGGTACGGGCCCCCCACCGACTTCGCCCCGGACGGCATCGGCGTGCTCCGCCGGGATTATTCCCGG
>CAZYXB010000014.1:0-77034 GCA_964651155.1 uncultured Acidobacteriota bacterium | reverse complement strand
CCCGCGGAAGCACCGGCCCGGACTTCCTCCCGGGCCCGATACCCTGCACGACGGAATCCCGGCTGAAGATCATCCCTCTCTTTTTTCTTGCGGCTGCCCGGGAAATGGCCTATATGTCGATCTACGTGCCCATAGGATGATTTCGGTGCCCGCAATGGAGGTGGCTATGAAGGGGAGAATTCTGTTTTCAGGGGCCGCGCTTTCCGCAGCCGCTGCCGCCGCCTTCGGGGCGGCGCTTCTGTCGACCGGGTGCGGAGACATGGAGCAATCGTGCCGGGAGCGGCGGATCACCGTTCTGAACCCGGCGATCTCGAGCAAGGTGGTGGAGCGGGTTCCGCTCGCGCCGCGTTTGGATACCGTGCAGGGGAAGACCCTCTACATGGTCGACCTGCAGTGGGGGGGGCCCGAAGCCGCCTACAGCGTTTTCGAAGAGATGCAGGGCTGGTTTTCCCGCAACATGCCGTCGGTCCGGACCGAGCTCCGACGGTCGGTCGGCGGCCCCTTCGGTGACGATCCCGCGCTCCGGAAGGAGATCCTGTCGAGGAAGGCCGACGGGGTGATCATCGGCATCGGCGGCTGACACGGCTGCGTGTCGGCCGTCGGCCGATTTGCCAGGAACCTGGAGCTCGAGGGCGGCGTCCCGACCGTGGGAGCTTCGGGCGTCAACGTCGTGAAGTTCAAGGATTACGACCTGCAGTATTCCAACGGCATGCCCATCCGCTATGTCGCGTTCCCGTTCCCCGTCGCCGGCCAGCCGAGGTCCGTGCACCGCGGCTACGTCGAGGGGGAGGATCTGCTGAGCGGCAAGCCCATGATGCAGGCGATTATCGATGCGCTGACCGAACCCCTGACCGAGGAGGAACAGATGGAGGGGATGCCCGGGGAGGCGCCCCCCGAACCCCGGCTGCTCGGTCCGGATACCGAGGAAAACCTGATGCGCCTGTTCAAGGACAGGGAATGGACCGACTATAACCCCATTGTCCTCCCCACGGAAACGAGGGTGGCGGCCATGCTCGGGGGGACCAGCCGCGGGCCGGAGGAGGTCGTCAGCAGGATGGGCTCCCGGGAACTGACGGTCGAGAAAGCGGCCGTGTACGCGGTGATGGCCGGCGCAAAACCGGACTATTTCCCCGCCATCCTGGCGATCCTGACCCAGGCGCCCTCGTTCGGCAACTCGACGAGTTCCATGGCCAATATGATCGTCGTCAACGGGCCGGCCCGAAGGGAACTGGGCATGAATTCCGGAACCGACGCGCTGGGCCCCTTCAGCGAGGCCAACGCGGTTCTCGGCCGGACCTTCACGATCGCCGGCAAGATCCTGGGGGACCTCCGCCTCGACGTCGGCGCCTATTCCACCCTGGGGAGCAACCTCCAGTACAATAACCTGTGTTTTGCCGAAAACGAGGAGGCGCTGCCCGAAGGCTGGGAGCCTCTCAGCGTGGAGACGGGGTACGCGCGCACCGACAGCGTGGTCAGCGTGGGGATCGGCTGGAGCCTCATCTCGAGCGTGGGCGAGGCGCAGATCCGTCATCCGCCCCACATGCTGATCCGCGACTACATGCGCGCCCTGTACGGTTCGGCCGCCACCGTGATCATGGACCCGACCGTGGCCGGCCTGCTCAAGGATGTCCACGGATTCGGGACCAAGGCCGAGCTGGGGCGGTGGCTGTCGGGCAACGTGGAGGTGGCGGCCGGCACGTTCTGGGGGAACGGGGTGAACACCACCGCGAGCACACCGATGGCGCTCCAGGGCCTGGAACCTTTCGCGACATGGCTCAAGGCGCCGCCCGAAACACTGGTGAAGCCCTTCACCAATCCCGGCGCCGTCAAGGTCGTGGTCGCCGGCGGCGGCATCCAGACCACCTGGTTTGTGACCGATTTCAGGTTCGGCAGGGGCATCCGGATCGACGACTGGAAATAGCCGGCGGGGCCAAAGGGCGCGGCCCGGTACGTGGACGCGCTCCGGGAGGGGGACTGCGCGCGGATGCCCCTCGACCCAGAGGCGACGCACATCGAAAACAGGGAGGAGATCCCGTTCGGAGAGGGCGTCCGGGGACAAGCGTCGGCTGCAGATTTCCGCCGGAGCCTGCTCGACGCCGGCAGGTGCGAGACCTTTTCCGAGGTCATCGGCGCCAGCGGCAGCCGCCCCCATGCCGGAAGACATGCCCCGATAGGGGCCCCTCACGGAGCCTGACTGCAGGCAGCCGGCCTGCGGGATCGGGCACTGTCTGCCCCGGTGCGCTATAAGCCCCGCCGTATAGGGCGGGGAAGGATGGGGCGGACGGCGTGGCCGTCCTTGGTTTTACTACGGGAGCGCACGATGACCGAAAAAATCCTGGATCTGCTCGACCGGTTCGAAAAAGGCGTCGTCATTTTTCTTGTCGGCCTGATGGTGCTGACCGTCGCGTTGGCCACTGTCGAGCTCGGGGTGCTCCTGGCGCGGGACATCGCGTCCCATCCCCGCTGTCTGCTCGGGATCGACGAACTGCTCGACCTGTTCGGGATGTTCCTCCTGGTCCTGCTGGGGCTGGAGCTGCTCGAAACCATCAAGGCCTACCTGATCGAGCACGCGATCCACGTGGAGGTCGTCATGGTGGTCGCGCTGATCGCGATCGCCCGCAAGGTCATCATCCTCGATGTGAAGGACATACCGTCGATGACCCTGTTGGCGGTCGGGATGATCATCCTGACCCTGTCGGTCGGCTACTACCTCATCTCCCGCGTCTTCCATCAGCGCCGGAATCCGCCGGCCCGAGGGCCGCACCCGTCCCCGGAACCGTGAAACATCCCCGCCGCCGCAGTTTTCTTTTCCGCCGTCTGCGCCGGGCATCTATAATGGGGCCGCGTGCCGCCGGGCGGCGCCCGAAAGCGGCCGAGCGGGGGCAGATCCCGGCGGCCGGCCGCCGGCGGCAACGGCGGTACCAGAGCGCACCCTATCAAGGAGGAGGCCCTATGGCTCTAAGACTCAACAAGTCCCTGCTGTACACGTTCGGGGTCGGGGATCTGTTCTTTACCCTGCTGGTCAACATGGAGATATACTTCTTCACCGCGTTCCTTACCGACTACGCCCAGCTGACCCTGGTTACCGTCAGCGTCGTTCTCTACGTCACGGGTTTCGCCGACATCCTGTGCGCCCTTGCCGCCGGCGTCGTCCTGCAGCGGGCGTCGCTGCGCTTCCGCGGGAAATACCGCTCGTGGCTCCTGGTAGGCCCCCCGCTGGTCGCCCTGCTGTTCCTACTGCAGTTTTCCAAAATAGGCCGCGAAACGCTCGCCGCGACGATCATCATCGTCGGATTTCTGGCCAGCCACTTTCTGTGGAACATCGTCTTCGCCGCGACCGGCGCCCTGGTCGGGACCCTGACCCGGCGGCCGGACGAACGGACCATCCTGTCGAGCAGCCGCGCCCAGGGGATGTCGGCCGCCGGGCTGCTGTTCTCGTTGACGGCCCTGCCCATGATCACCTTCTTCAGCGCGCGCACCGGCAACATCGCCGGGTTTTCCTGCGCCATCGCCGTCTACGGGATCCTGATGGTTTGCGGATACCTCTACGTCTACAAAATCACGGTGTCGGGCGACCTGCCGGGGGACGAGGCCGCCGAGCTGGCCGACAGAGAGCCCCGAAAGACCCTCGGGGAGATCGCGCGGCTCGTCTTCCGAAACCCGCCCCTGCTGCTTCTGATCACGGCCGAAACGTTTCGCAACACCAGTCTTTTCATCACGACCGCGTTCGCCTTCTACTATTTCGGATACGTCCTGGGCCGTCCGGGCTTTTTGTCCGTCTTCATCCTGGCCATCAGCGTCGCGGCGCTGGCGGGAACGTTCGCCGCCACATGGATCGGCGTCACCATCGGCAAGCGCAACGCCTATTGGATCTCCCTGCTTCTGGGCACCCTGGCCTTCCTTTCGGCCGCGCTCGTTCAGCAGCACATCTGGGGATTTACGATCATCTGCTGCATCGCCTACGGGCTCTGCATGCTCGCGGGCGCCATGAGCACGGCCCTGTTCGCCGACACGGTCGTGTACGGGGAGTGGAAGACCGGCAAAAACATCCAGGCGTTCACCATGTCGCTGCTGACTTTGCCGATCAAGTTCGGCCTGCTGATCCGCAGCGGCGTCATCACCATGGGGTTGATCGCGATCGGGTTCGTCGCGAATGCGACCCCCACGCCGGAAGTCGTCCGGGGGATCAGTTCCATCATGATCTACGCCCCGGCGGCGACCTGCGCCATAGGGGCGGTCCTGTTCTATTTCGGGTACAGGATCGGCGACCGGGATGTAGTCACGATGCAGGATGAGATCGCCGCGCGGTAGCGGGCGGCCTCCTCGGGCATCCTAGCGGCTGAAACCGTCTACCAGTTTCCTGCTGGAACGGATCAGGCGCGGGAGGGTCCGGTACCCCAGGTCGATCCGGTGCCCCCCGCGCATGAACACCAGGTGGTTGGTCGCGACAATCACCTGGAGGTGCTTCGCCATCCTGAGCAGCCCGCGGTGGATCTCCAGGCAGCCTTCCATGTCCTGGCCGGTTTCCGGGCTGTCGATCAGAACGACCGTTTCGCCGCCTTCCTGCTGGTTGCGGAGGCTGTCCCGGACGTTCTGCCCGTGGGACATGAACAGGGCCCGGATCCCCTGGATCATGGCCTCCCGGGTGGCAAAAACGCCGCCGGCATTGGGGTTGAGCGTTTCGGTGCCGATGTACTTGACGACGGCGCCGCCGCTTCGGGAGACCCGGCACATCGGGCAGGACGCCACGGCCCTCAGGACCGTCGACTTGCCGGACCCGTTGCGCCCGATCAGCGCGTTATACCCCGGCTTGAAGCGGACGCAGGGACGCTCCGGGTCCAGCCTGCGGACTTTAATGGAATGGTTGATGCAAAGCTGTATGCTGTCGATCATCGGAAGACTCCCCGGAATTGCCCTGCCCGGGCCCCGGGCGCGGCGCCCTCACGCGGTCCCGTCCAGAAGCGGGCCGAAGTCCCCGAGCCGGTGAAAATCGGGGACGGCCCCGCCCAGGGGGTACAGGGCCAGATGGGCCCTGTGCCCGGGCGGCCCGTGCACGGCGTAGGCGTTCCCTGAATCGGCCCCTCGGGGAAGGCAGGCGGCCGGGACCCGTGCCGTGCACTGCCAGCGGGATCCGAGGATGCGGGCCGTATAGGACATCGGCAGCATCCGGTCGATGACGTTGCGTTTTCCCTCCAGCAGCAGCACGAGGTAGTGGCCGTGGGGCCCCATCTCCACTTCAAGGTACCGGCGCCCGGTGCCCAGGACGAACAGCTCGACCACCTCGAACGCCCACAGCCCGTCGGTCGGGCCTGCCGGGGCGGCCGGGGCGGGGTCGGCGTACAACGGAGCGTCGATTGCGATCCCGAGTCCCCCGCCGTCTCGCTCCAGGCCGATGCGCACCCAGTGGCTCGGGTCCACGGCCGTCCCGTTCCAGGTGGTTCGGATCACATGCTCCATCCGGTGCCCCCCCCGGCGCAAAGGTCCGTGTGCCTGCGGCCGCAGGATCAGTCCGAACCCCCGCCTGCGGCCTCGCCGTCGCCGCCGCCCCCGTTCCAGACGGGGAGCAGGTCGGGGGAGGCCAGGTTCCGGATCCCGCTGTCGTTGAGGATGTCCTCGGTGCCCCGGATCATGTCGGCGCGGCGGAAAACCAGGGATTCCGTGACGCGGCCGAAAAACTCGATGGTGATGAACTCGTCGGAGGAGTCCCGGACGACTTCGACGAGGTGGCGCAGGTTCCGGATGGCGATGCCGTTGACACTCTCGACCACGTTCATCGTCGGATGGCCGTACCCCTTGGCCAGCGGGTGGGAAAACAGCGGGCAGGGGACGACGACGAGCTCCTCCCCGTCGAACGCGGGCGCGTCGTTGCGCCGGGTGACCAGCGGGCTGCCGGCGAGGCTGAGCGAGTTCCCCGCGGCGGAGCGGCCGGTCATGAGCGCGCCGACCAGGTCTTCGGACGCCACGGAGAAAACGATCGGCCCCAGGATGAAGTAGGGCGGATAGTCCCCCATCAAAAACGGCATCAGCATGGGCCGACGGCGCACGATCGGCAGCTCCAGGGCCACTAGGCCGCCGTCGCGCACCACGGTCAGGCCCACCGTGGCGCCCTTCGCGGCTTTCTGGACGATGTAGGCGAAGCTGATCTTGAGGTTATCGTCGAGAAGGATGTTCCCCTGGTTGTCCACGGGCGTGTCCTCGATTCTGGACAGGACGTCCCATTTCCGGAGCGGGTAGGACGATCCGGAGCCGTAGGGCGCATGCACGACGAGGCCCTCGGTGCCCCCGTCGAGGTTGAGGTACTCCCGCAGGGCGGGATTTTCCAGAGTCTGCAGCATGTCGAGCATGATGGCCTTGCCGTCGTAGCTGCCGTCACGGATGTCCGAGAGGAAAAGATCCACCTCCTCGGAGGGGATGATGTAGCCGATATTCTGCGATTCCGCCAGCATGCTGAAGGCCACCCCGACCACCCTGTCCCCGACCAGGGCCGGTCCGCCGCTGTTGCCCGGGTTGATGGCGGCGTCGATCTGCACGCGCAGTCCCGCGGTCCCGTAGTTGTACGGGGCGAAATCGATCCGGGACACGATGCCCTTGGTGATCGAAAGGTTGTCGCCGCCGTAGGGATATCCGTAGACCAGCACCGAATCCCTGACCGGGGGCAGCGCGTCGGATAAGACCAGCGGCGCGTGCGATGCGAAGAAGGACGGGTCTTCGGGCTTGAGCACGGCGAGATCGATGCCGGGGGCGATATGCTCGACCGAAGCCGTTATGCGGGCGCTCGAGCGGTTGCCCTGGATCTGCACCTGGTTGGCGTAGAGCACGACATGGGCATTGGTCAGGATGCGGTCCCCTTCGATGACGAAGCCCGTGCCGTTGACCTCCCGGGCGGGCTGCTTCGTCCACGGCTGGGAGAAATCGGGGGGTCGGATGGTCGCGAACACCTTCACGATCGAGTCTTCAACCTCGAGCGCCGTCCCCGGCGCCTCCGTGTCCTGGCCTGCCAGGGCGCACGGGAGCCCGCAGAGCAGAAGTGCGGCGCAGGCCCATGGGAACGTCCCTTTTCTGTATGCCATGTGCATCGGTCCTTTCGCCCGGCGGGGCGGCTCGTGTTGGATGTGTCCGAAGCTGCGGATGCGATTATACACCACACCCTCTCTACCGCGGCGGCGGCGGACTGGAAAATTTCCGCGGGGGCGCCGAGGGGCGGCCTAGAACTGGACCTTTGGCGCCTCCGCCGCCCCCCGGTCGGCCTCGAAGTAGGGCTTCTGCCCGAAGCCGAAGATGTTGGCGATGATGTTCTGGGGGAACTGCCGGACCGTGCTGTTGAACGCCTGGACCGACTCGTTGAAACGCATGCGCTCGACCGAGATCCTGTTCTCCGTGCCGGCCAGTTCGTCCTGCAGGTTGATGAAGTTCTGGTTCGCCTTCAGCTCGGGATACCGCTCGACGACCACCATGAGCCGCTGCAGAGCCTGGCCCAGACCGTCCTGCGCCTGCTGGAACTGCTGCATCGTTTCCGGCGTGAGGTCTTCGGCCCGGATCTGGGTGAGGCCCCCGGCTTTGGCCCGCGCCTCGGTCACTTGGGTGAAGGTGTCCCGCTCGTGCTCGGCGTACCCCCGGACCGTCTCCACCAGGTTGGGGATCAGGTCGGAGCGCCGCTGGTAGACGTTCTGCACCTGGGCCCAGGCCTGGTTGACCGATTCCTCCAGGGTCACGAACCCGTTGTAGGTGTTCTTGACGTAGGCGTACATGCCGAGAACGATGACGACGAGAACGCCGATGACGACGCAACCGATTTTAAGACTCCGGCTCATAAGTCTCCTCCTTGAACGAATCACTCCCCGGGAATCCACGGCTCCCGGACCGATGCTTCACGGCTTTGCCCCTCGCATGGCACGAATGACAAGGATAGCACAACCGGCGCCCTACGGCCGCATCCCATCCACCTGCTGGCAGAGGGCTCGGATCTGCCGGATGTAGGCTTCGACCAGCGTGCCGAGCTCGGCGCGCGACGGCTTCCTCGCGCCCCGCTCGATGTCCGCCAGACTGCCCATCAGCGCTTCGTCGAGGCCGTAGGCCCTGGCTGCGCCCAGGACCGCGGCCCTGTTGCCCCTCGGGACCTGCTCGCCCTTGAGGTAGAGCAGCGCTTTGAAGATCGCCGCGAAGGCGACCACGGATTCCCGGATCAATGCCGTCAGGTCCCTCTTTCTGCCCCGGGTCTGTATGAACCTCTGGCGCAGGTGCAGCAGGTCCCCCTTGAGCTCCCCTTCACACTGCAGCCTCAGGTCCCCGCGGTCGAACTCGAGATGCCGCAGGACGTCCTTCCCCTCCAGAACGTGGTAGGCCGATTGCATGTTCAGAAATTCTATCGGGAAGCTGTCGAGCGACCTCTCGATGTAGGCCTCTGTCAGAAGCAGGGGGTGCAGGCGCCGCCGGCTCCACTTCGAGATTTTCTTCTGGGCCGGCTGCAGGTTCTCGATTCCCTGCTCGTCGAGAACGACGAGCAGGTCGATGTCGGATTTCCCCGGCGCGTAGTCCTCCGTCACCGCGCTTCCGTAGACGGTAAGGGAGGTGACGTGGCCCGGAAACAGCGCGTGCACGTCCGCCTGAAACCCCCGGGTGACCTTTTCTAAAGACTCAGGAAGAGAACTCATGGTTGCCTCCGCATGCGATTGGCCCGGCAGGGGCCTAGAAGCTCCGCCCGGCCCCCCCGCCGCCGCTTGCGCCGCCGCCGAAACCCCCGAAGCCGCCGCCGCGGCTGCCGCCGCCGAAGCCGCCGCCGAAGCCCCCGCCCCCGAAGCCGCCGCTTCCGCCGCCGCCGCGGCCGCCGCCCGCGAGCAGGAAATACAGGAGCCAGGGGAGGATCCTGCCCTTCGTCGCGAACATCAGGATGAAAAACAGGAGGATCACGGCCAGGCCGATGCCGCCGGCCGGGGTGCCCTCCGGCTGCCGCTCTGCAGGAGGCATCTGCCCGGTCAGGGAGACCCCGGCGCTTTCGGCGATCGTAGAGGCGACGGCCGTCGCGCCCCCGAGGAGCCCGTCGCCGAAATCGTTCCGGCCGAGCGCCGGAACCGCGTACTGGTCCAGGATCCTCCCGACCCTGCCGTCGGGCAGCACCGATTCGAGCCCGTACCCGACCTCGATCCAGATCTGCCGCTCCGAGGGCGCCAGCAGGATCAGGACCCCGTCGTCCTCCCCGCTCCTGCCGATGCCCCATGCCTGGAACAGTTCTTGCGCGTAGTCCTCGACCGGCCGCCCGTCGAGGCTTCCGACGGTGACCACGGCCAGCTCGGCCCCCGTCTTGCTTTGGAGTTCGGCGGCGATAGCGGCGATCCGGCTCTTGTCGGCGTCGGGAATGACGCCGGCGAAATCCCCGACCCAGCCGTCGGGCTGCGGCAGGCGGATCTGCGCCGGGGCAAGACACGGCAGAAGCAGCAGTACCAGCAGAAGAGACCGTCGCATCATCCTTCGCATCCTCCCCGGGCGCCGGGCGGCCCCCAGGCCCAGAGTGTTCCACAAAAGCGTTTGGAAAACAACCGGGACCTTCCGCCGCCCGCCGGCGCCCGGCGCCGGCGCTCCCCGGGGCGCGCCGACGCCGGCGGTACTAGAATATTAGTAATTAGATATTTCTGATATTTCGAGACAATTCATTACAATTGATGACATGGAGCGCCCCCCGCCCCGGGGTATCATCCGTGCATGATCCGCTTGGATTTGGACGCGCAGGCGGCCCGCGGCTCCGTTTGCATCTGCACATCAAGGGGGAAGGGAGCCTTCCCGGATCGGAACAACGGAAGCAGCCGCATGCACCCGAAGCGCGTTCACACGGAGGAGCCCCATGCACGCAGGGCCGGGATATCCCGGGTGGGACACCGGGTTGAAGCAGAAATACAGGCGCAAAAGAGTCCTCGGTTGCCTGAAGAACCTTGCGGCCGTCGCCTGCATCGTCGCGGTCCTGGCCGTGATCGCCTACGTTTTGTCCGTCACCGCCGACGAATGCGGCCGCGCCGTGAAGTCTCTCTGGGGAATCTTTTCCTGACCGTACGCCGGGAAACAAAAAGCCCCGGGGGGACCGCTGTATCCCCCGGGGCTTGGCAAGGGCCCGGCCCGGCAGCCAGGCCTACACCAGTGTGTCGGGCCCGGAGGGGTCGGCCGGGAACGTGCGCGCGCACGGCGGCACGTCGATCGCCTCGGCGCTGGTGCGCCCGGGCCGGTAGTCGGCGCGGGCCAGCAGGCGGTACTCGACCCTGCCGATCTTCCATGCGCCGCCGGTCTTGACGCAGGACACCTCCTGGATCCCCCCTTCCCACCATTGGCGGATCCCTTCGCCCTGCAGGCGGGCCAGGGCCACGAGCGAGGAGTCGGAAACCATGGGTGCGCCCGCCCTCATGGAATAGGGGAAGCGGCAGACGGCGGTGGTGCGGTCTGAGGCCACCTCGACCGTCTCCGGATGGTCGGCGGGATCGAAGCCGAACCCCGGGGCCGGTTCCATCGATTTCCCGGTGCGCCCGCGGCCGAAAGCGCCGCAGTAGAGGCGCCGGACCCCCTGTTCCCTGCCGGCGTACAGGCCGCCGTTGTAGACGGCCGCGCCGTCGTCGGCGAACAGGCCGACGGCTTCTTCGTACCTGCCGCGGTCGAGATACCCTGCATGCTGCCGGCAGAGCCCGCGGACCGCCTCGGCGTCTTCGAGGATCCCGATCCGGTTGGCCAGTTGGCGGGCTTCGTCGGTCTTGGCCGGGTGCCTGTCGCGCCCGGTCCCGGCGATGCCGGCCGCAGCCGAAGCAAGTGCGGCGGAGGCGGCGACGCCCGCTTTCCGGATAAAGGACCGGCGCCCGGTGTCTTGCTTCGGACAGTTGGTGGATTCCGATGTCGGTTTGAAAATAGCCATCTTACACTCCTCTCCCTTTCACTTTCGGTCCGAAGTATTCCTTCACGTCGTATTGCCCGAGGTCGCGCGCAATCGCCCCTATGACCCCGAGGGTTACGCCCCTGGCGCCGCCGGAAAATCCGAAGCCGCTGGCGCGCATGGTCTTGTCGTTTTCGATGATGCAGGTCTCGGCGCCGTTGCAGGCCTCCTCGACCAGGTCGAAGATGTAGACGCCGTCGCGCAGCTTCACGTACAGGGCCGGTGCGCACCACTGCATCCCGAGCGTCTGGTTCGACGTGTAGATCGTCCAGGCCGAGGAATGGGGCGTGGTGTACAGGTGCATCGAGGTCATGCTGTCGGAGTAGGTGCGCGTGAAGCCGCGGCCGACCAGCTCGTCGGTGAACTCGTGGCGCACGTACTGCGGGGCTTCGAGGCCCTCCATTTCGGCCACCCCGAAGAAGGCCCTGTAGGAAACCTCGTTCCCGTAGTATTTCGTGCCCATCTTCGAGTGGATGCAGGTGGTGAGCCCGCTGAGGAGATCCAGGGCGATCTTCACGCTCGCTTTCGGCCGGGAGCCGCCGAGCATGTGGGCGAAAAATACCAGCTTCTCGTCGGCTTCAAAAGCCCGGTAGGTCTCCTTCCGCCACGCTGTCTCGCCCTCTTTGCGCCACTGGAGGTTGTAGATGTCGGTCACCTGGTACTCGTAGACCGGGCCTTCGTAGTCGTAGCGCAGGGTGAATTTCTTGCCCACGAGCAGGTCGCTGTAGGGCAGGGTGTTGCCCCCCATCATGCCCGCCTGTTGCTGCGGGGAGTTGGGGTCGCCGGTGAAGGTGGTGGTGTTCTTCTCGGCCGCCTGGTGGACCTGTTCCTCGGTCATGTTGGTGAAGGACCTTGCCGGGCGGTATGCGGTCCTCTGGCCTTTCGGGGCTGCGGCCGGGGCCGCGGCCGCGGGCTTCCCCTTGGGCGCGGGGCCCATGCCGAGGTTGACGACCAGGCCGTGTTCGTCGAAGGGCGCGAGCGAGGTCAGGTGCCCGACCATTTTGCCCGTTCCGCGGAACATGTAGTACTCCAGCTCGTCCTTCTCGTTGAAGCCGAGCCGCATGCCGACCTGGGTCTGGGTGAACAAATCCACGGCGTACATGGTCATGATGCCGGAGAATTCGCACTCGGTCCGGTCGTAGAGGAACATGTTGTCGTTGACCAGAACGTAATCGGACGGGCTGCAGTAGCTGAGGTCGTCGGCGTGCCGGGTGAGCTCGACGAAGTTGGTGGATATGATCGAGGCGTAGAACTCCAGCGTTTCGATGCCGGTGTCCTGCTTCCAGTACATGCCCTTCCCCTCGATCCTGTTGGTCGTGTGGTGGCGCTTTTCCGGGGGCGTCGTCCCCGACGGCCCGGCGACGTAGCCGAAATAGATCTGGCGCTGCACTTCGCGGTCGTCCAGGGCCTGGCCCTGGCTGTCCTTGCCGCCGGAGAACCATACCTCGAACACGGTCGCCAGGTTGGTTTCGGTGTCCAGGTAGACGTTGTACCCCTTCGAACTGTTGGGGATCATGTGGGAGAAGAAAATCAGCTGCTCGAGCCCGAGCGCGCCGTAGCTGGCGTCGACGGCCGCCTTGCCGTCCTCCGAGAGCGCGAGCTTGGTGCCGCTTTTGAAGGTATAGCTCAGAACGGGCCCGTCGTCGGTGACGATCTTGAGGCTCTTGCCGGCGAGGGCGTCCGAGAGTTTGGACGCGCACTTGGGTCCGGACGCCGTCGCCCGGAGCTTGCCGTCGACCTCGGCCTTGGTCAGTTTCGTGTATTTGTATCGATGCATCGGTTCATTCATGTGCCTGTCTCCTAGTGGAAATCGCCCGGTTCCCTGATCCGGCCGATTCAAACATGCCTATAATCCGTTTCAATAAAGCCTGATGGGTGCATGGCAACCGCCCAGGCCCCGGCGACGGGGCGCCCGGCTGCCGTCCGATGCGTAGAAGATACAATAAAACGGCGCAAATAAAACCATATTTTTGAGCCTGCGGCCGTCGCCGGCCGCTGGTCTCACCCGGCCGGGCCTCCCGGGCCCCCCGGGGGCGGCGGGTACTCGGAGTTGCCGACCAGGCCGGCGACGTCGGCCGTACGCCAGTCGAAATCCCCGACGTCCCGGACTTTCCGGCCGAGGTACTCGCTGTGGCAGTAGAGCCCGTTGACGGGGCGGTTCCTCAGGTAGGCGTCCGCCAGCGATGAGAACCTGCCGACGATGGGGTTGGACATGCCGGCTTCGATGCATTCAAATCCGGCCGCCTCGGGGAACAGCACGCGCAGCGCCATGTCGCTGAACTGGAAGAAGTGCCACGGGCGCTCGTGCGAGGAGAAGGAGAAATGGGTTTCGACGAAAACGTAGCCCCCGACCCGGAGCACCTTGGCGATTTCCGAGGCCACGACCCAGGGCATGGCGAAATGCTCGAAGCAGGCGCTGGAGAAGACCATGTCGAAGCGCGCCTCCCCGCTGAAATAGCAGGAGAGCCGGTGGGCGTCGCCCGTGACGTCGACGTTCTCCCCGGGGTAGTAGTCGAAGCCGACGTAGTCGGCCCGGTCGAACCGGCGGCGGTAGCCCGAGCTGCCCGTGACCTCGCGGCTGCCGATCTCGAGGATCCGCATCCCGGGGCGGTTCCCGAGCTCCACCAGGTGCTTCTGCCATTTCTGGTGGCTGATCCGGTCCGACAGGGGGACGTCTTTGGACAAAAAATGCCTGTCGAACCTCGCCTCCACGAGCAGGGGCAGCTTCCGCAGGGTTACAAGGGCCTTCCGGGCCAGTGGGTGCATGGTCACTCCCGCCGGCGGCTGTGGGCGCGCCCGGCTCTGGCGGCCAGGAAAAGAAACCACAGGACGCCCGAGGTGATCGCCAGGTCGGCGACGTTGAAGATGCCCGTGCGCAGCCACCCGATGCCCACGTTCAGGAAATCGAAGACGCGCCCCTGGTGGCACAGGCGGTCGATCAGGTTCCCGAACCCGCCTCCCAGCACGAGCGACATCGCCAGCACCTGCGGGCGCGTCAGCTGGCCCGATGCCAGCACGTACAGGAGCATGCCGGCGAGAAACAGGCCGACGAGGATCGTGAAAACCAGGTACCGGGCCGCCGGGGGTATGCCGGACCCGAAACTGAGGAACGCCCCGGTGTTCTCCGCCGGCTCGAGCCGGACCGTGTCGCCGAGCAGGCGGATGACCTCGTGCCGGGGCAGGGTCCTCTTCGCTATGGCCTTCGTCGCCTGGTCGCAACCGATCGTGACCAGAAGGACGGCGACGGCGAGGAGCGTTCGGGTCTTGGCGTTCATAGTGCGTCCGGCCGGGGGGCCGCCTCGGGCGATCCTGGAAAGTCCGGCCCGGCGCCCCGGCCGGTTCCGGGCGTTTTCGGCCCCTTCTCCAACACGTTCCATATCAGCGCCCCGGCTCCCAGAACCGCCGGGTTCCCCCCTGCCAGGCGGGTTGCGAGCAGCCGGGTCTTCCCCCGGAAGATGGGGAACACGTGCTGCTCGAGGGACCGCCGCGTCGGCTCGAGAATCAGGTCCCCGGCCGCGGCCAGGCCGCCGGAGACAATGATGGCTTCGGGGCTCAGGTACGCCACCGAATCGGCCAGCTTCATGCCGAGGATGCGCCCCGTGACGCTGAAGGCCTCCAGGGCGATGGGGTCTTCGCGGAGCGCGGATTCGTAGACCATTTTCGAAGTCATCTTTTCGAAACTGACGCCGCGGAGTTCGCTCGGCGTGTTGGTGTTGCAGAAAAGCTCGTGGACCGTGCGGCACAACCCCGTCGCCGACGCGTAGGTCTCCAGGCAGCCGCGGCGCCCGCACCCGCAGAGGCGCCCGTCGGGGAAGACGGTCGTGTGCCCGATCTCCCCGGCGAAGCCGTCGGCGCCGTAGACCAGCTCGCCGTTGGCGACGATGCCGCTCCCGAGGCCCGTCCCGAGCGTGATGACGATGAAGTCGGACATCCCTTGGGCCGCGCCGAAGAGCATTTCGCCCAGCGCGGCGGCGTTGGCGTCGTTGGTCACGGCCACCGGCACCGGGCTCAGCTTGCGCACTTCGGCCCGGATGTCGACGTAATCCCAGTCGAGGTTGGGGGGGTGCTCGATGGTCCCCTTGTAGAAATTGGCGTTGGCGGCGCCGATGCCGATCCCCGCCAGGACGCGGTCCCCGGCGAGGCTCCCGAGCAGCTGCCGGGATGCTTCCTGCAGCCGGCCGAAGAACCGCTCCGCGGGGTGGTGGGACTCGGTCCCGATCGAGGCCGCGGCCAGGCAGCGCCCCTGCCGGTCGACGAGCCCGAACTTGGTGTTGGTGCCGCCTATATCCACGCCCAGTACAACCTGCCGTGTGTCCATAAGTGCGTTTCCTCGTTTGGTTCGCGAATGGACTGCGCGCATCCCCGAACCGTACCATAATCAAATTCGTGCCGGCGGGGCAATGGGAGATTGCACCGGCCGCTACCGGTCCCCTTCGATCGGCGTGAACCGGCCCGGAGTGATCGAACGGGACCGTCGGAGTTCCTCCAGGGAGATCCGGTAGAGGGCTTCCTGCGTGCGGACTTTCGGCCGGCCGTCGGGGGAGACCCTGGCGTAGGCGCCGTCGGGGCCGAGCTCCCACGCCCTGCAGTTGTCCCCGAGCTGGATCCCGAGGGCGCCGATGACTTTCTTCTTCAGGTCTTCCTGCAGGACGGGGAACATCAGTTCGACCCGCCGGTCCAGGTTCCTGGGCATCCAGTCGGCGCTCGAGAGGTACGCCTCCGGGTTCCCCCCGTTGGAGAAGACGAACACGCGGCTGTGCTCGAGATGCCGGTCGACGATCGAGGTCACCCGGATGCGGTCGCTCACGCCCGGCAGGGCGGGCCTCAGACAGCAGATCCCCCGGACATTCAGGTGGATCCGGACGCCGGCGGAGCTCGCGGCATACAGTTCCCGGATGATTTCCGGGTCCACCAGCGCGTTCATCTTTGCCAGGATTTCCGAGCTCTGGCCGGTCCGCGCCCAGTCGGCCTCCCGGCGGATGAGCAGAAGGATCCTGTCCCGCAGACCGTTCGGGGCCATGACGAGGTGCCGGAAGAAAGGGGGCTCGGAGTATCCGGTGATGGTGTTGAAAAACGCGGATGCGTCGCTGCCGAAATCCTCCCTGCAGGTCAGCAGCCCCAGGTCGGTGTACGTCCGCGCGGTGTGCTCGTTGTAGTTGCCGGTCCCGAGGTGGACGTATCTCCGGATGCCGGACGGTTCGCGCCGGACGACCAGGGCGATTTTGGCGTGGACCTTCAGGCCTGCCAGCCCGTAGAGCACGTGCGCGCCCGCCTCCTCGAGCTCCCGGGCCCAGCTGATGTTGCGCTGCTCGTCGAAGCGGGCCGTCAGCTCGACCAGTACCGTCACCTGCTTGCCGCCCTCGGCCGCGCGGATCAGCGACCGCACGATGGGGGAGCTTTTCCCCCCGGTCCGGTACAGCGTCTGCTTGATGGCGAGGACGTCCGGGTCTTCGGCCGCCGCCTGGATGAAGCGCGCGACGGGCTCGAAGGAGTCGTAGGGGTGGTGGAGCAGGATGTCCCCGCCCCTGAGGATGTCGAAGATCCCGCGGTCCCCCTCGAACTCCGGGGGGAGAACGGGAATCTGGCGCCGGTGGCGCAGGTGCTCGAGCACGGGGCTTTCGGCCAGCTCGAGCAGCGGCCGCGGATCCAGCGGCTCGCCGCAGGAAAACAGGGACGCGTCCCCGATGTCGAGGGACTCCCGGAGCCGCCCGAGCAGGCGGGCCGACATGGCCGCGTGCTCCACGCGGATCGGTTTTGCCTTCTTCCTCTTCTTCAGCTCGGATTCGAGCATCCCCATGAAATCGAAGGTCCCTTCGTCGTCGAGTTCGAGCTCGGAGTCCCTGGTGAGCCGGAAGGCGGCCGATTCCAGGATGCGCCAGCCCGGGAACAGGCGCGGCAGGCCCCGGCGGATCACGTCGAGTGTCCAGCACATTTCGAGCTTCCGGCTGTTCGGGATCCGGATCAGGCCCGGGATCCTCCCCGACGCCTGCACCACGGCCAGGCGCAGGCCTTCCGAAGGGACCCGCTCCGCGTCGAGCAGGACGGCCAGGTGCACGGCGAGCCCCGGCAGCCGCGGGAAGGGCTGCTCCCGGTCGATGGTGATGGGCGTCAGCACCGGGTAGATCTCCTTCTCGAAATAGGCGTCCAGGTAGGCGTGCCGCGCCGGATCCAGGCAATCGGGCGGACCGATGCCGATGCCTTCGCCCTCGAGCGCCGGCACCAGGTCTCCCGAGTAGAGCGCATGGCTCTGTTGGTAGAGCGCGCGCACGCGGGTGGTCACCATCTCGAGCTGCCGGTTCGGCGTGAGCCCGGAGGGGTCCGGGTTGTTGTCGCCGAGCGCGACCAGGTGCGCGAGCGACGCCACGCGCACCATGAAGAACTCGTCGAGGTTGGAGCGGAAGATGGAAAAGAAGCGCAGGCGCTCCCCCAGGGGGTTGTCTTTGTCCCGGGCCTCCTCGAACACCCTGGCGTCGAATTCGAGCCAGCTGAGCTCCCTGTTCAGGTATCGGGCCGACGGGTACGCCTTCATGCGGGCGCCCCCCTCCCCCTGAGGAGGATGCTCTTGCCGAACACCTCCGCGAACAGGTTGCTCCGGCCGTCGAGCGCGAACCGGGCCAGCGTCAGGTCCTCGAGATCGGGCGCCTCGAGGATGATCTGGTCGCCTTCCCGGGCTATCCGGAGGTCGACCGCCGTCTCCAGGTGGTCCTTGTCGAGCGCGTTGGCCACCCGGAGGATGGCGGCGAGTTTGGAGACGATCACCCGCTCGTTCCGATCCAGCGCGGTGAAGGATTCGTGGGAGCGCTGCGGCAGGTCCCGGCGGTGATAGCGCGCGATGTTGGCGATCAGGTCCATTTCTCGGTTGCGCAGCCCGAACAGCTCCGAGGACGCGATCAGGTACAGGCTGTGCTTGTGGTGGGCCCGGGGGCTGACAAACAGCCCCGCGTCGTGGAGCAGGGCGGCGATTTCCAGGTACAGGCGGTGGGTGTCGGTCATGCGGTGCTCGATCCGGAGCTCGTCGAACAGCCGCGCGGCCAGGGCGCGCACCCGCTCCGCGTGCGTCTCGTCGCAGTGGAACTTGCGGCCCAGGCTGCGCGCCGACGCCAGGATGTGGCCCCGCAGCTTTTCGCGGCTTGCGTCCCGGGAGCCCGGCGCCATGTCGGCCAGGATCCCCGCCCGGATGCTCGCGTCGCTGACGGCGATGTCGACGGAGCGGGTTTCGGCCAGCAGCCCGAGGTAGGTCAGCAGGGCCGGCACGAGGGTTTCCGCGTCCAGGTAGGAGATGGAGTATTTGCACACAAGCTCCTCGACCGGCATCGGGCAGAGGGCGCGGACGAAACCCTCGAAATCGTCCCGCCCGATGGAGGTGATCCCGCCGGCCAGCGCGGGGGCGCCCAGGACCCGGGACGCGAAGCGGACGTCCCCGCCGAGCGCGACGCAGCGGGCCGCGTCCTCGAACCCTATCGCGCGGCGGATGTTCGCCAGCAGCCCGCCGATCCGCCGCTGCAGGAAGCGCACCCGCTCGTCGTGGTTTGCCGGGCCCGTCTCGGCCTCGGCGCGCAGGCGGATCGATCCGAGCGGGAAGCTGCCCGACTGCCGGAGTTCCCCGGCGTCCAGAAGCGACACGTCCGTGCTCCCGCCGCCCACTTCGACCAGAAGGCAGGTGTCCCGCGTGAGGTCGGGGACCCCGCGGATCGACTGCATCACCGCCAGGAGCGTCAGCCGGTTCTCCTCGGGACCGTTGATGATCTCGACTTCGAGCCCGCTGCTGGTCCGCAGCCGGTCGAGGAAGGTCTCGCTGTTGTCGGATTCGCGCACGGCGCTCGTGGAGACGGCCCGGTAGCTGGAGACCCCGTAGGTGTCCAGGACCTTTTTGAAATCCTGCAGGGCCCGGCAGGCGGCCCGGATGGTCTCCTGGCTGAGGTACCCCTGCGTGAATGTTTCGCGGCCGAGCTGGACCCCCTTCTTGAGGGACTCCAGCACGCGGATGGTCCTGCCGGGCCGGACTTCGGCCACGTCCATCCGGATGGCGCTCGACCCTATGTCGATGGCCGCCATCAATTGGGTGGGAGCGTCTTTCATCGTGTCGGAGACTTCCTTTTGGCCATGTCCTGGAGGTATCTTTCTGGTACCATGCCCCCGGCGGGGGAAAAGGACACGGCAAAACGCATGCGCCTATACATAGTACGTCACGGGATCGCGGAACTGCGAAATATTTCTTCGGGGCTCGACCGGGACAGGGCCCTGACCGCGGAAGGGGTCCGGGAGATGGAGCTCGAGGCCCGGGGGCTGGCCCGGGCCGGCTGCATCCCCGGGGCGCTGCTGTGCAGCCCCCTCGTCCGGGCCCGGCAGACGGCCGAAATCCTCCTCGGCGCCTTCGGCCCCGGCGTCTCCATGGCCGTCTCGGACAACCTGGCCCCCGGCGGCGACCGCGCGGCCCTCTACCGCGAGATCGCCCGGCGCTCGAAAGAGGGCGGCAGCCTGATGCTGGTGGGGCACCAGCCGTCGCTCGGCGAGATTGCGGGCGACCTTGCCTGGGGGTCTCCGGGCTGCTATGTCCGCCTGGAGACGGGCGGGGTGTGCGCCGTCGACCTCGAGCCTTTCCAGGGCACGCTCCGGGGGGAGATGGTCCTGCTGGTGACGCCTTCGGTTCTGCGCGCGCTGGCCCCGCAAGGCTGAACGCCGGTGCGCCCAGGACGGCATTTTATCGCTTTACTCGCCGTCGGGGGCCTGCTAGACTTCGGCAGGTGAACAAAAGGTGAATGCCATGCCCCTCCATCCCGCCCGCCGCGACACAGCACCGGATGCGGTTCCCGAAATCGTCCGGGAAATCGCCCCGAACAGCCAGCCGAACGAAGTGGTCACCGCCCTGCGGCGCATCCCCGCCCGGGAGCCCGTGTGGGCCGACATGCCCGGGTGGATCCGTCCCGAGCTGGCCGAAGCCTACCGGCAGAAAGGGGTCCTGCGGCTGTATGCGCACCAGGCCGAGGCCGCCGAAAGGATCCACCGGGGGAAGAACGTCGTCGTCGTCACGCCCACGGCGTCGGGCAAGACGCTGTGCTACAACCTGCCGGTGCTCGACGCGGTCCTCGGCGACGCCGACACCCGCGCGCTCTACCTGTTCCCGACCAAGGCCCTGGCCCAGGACCAGCTCGCGGAGCTCCACGACCTGGGGACGCGCCTGGCCGACCGGTTCGGCGTCTTCACCTACGACGGGGACACCCCTTCGGACGCCCGCCAGTCCGTGCGCCGCAAGGGCCACCTGGTCCTGACAAATCCGGACATGATGCACACCGGCATCCTGCCCCACCACACGAAATGGACGCGCCTGTTTGAAAACCTCCGGTACGTCGTGATCGACGAACTGCACATGTACCGGGGGGTTTTCGGGAGCCACCTGGCGAACATCCTGCGCCGCCTCCGGCGCATCACCCGCTTCTACGGCAGCGCCCCCCAGTTCATCTTCTGTTCGGCCACCATCGCCAACCCGGGGGAGCTGGCCGGCCGCCTCATCGGGGACGACGTGGAGGTGCTCGACGGCAACGGGGCCCCCGCGGCGGAGAAGTACTTCATCTTCTACAACCCGCCGGTGGTCGACAGGTTCCTCGGCATCCGGCGCAGCTACATCAACGAGACCTGGCGCCTCGCACAGCGGTTCCTCCGGCGGGGTCTGCAGGCGATCGTCTTCGCCAACAGCCGCCTGCACACCGAGATCCTCCTGACCTACCTCAAAGACGCCAACCCCGCCCCCCCCGGCTCCCCGGATATCGTCCGCGGCTACCGGGGCGGCTACCTCCCCCTGGAAAGGCGGGAGATCGAGCGGGGGCTGCGCGGCGGGAGCATCCAGGCCGTGGTCGCGACCAACGCGCTCGAGCTCGGGATCGACATCGGGAGCCTCGACGTCGCGGTCATGGCCGGGTACCCGGGCACGATCGCATCCACCTGGCAGCGCGCGGGGAGGGCGGGACGGCGCAAGGGGGGAGCCTGCGCCGTCCTGGTCGCCTCCTCGCGCCCCCTGGACCAGTTCATCGTCAAGCACCCGGAGTATTTTTTCGGCGCCTCCCCCGAGCACGCCTACATCCAGCCCGACAACCTGGAGATCCTGGTCAACCACCTGAAGTGCGCGGCGTTCGAGCTGCCGATCGCCCCGGGGGAGGTTTTCGGCGCGGTGGACCTCCAGAGCCTCTGCCAGCGCCTGGCCGAGTCGGGGTATCTGCACAGAAGCGGGGACTTCTACCACTGGATCCAGGAGTCCTACCCGGCCGATGCGGTCAGCCTCCGGTCCGTTTCCTCGGACAACTTCGTCATCATCGACGAGACGGGCCCGCCCGAGGTGATCGGCGAAGTCGATTTCACGAGCGCTCTCACGACCGTGCACCCCCGGGCCATCTATATCCACGGCGGGCAGCAGTACCACGTCGAGCGGCTCGATTTCGGGCAGCGCAAAGCCTATGTGCGCCAGGTCGCCGTCGACTATTTCACCCAGGCCATCGAGTACACACGGGTCCGGAAGCTCCAGGAGGAGGCCGGCGAGGCCACGGCCGGACCGGCCGTGAAGGCCCACGGCGACGTGCAGGTCCGCAGCCAGGTCGTCGGCTTCAAGAAGATCAAATTCTACACCCTGGAGAACGTGGGGCACGGGAAGCTCGAACTTCCCGAGGACGAGCTGCACACGACCGCCTACTGGCTGGCGCTCCGCAGGGAGCTGCTCGAGTCGCTCCCCTACACCGTTTCGGAGCGGCAGGAAGGGCTCTACGGCCTGCTGCACGCGCTCGAATCGGTCGCCTGCCTTCTTTTGATGTGCGACCAGACGGACCTGGGAGCCACGATCGGGGAGGGGGCGCCCGGGGCCCCGGAGCCCCGGAGCCCGGAGCCCGGCCTGCCGGCAGGGGGCGCAGAGGAGTTTTTCGAGCCGACCCTGTACCTGTACGACGCCTACCCGGGCGGCATCGGCCTGAGCGAACCCCTGTTCCGCATGCACGGGGCGCTTCTCGACCGGACGGAGGAGCTGATCGCCGGCTGCGGGTGCGAGCGGGGCTGCCCGTCCTGCGTGGGGCCCGTGGGGGAGAGGAGCGAGCGCGCCAAAGAAGCCGCCCTGGCGATCCTCGGGCGGCTCCGTGCGGCTCCGGGCATCGCCGCTGGCGGGGCCCCGGTGGCCGGGCCGTCCCGGGCGGGATCCCGCGTACCGGACCCGGACGAGGACTAGACCCTATGCGCACGCTCGACGACAGGCTCTCCCGCATCGCAGCCCTGGGGCCGCCCCGGGCGCGGGCGGCCCCGGGGGCGGCCCCCCGGGACGGCGACGAGGTCGCACGCCTCATCGGGGGGACCGTCGAGCGCAATCCGCGGGGCAGCCACGTGCTGGTGCGCCGCTTTTTCGACACGCCCGGCCCGCCGGGGCCGTCCCGCCGGGCGTTGGACCTGCTCGAGCCCGGGCATCCCGAGGCGGCCCGCGACCCGGGGCAGTGGCTGTTTTTGGATACGGAAACCACCGGCCTTTCCGGGGGGACGGGCACCTACGCGTTTCTTGTCGGCGTCGGCTGGTGGGAGTGCGGCCGCTTCGTCGTCGAGCAGTACTTCATGCGGGACCACAGCGAGGAGCCTTCGCTGCTGGCCGGGGTGCTCGGCCGCCTGCGGCGGCGCCCCGTGCTGGTGACCTACAACGGCAAGAGCTTCGACTGGCCCCTGCTCGAAACCCGCTTCCGCATGACGCGGACGGCGCCGGGGGCCGGGCCCCTGGCCCACCTGGACCTGCTCCACCCGGCGCGCCGCCTCTGGCGCCACCAACTGGATTCGGTCGCCCTGACCCGGCTCGAAACCGATGTGCTCGGCTTCCGGCGCGGGGGGGATATCCCCTCGGAAACCATCCCCCGGATCTATTTCGATTTTCTCCGGGGCGGCTCGCACGAGGGGATCGCCGACGTCCTCAACCACAACAGGATGGACCTCCGGGGGCTGGCATTGCTGGCCCTGCGCATCCTGGATATCCTGGCGGACCCGGAAGGCAGCGGCTGCGGAGCGCCGGAGCTCTTCGGCGTTTCGCGCCTGCTCGCGAAGCGGGGGGACGCCTCCGGCGCCGAGCGCCTGGGCCGCCTGGCCCTGGCCAGGGGCCTGCCCGAGGAGGCCGCGCGCATGGCCCGGAGGGACCTGGCCGTGGCGGCGAGGCGCCGCCGGGATTTCGGGGAATCCAACGCGCTCTGGGAGACCCTTCTCGGGGAGACGGCCGAAGGCCTGCGGGCCTACGAGCAGCTGGCGATTCACTGCGAGCACCGGCTGGGGGATCCGGCCCGCGCGGCGGCGATCTCCCGGGAAGCTCTCGCCCGCCTGCAGGAGGCCTACCGCGCGGGCCGGCTGGCGCCCTCTGGGTACATGCGCCTGCACGCGGGCTTTCGCCGCCGGCTCGACCGCCTCGCGTCGAAGCTGGGCCCCGGTACCTAGGCCGCACGAGACAAGGGCGTTGACAGCTGCCGGCGATGGTGGGATGGTAGACCCAACGGCAGCACCCGGCCCGGAAACCGGGAAGGGGGGCCCCATGGCGAAACAATACCGCCTGGTCCTGGCCGACGATCACGTCCTGGTGCGTCAGGGCCTGAAGCGGATCCTGGAGGACAGCCCGGACCTCGAAGTGGTGGGCGAGGCCGGGGACGGCCTCGAACTGCTCGGCCTGCTCGGCGGCACCGACCCGGACATGGTCATCCTGGACGTCTCCATGCCGAACATGCGCGGCATCGAGGCCATCCCGGAGATCCGGCGCCTGCGCCCGGGCATCAAGGTGCTGGTGCTGTCGATGTACAACGAGGAGGAGTTTCTCTACCAGGCGATCTCGGCCGGCGCCGACGGGTACCTGCTCAAGGAGGACGCCCAGGGCGACCTGTTCTCGGCGATCGAGGGGATCCGGCGCGGGAGAGTCTGCATCTCCCCCGGGCTCAAGGACCGGTCGATGCGCAACTGGGCGGCCATCCGGCGGGGGGAGCGCCGCGCGCTCGCCCCGGGGAGCCTGACCGTCCGGCAGCGGGAGATTTTGAAGCTCATCGCCGAGGGCAGGTCGAACAAGGAGATCGGGGACCTGCTCTGCATCAGCGTCCGCACCGTCGAGCGGCACCGGGCGAACATGATGGCGAGGCTCCACGTGCGCCGGACGGCCGACCTGGTGCGGTACGCCCTCTGCCGGCACTACGTCTAGACGCTCGGCGCGGCCGCGTCAGTAGCCGAGCCCGTACCCGAAACCGAACAGCGGATCGTATTCCGATTCGGGCATGTTTGCGTTCAGCGGCAGCTGGTCGTTCGACCGCGGCCAGGAGAACGACAGCTTCCCGGTCGGGTTGTAGTCCCCGAACAGGACATCGGCGATCCCCTGGCCTTCCGTGCCGGGCAGGAAGGCGGCCAGGAGGGCGTCGGCCTCGTCCAGGACGTCGCCGAGGATGAGCGGGCGCCCGCTGATCACCAGGACGACCACCGGGATCCCGGCGCTCTTGAGGCGTGCGACGGTGGCGGCGTCGCGCGGGTCGAGCGACAGGTCCCCCCGGTCCCCCATCCCCTCGGCGTAGGGAAGCTCCCCGATGACGGCGATCCCCAGCGCCGCCCCCTCGGCCCCCGTCCCGTCCTCGGAGTAGGTGACTTCGGTCCCGGGCGATGCGGCGGCCCGGACGGCCGCGAGCACCGTCGTCCCTCCCGGCGTCACGTCGCCGGTCCGGCCCTGCCACAGGATGGTCCACCCGCCGCACTGGTTGCCGATGTTGTCGGCGTTGCGGCCGGCCAGGTGAATCCGCGCGGCCCCCTTCGAAAGGGGCAGGGTCCCGTTCTCATTCTTCAGGAGAACGACCGACTCGCGCACGGCCTCCCGGGCCAGCGCCCGGTGCCGTTCGGAGCCGAACGACGCGTGCAGCGTCCTGTCGGCCGCCTGGGCCCGGTCCTTGTCGAACAGGCCCATGGCGAACTTGACGCGCAGGATGCGCCGGACGGCGTCGTCGATGCGGGCGACCGGCACCTGGCCTTCCTCGACCAGCTCCTTGAGCGTGTCGAAGAAGTCCCGGTAGGCGCTCGGCACCATCGCCATGTCCATGCCGGCATTGATCGAAATCCCGATGGCCTTCTTGTAGTCCGGGTCGATCTGGTTGATCGCGTTGTAGTCGGAGATGAGGAACCCCTCGAAGCCGAGCTCCTCCTTGAGGATTTCCGTCAGCAGCCGGTGGCTGGCCGAGCACCGGACCCCGTTCCAGGTGCTGTAGGAGGGCATGATCGTGCCGACGCCGGCCTCGATGGCGGCCTGGTATCCGGGCAGGTGGATCCGGCGCAGGGTGGCTTCATCCGCTTCGGTGTTCCCCTGGTCGAGCCGCGTCCGGGCCGCGCCCATGGAGGGGAACCCGGGCATGGCGGCCGTCGTCGCCTTCGTGCCGCCGTCGCCGACGTAGTGCTTGGCGCAGGCCAGTATCGACAGGGGGTTGGACAGGTCCGTGCCCTGCAGCCCGAGGACAGCGGCTTTGCCGAGCAGCCGGACGAGCCCCGGGTCCTCGGAGAACCCCTCGTAGGTGCGTCCCCAGCGGATATCCTGGGGGACGGCCACGCACGGCGCGAAGGTCCACTGGATCCCGGTCGCGCGCACCTCCTCGGCCGTCGCGCGCCCGATCCTTTCGACCAGCTCCGCGTCGCGGGTGCAGCCGAGCGCGATGTTGTGCGGGAACATGACGGCGCCGAGGACGTTGCTGTGCCCGTGCACGGCGTCGATCCCGTACAGGACGGGGATGCCGAGCCGCGTCTTCATGGCCTCGGCCTGCACCCGGTCGTACAGGTCGGTCCAGGCCTCGAGGCTGTTGCCCTCGGCCGGGTCGGAATTGCCGCCGCTGAGCACGGAGCCGATGAAGTATTTCTGCATGTCTCCGGGGTTTCGCAGGACCTGGTCCTGTTCGGGCTGCGTCATCTGCCCGATTTTCTCCTCGAGCGTCATCCGCCCGAGCAGCCGGTCGACCTGCGGGTCGTAGGCCGAAAGCCCGCCGCGCGGGGTCGAACACGCCGCACAGATCAACGCGATAGAAGACAGACAGGTCACCAGAGCACAGGTTGCAGCATTTTTCATGACGCCACGCCTCCAGCAAAAGTAATGGGAACGGTTCCAGCATTCTACACGATCGGCGCATCGGGCGGGAAAGAATTCCGCCCCGGGCGCGGGCGGCCGGGCGCGGCGGCCGGGCGCGGGTTGATTTTGCCGGCGGGAACGCTTACGCTGAGAACACCCCGGCCCCGGACGGGGCCGGGGCGCAAGGGGAAGCACCTTTGAAAGGAGTTTTGCATGGACATAGGATTTGTCGGATTAGGCATCATGGGCAGGCCCATGGCGCGCAACCTTCTCAAGGCGGGGCACCGGCTCACGGTCTACGATCCCGACCGCCCGTCGGTGGACGCGGTCGCCGAGGCCGGGGCGGTGCCGGCCGCATCGGCCCGGGAGGCCGCCGCCCGATCCCGGGTGACCATCACGATGGTGCCCGACGGGCCGGAGGTCGAGGATGCGATCCTCGGGCCCGAGGGGGCCCTGGCGGGGGCCGCGGCGGGTACGGTCATCGTCGACATGAGCTCGATCAGCCCGCTGGTCGCGCAGAAGGTGGGGCAGGCGTGCGCCGCGAAGGGGGTGGAGTTCATGGACGCCCCGGTCAGCGGCGGCGAGCCCAAGGCCGTCGACGGGACCCTGTCGATCATGGCCGGGGGCAGCCCCGAGGTCTTCGACCTGATGCGCGGGCTGTTCGAGGCGATGGGCTCGAGCGCGGTCCTGGCCGGCCCGGTCGGCGCGGGGAACGTCACGAAGCTGGCCAACCAGATCATCGTCGCCGTCAACATCGCCGCGATGGGCGAAGCCCTGGTGCTGGCGACCAGGGCGGGGCTCGACCCGGAAACCGTCTACCAGGCCATCCGGGGGGGGCTGGCCGGCAGCGCCGTGCTCGACGCCAAGGCCCCCATGGTGATCGCGCGCAATTTCAAGCCCGGGTTCCGGATCCGGCTGCACCGGAAGGACCTGCGCAACGCGCTATCGGCCGCCGAGGCGATGGGGGTGCCGCTGCCGCTGACGGGCCTGGTGGAGCAGATCCTGGTTTCCCTCGTAGCGGGCGGGCGCGGGGACCTGGACCATTCGGCGATCGCGACGTTTGCCGAGGACATGTCGAAAACGGAGGTCCGGCGCCCCGGCTAGCAATGGCGCCGCCAGTCGGCGGCCCCTGCAGGCTTTTTGCCTGTTGCTTTCGCGTGCGGTTTGATTAAACTGGATGTTCTATGAAGCGACTGGCGATACACCCGGTCAACCCCCAGGGGCGGCATCTGCAGGCGGCGGCCGATGTCCTGCGGGACGGGGGCCTGATCATCTACCCGACCGACACCATCTACGGGCTCGGCTGCGACCTTTTCAACAAGCGGGCCATCGAAAAGATCTACCAGATCAAGGGGAACGACAAGCGCAGGTACCTGAGCTTCATCTGCCCCGACCTGAAGGGGATCTCCGAGTACGCCCACGTCTCCAACGCGGCCTACAAGATCATGCGCCACCTGACCCCCGGCCCCTTCACGTTCCTGTTGAACGCCACGCGGCTGGTCCCGAAGGTCCTGCTCGAGAAGCGGAAGACCGTCGGCATCCGGGTCCCGGACAACACCGTCTGCCTGGGGCTGCTCGGGGCGTTCGGCGCTCCGATCATCAGCACCAGCGCCCGCTTCTCCGGCCAGCCCTACATGGCGGACCCGGACGCGATCGAATCGGCGTTCGCCGGCAGGGCGGACCTGCTGCTCGACGCCGGGCCCGGGGGGCTGGAGCCGTCGACCGTCGTCGACCTGACCGGGGACGAGCCCGTCCTGGTGCGCCAGGGCAGGGGGAAAATCTGATCCGTCACGACAAAGGGGGACACGCATGACCATGGACTTGGAGGAAGCGCTGCGGACGGCCATCGAGTTCGAGAAGAAGGTGTACCAGGTCTACGACGAAGCCGCCGACAAAATCGGGGATCCCGTCGGCCGCCGCGTCTTCAGGCGGCTGGCCGTCGAGGAAGCCGAGCACGTCGCCTACCTTAAGCACCGGCTCGACGAATGGCGCAGCGGGGGCCGCATCCGCATCGAGCGGCTCGAGACCGCCGTTCCGGACCGGGAGCGCATCGAGCAGGAGAGCCGGAGCCTTGTCGGAAAGCTCGAGCGCGTCCGGCCCGAAGCGACCGAAGTGGCGTACCTCAAGAGCGCGTTCGAGGCGGAAAAGGAGACCTCGGCATTCTACAGGCGCATGGTCGGGGAGCTTCCGGGCCAGGGGCAGGAGCTGTTCGCCCGCTTTGTGGAGATCGAGCAGGGGCATGTGGCCATCGTCCAGGCCGAGATCGACGCCGTCGAGGGCACGGGATTCTGGTTCGACATGATGGAGTTCGACCTCGAGGCGGGGTAGCCCGGCCCGGATCCCGCGCCTACGGCCAGTCGCCCCGGCCGCCGCCCGGCGGCCGGATGCCCCTGCTCCGGGCGCTGTGGTCCCTCCCGAGGAAATAGTTGATCCAGGACGAGGTCTGCCAGAGGTTCCAGTCGCACGGGGGGACCAGGTTCGTCTCGATGGTCCCCTCCTTCCCCTCGGATTTCAACCGGGCGTAGGCCCGCACCCAGACGCACTGCCGCGTGTCCGGGTAGACCTCGCACCAGCCCCGGTAGCTCCCGCCGCAGGGGCCGTTGCGCTGGTCCTTGGGGCACTGGGACACGGGGCACAGGTAGGCGGTGTCGAACAGGGCGCAGTCCCCGCAGTCCTTGCAATCGTAGAGCAGCGACTTGATCCAGCGTTCGACCGAGTGCAGGATCCGGACAAGCAGCGGGCGGGATTCGACGCGCTCCAGGCCGCGGCGGATGGCGCCGAAAAGCGCCGAGCCGGGTTCGAACAGCAGGTCGTGAAACGCCCGTGAAAGGGTGAAGACGGCGGGGGTTTCCGGCGAGGCGGCCCTAGGAGCCGGCCGCAGGGTGTTCCAGCCGGTCGCGTCGTCGCGCTCGAACAGGTAGAACCCGTCCTTCTGCGGGTAGTCGAATTCCCCCAGCAGGTCCCGCCAGGAGCCTGCGAGTTCGGACCCCCGCGTCACGATGTATTCGAGGTGCTCCAGGGGCATGTTCTGGCCGCTGACGTAGGCGCCCCGGAACCCCAGCCCCTTCGCGACGGCGTACATCTTCGCCGCCCGGTCCAGGCGCGCCCGGACCCCCCCGTCGCCGCCCCGGCTCTCCTCGGCGAGCTCCGCCAGCAGCTTTTCGGTCACCACGCACCCGGGGACGTGGTTGTCGTGCATGGCCCGGGCTACGGGGTAGGAGAGCACGTAGACGGCCGCCAGCACCGGGAGCTTGTAGCCCCGGAGCCGGAGCCAGCGGAGGAACTCGTCGAGCTTGCGGGCGTCGTAGCCGACCTGGGTGATCGCGAAGTCGGCCCCGGCCTCCGCCTTCTTGGCCATCTTGTAGTACTGCCCCATCACCTCCGCCTCCATCTGCTTGAAGGGCGAAAAGGCGACGCCGGCGAAAAAGTCCGTGGCGCCCAGCCGGGTCTGCCTGCGCAGGATGGTGCGCTCGAGGCCCCGGTTCATCTCCCGGACCAGCCGGAGGCCGTTGACCGAGTCGAGATCGAACACGGGCTTGGACCTGCCGCTGTAGCCCAGGTCCGAAGGGTAGTCCCCGGTCAGGACGAGGATGTTGCGGACGTCCAGGGCCGCCAGCTGGAACAGGAGGCTTTCGGCCAGGTTGCGGTTCCGGTCGCGGAACGCTATGTGAACGAGGGGGTCGATGCCCGCCCTGCGGATTTCCGCGCAGAGGACGTCGGTGGCTATCGCCGGGTTCCCCCCGGGGTTGTCGGTGATGCTGATGGCGCAGGCGATGCCGCGCCCCGCGGCGGCCCTGGCGTTGTCGAGCACCTGGGCCTGCCGCTTCTCGAAGGCCCCGGGCCCGGGGATCTGCTCCCAGACGGTGCAGAACCCCCCGGGATCGAGCAGGGCGTTCTTCAGGCGGTTTTGCCTCCCCTCGAGCTTGCGGGCGAGGATCGCCTCGAGTTCCGGCCCGAGGGCGCCCGACGGCACGCGAAGACCCTGCGACCCCCCGCGGAGGGCATAGGGGCCGATGCCTCCGGATTCGTCCTCCTCGCCCAGGATCCGGTAGGACGCCCCGCCGGCTTCGGGCACGGCGGCGAGGCGGGACGCGTGGCGCGCGATCCAGTGTTCCCCGAGGTCGCCGTAGAGCCTGGCGGCGGCCTCCGGGGACCCCACGTCCCCGATCAGGATGATGTCGGGGCGGGCCTGCGCCATACGCTCCCAGGCCTCCCCGGCATCGGCGGCGGCATCGACGGCGGCCCGCGTTGCCACCGCCCGGCGTGCGGTTTCGAAAAGGCCGGTATCCCGGCCGACGACCAGTATGCGTTGTGTTTTTGCGGCCGGCCCCATGGATCTGTCTCCTGTGTGTCCGCCGGCGGACCCTCTAGCGCCGCCGGTGCGGGCTTCGCCCTGCTGTTGGAGTTTCCATCAGTATAGCAGGGAGGCAGGGATGCATGGTAGGTTCTTGTCGCGGGGAGACACGGCATCGTCGGCGCCGTTAGGTTTCACGGGGGCGCCCGGCGGGGCTCCGGGCCTTTTTGGGGACCCGCCCGCCAGGGCAGCGCCAGCAGCCAGAACGTCGCCAGGGCGACGCCCTCGAGCGCCAGCAGGTACCAGGGCCAGGGGCCCAGAAGGTCCAGCAGCGAAGGCGCCGCGGGCTTCCGGCACAGGTACCCGTAGTTCCAGCCCGTGAGGCCGTTGATCGCCCCGACCGAGGCCCCGTAGACCTGCAGCGCCGCCATCATGCGCCAGACGCTGCCGCAGCCGGGGCGGAAGTCCGTGGCTGCGACGAGGAACACGATGCAGGCGACGATCCCGCCGTGCCCCCAGAAAAACAGGGCGCAGTCCCGCGAGGGGAACCCGCCGCCCAGATCTGGCGTGATCAACGCCTGCAGGGCGCCCCCCGTCCCCCAGAAGTAGGCCGTTTCCCGCAGCAGCCGGGAGGGGATACACGGCGAGAGGATGCAGGCGAGGGCGACCAGGCTGCACAGGTCCAGGGGGAGCGAGTACTCCCAGGAGAGGGCGCCCGATCGCGCCTGCTCGAGGTAGAACACGGCGGCGTAGGCGGCCAGCGCGCCGCCCAGGGCCCGCCCCAGCCATGCCCGCCCCCGGGTGCCCATCCTGCCCGCGGCCAGCGCCACGGCCAGCGACAGCGCCGCCGTTACGGCCAGGGCCGCCAGGTGCTCGGGGCTGCCTGCATGGAACGCGGGGGATGTCATGGCCGATCCTCGGGTCCTTATCAGGATACCCCCTCGGGCGGTGCGTCCGGGCGGAAAATCCGACGCGCGGACTCCCGTGAGAAATCCGGTTTCCCCCCGACAATAGCGCTTGGAGGCCCCATGGGGCGGTGATATGATCCCGTCCATGATGCGAATGGATTCGGTCGAACTTCTGCATCTGCACACGTATTTTTTCTTTCCATTCTCGATTGACAAGATTACGGTCGTGCAGAGCCACAGGGATCTCTGGGCCAAGTACGGGCACTGGATCGACGGCCTGGACGAGTGGATCGGGGCGCATCACGGGGGGCTCCGGAGCCCCCTGATGGACCAGGTGGGCTGCTGGCGCCGCGACCCGTTCCGCCGGTTCGACATGGATTCGGCCGCCTACCAGGACATGGTGTTCTTCCACCCCTACGTGCGGAGGGTGTTCTTCGACATCGGCGAGGTCACGGACCGGAGCGAGGAGCGGGACGCCCTGGTGTGCTGCTACAGCATCCCGGTTCCCGAGGACAGGAAGCTGTGGTTCTGCGCCGAGGACGTCTGCGGCCGCACAGCCTCGGTGCAGATCACCGACCTGCGGCTCTTTTTGTTCGCCAACGGCGTCGGGATCCTGTCGATCGGGGTGGAGGCGTTCAACCTGACCGCGTCGGACGCCCTGTGGATCAACGAATCCTTCCGGAAGGTCTACCCGTCGAGCGGCCGGCAGATCCGCGAGGCGCGCATCCCGTCCCGCATGCAGCTCCTGGTCGAGCACCACGACGGCAGCCGCGTCGTCATCGCCGAGGAGCTGTTCCGCCGCGGCGCGATGGTCGGCTACCTGCCGCCTCTGGCGCGCACGATCACGTCCCTGCTGTATTTCTGCGACTACGCGCTGCAGGAGTTCGAGCCCGTCCTGGACGAGAGGATGGTCGTGAACACCTACGCCTGCCTCGACCCGGAGTCGGTTCCGCGGGATTTCGTGAAGTCGAAGGAGTACCGGGTCTTCCTCAGCCGCCTGCTCTACGTCGACCCGGCGGGGGACGACTTCCGCTACAACAGGGATTTCATCCGCAAGCAGCTCGCGCGCAACCTCTACACCCGCTGGGCCCATTCGGGCACCTACTACGGGTACACCAGCTACAGCCTCGCGACGACGACGCTGGGGGAGTCCGACTGCGACATGCACACCCTGCGGGAGGGGTTCCTCATCCACCGGATGTTCCGGACCCGGTACTACCTGATGGCCCTGATCGCCCTGTTCTACCGGGCCACCCTGCTCGAGTTCGCCGAACGCACCGCCCTGATCTCCAAGCGGATCTACCGCGACTGGGAGGACGGCAAGCTCAGCAAGGGGAACGTGCGCATCGCGAGCGACCTGCGGGCCGAGTTCCTGCACTTCTCCAACTACTGGTACTTCGACGAGCTATCGAACAAGGAGGAGGAGTTCGAGCACTTCGACCTGCACTGCCGCGCGCTGAGGGTCCAGTCGACCAAGAACGACATCGACAGCGAGATCGAGAAGCTGAACATCCTCCTGCAGAGCTACGCCTCCTCGAGGAACACGGAGGCCGTCAACCGGCTGGCCATCCTGAGCCTGTTCGTCGGCGCCGGCGCCATCCTGACGGGGTATTTCGGCATGAACTTCGGCGCCGCCTTCGAACGCCTGTTCTTCAACCCGAACGCCGAGACGGCCGGGCTCCACTACTCGACCGTGGCGGTCGTTTCGCTTCTCGTGCTCGGGGTTCTCGCCTTCGGCCTCTACATGGTCGTCAGCAACTGGTCGGACTACCGCGACGTGCTGATGCCGAAGAAATGGCGCCGCGGCGACGCCGTCGAAAGCAGCCTCAAGCGCAGCACCTCCGATTGGCCCAGCGACGAGGAATTTGAATAGGATCCCCCATGCGACGCGACCCGGAATTCTTCGAGGACCGGCAGCTGCACCTGGTCTACATGGCCAGGCGGCTGAAGGAGTCGCTGCGCGTGGAGGCGGTCCTGGACGCCGCCGGCCTGGACTACGCCGTCGAGCCGGCCTACTACCAGAGCGGGCTGCTGTTCCGCACGACGAAGATCGGCGCGTATTTCTACCTGCCGCCCCAGGACGAGGGCCGCGCCCGCAGCCTGCTCGCCGGGCGCGGATTCACGCCCTACGACCCGGACGAAGGCGGCGGCATGCTGCCCGGGTAAGCCCCCCGGTGCCGCGTCAGGGGAGGCCGCCTGCTGCGGCACCTGCGGCGTTGCGGCCGATCACCAGCTCTGCGCCCGCGCTGATTGCCGCGAACTCCGGGGCGTACATCGGCTGCACGGTCGCGGGCGCGACCCGGAAGGTGCCGGCCGTGGCCGCCCGGATGCGGTAGCGGAACGTGTATTCGCCCTGGGGCAGCCGCTCGAAGAAGAAGTTGGTGCCCGAGTCGCGGATCTCCTCGTACCAGCCTATCCCCAGGTCCCACTTGTGCCGCGAGACGTTCGACGCGGGTTCGAAGCCGGCGCCGCGCGGGTCGCGCAGGTGGATGTACTCCATCGGGTGGCGGCTGCGGAGCGACAGCCGGACCTCGACCTCGTCGCCCGGCTCGAGGGCCGCCCCTTCCCCGAGCGGCTGCAGCGTGACGTCCGCCCCGTCGCGCACCCGCTTGAAGTAGCTGCGGGTGAGCCCCAGGGTGTCGCCCCGCTCTTCGGCGGGCAGCACCTCGGTCGAGAAGTGCCAGGTGGCCGAGGCGAACATCAGACCCCGGCCGGTTTTCTCCACCGTGACGGTCGACGCCGGCTTCGGGCCGAGCCCGTCGCCCGGGATGACGACCCGGTTTTTCCTCCCCGTGTAGGCGTCGGGCTCGAACACGAACGAGGTCGTGCGGTTGCCCACGGTGACCGTGGCGTCCTCGCGCACGCCCAGCTGGCCGGTCGCCTCCAGGTACTCCGCCAGGGAATAGACGACTTCGCTCGTGGCGCGGGTGCTTTTCCAGTGGTTCAGTTTCTTGTTCAGAAACAGCCACTGGACCAGGCCGTCGAGCTTCGGGCTCCCGGGCGCAAGCTCCATCTCGGTGCGCAGGGCGAAGGCGTGGGTCTCGATCGTGTCGTTGTACCAGAGCCAGGCGCGGTCCTCGGGGGCCCAGAAGGTGCCCTCGTCCGGGGCGGTTTTGGCCGCATCCATCACGCTTGCCCAGACCAGCCGGGCGTCGTCGGCCCGGCCCGCTCGCAGCAGCGTGAGTGCCAGGCACCCCTTCAGGTAGGGGCTGTGCCCGCGCCAGCTGCGGAAGCTGGCATCGAGCATGGCCCGCCGCTCTGCGGGGGTGAAGGAGCCCTCGTACCAGGAACCGTCCGGGTAGCTCGAAAGCACGTAGTTGATGTAGGTGACGAACTCGAAGTTGCCGCCGCGCTCGACCATGTCCCGGACGATGTCGTCCAGGTAATGGCGGTGGGTGTAGCCCCAGGCGCGCCCGATCATGTCGCGGGGGACGTCGACGCCGAACTCGAGCGCCCTGGAGAACCCGTTGAGGATATAGAGCGTCATGTAGGGCGAGGGCGCCCCGCCCGCAAACCAGGGGAAGCCGCCGCTTGCGGTCTGCGACGCGCCGAGCTTCTCGATCGACGCCGCCCGCAGGGCGAGGGCCACGCGGGAGTCGAGCACCCGGATCGGGTCGCCGGCGTCGTCGGGGCCCCCCCGGGCCTCCTCGAGCCAGGGGGTCTCCTCGAGCATCATCGTTCGGTTCGGGTCCGGATCGTCCCAGCGCTCGTAGAGGGTTTCCCGGGACGAGAACTCCCGGGCCATCTTCGCGACGGCCGGGTAGCGCGCGTAGAGCGACGACAGGATGCCGGTCGACAGGAAGCGGTTGAGCGTCTGCTCGGTGCACTCGTAGGGATAGTCGGCCAGGTAGGGGAGGGCCGAAAGCACGGAGTAGAAAAGCTGGGCGTCCAGGGTGACGACCATCTGTTCGTTGATGCGGGTGGGATCGTCGTCGCGCTCGAGGTCCTCGAAGACCAGGACGCGCCTGTCCTTGTCCCGGAGCGCGGCAAAGCGCGACTGCGCCAGGTGCATGCGGCCGGGGAGGATGGGGAGGGGGCGGAGCTCTCCGTCTGTGAAGCCGCCCGAGCGCGCCGTGACCCTGAAGGCGACCGGGCCGACGCGGGACGGGGCCCGGACCGGAAACGTCAGGTTCACCCCCCCGCCGGCTTCGACCGCAAACGGCCGCCCGGACGCGTCGGCCCGGGACAGGCCGAAGTCCGCGAGGATGCTCTGTTCCGTGGCCGGGTCGAGGATGTCCAGGTCCAGCTGCCCGTCGAGCGGCAGGTCCGAGGCGTTGTTGACGACGACCTTGATTTCGGCGCGGTCCCCTTCGCGCAAAAACCGCGGCAGGTAGGGCCGGACCATCAGGTCCTTGACGGAGCGGGCCTCGCGGCGGGCCGACCCGGACTTGAGGTCCCGCGTCAGGGCGTGCACCCAGACGTTCCAGGAGGTGACCGAGTCGGGCACGTCGAATTCGAAGGAGGCCGACCCGTCCGGGCCGGTAGTCAGGTGGGGGCGCCAGAAGGCGGTCTCGCCGAAGTCGCTGCGCAGGGAGATGGGGGCGGGCGCCTCGACCGGGGCGTCCTGCCGCCGCTCCAGCCCGTCCGCCGCATACTCCTGGTCGGCCACCGCTAGAGACAAATCCTCGCTTGGAGAGGGCATCATGCCCACTTCGGCGGCTTTGTCATGAGCCATCCGGAGAGACATGCGCGCCACCCTCCCGCCCGGTCCTCCGGCGGCGTAGCCCCCGTAGTCGAGGAGCCGGTCGGGCAGATACCCCGTCGCCGCGGGTCGGGTGAACCCCATGCTTCGGATATAGACGCCCCGGGCCGGGCCCAGGCTGGAGCGGGCGTCGGCCCACCGCGTCCGGGAGGGGAACTGGCCGATGGGGGACGGGGACCAGTGGGGGACGAAGGCGTCCAGGCTGCGGTCGTACATGTAGGCCAGCAGTTCGGCGGATACGGCGGCGGCGTCCCCGGCTGCGGGCGCGGACACGCGGACGCTCCAGGTCTCCCGGGAGCCGGGGCGCAGCCGGTCGCGGAAGGTGGAGAACTCCACGTCGAGTTCCTTGTTGTCCCAGGGGACCCAGAGCCCTTGCTGGAACACGAGGATCTGGTGGTCGCGCACCATCGTCACGGTCAGGCCGAGGCCGCCGCGGTCGTCCTCGGTCACCGGGATCTCCACCAGCGACGGGTCGGACCCGGAGACGATCTCCTGGCGGCGGATGCAGGCGCCGTCGCGGTACGTCTCGAGCACCATGAGCTGGTCGGCGAGCCCGGAGTGCACCAGCAGCCGCGCCGTCTCCCCGACCGCCACCGAAGGCTTTTCCAGGCTGAACAGGGCGGGCAGGGGGAGGGTCATCGACCGGGAGGCCACGACGAATTCCCGCCGCAGCTCGAAGGTTTCCCCGAAATCGTCCTCGGTCCTGTAGATGAGGCGGTAGGCGCCCGCGCCCAGGCCCTCGTGGGCCAGGGTGCCCGCCCCGGCCGCGTCGTGCTCGACCGACCCCGAGGCCGCGGCGGGGCCGTCGGGCCACCAGCCGAGGATCTCCCGGTGGTCGTAGCCGGGCGACGACCGCCGGCGCACGCGGTCGCCCGGGGTCTGGTAGGCCTCCTCCGGGCCCGGCTCCCCCGGGGGCGCCACCGGCTGGTCGGCCGGCAGCAGGGTCTTCCCCGGCTGCCGGAGCGACACGATGCGCCACTGCCCCCGGCCGCTTCTGCCGGCGCCGTCGAGGCTGGTGCGCAGGATGTCGATCGAAAGCGGCTCGTTCTCCATGAAAAATTCCCGGTCGATTACCCAAGCCGCCCTGACCGAGATGAAGCCGAGCTCGAAGGACCGCCCTGCCGAGCGGGTCTCCCCCCCCTCGTCGGTCACGTCGACCGACACGGCGTAGCGGTAGGTGACGTCCCGGTGCGCGGCCAGCCGCTCGTCGGCTTCGGGCAGGAAGGCGAAGGAAAAGGACCCGTCCGGCCCGAGCGACGCGGTCCCGGAGGCGACCGCCTGGGGCCGGGAGTCCGGGATCCGGGGCACGCCCCGGGATCCCGGACTCCCCCACCGCAGCGGGTAGACCGGTTCCCGCAGGACGCGCCACCGCGCCGTCGCCCCGGTCACGGGCAGCCCGAAATAGTACCGGGCTGCGCCCCGGATCACGGCCTCCCGGTTGAGCCGCAGCGGCTCCGGGGGGTCTTCGAGCTCCGCTTCGAAGGTGGGGCGCTTGTACTCCTCGACGCGGACCGGCCGGTTGCCGCCGCCGCGGGAGCTTTCCATGTACCATCCCCCGAGCATGCGCCCCGGCGGGACAAGAAATTCCCCGCTGGCGGTGCCGTAGGTGTTGGTGACGACGGTCTTCGACGCCACCTCCTGGCCGTTCGGGTCCCGGAGGGTGACCGTCAGCGTGGCCGAAGGCGCGGTGCGGAGATCGCCGCCGCGCCCGCCGTAGGCCACCGCCTTCCAGAGGATCTTCTGGCCGGGGCGGTAGATGCTCCGGTCGGTGTAGAGGAGCGTCGAGGCCTCCTCCCGCTGCGGAGGATCGCGCCGGGGGTCGGCCTGCTCGGGGCCGAGGGCCGTCTGGCCCCCCTTGCGGGCGACCAGGAAGGTGCTCTCCCCCTGCCCGATGTCGTCGAAGCCGTCGAAGCGGGCGATGCCCCGGCTGTCGGAGCGCGCCGCGGCGACTTTTCTGTGGCCCCGGCGCCAGTCCTTCCGGTAGAGCGTCACCTCCACGGAGGCCTCGGGCCCGCCGCCCGACCCGGAAAGGACCGTGACCTCCAGCCCGTCGGCCTTCGATCGGGCGACCACCACCAGGTCGCTTACGGTCAGGTACATGCCCCGGATCTGGTTGTCCTCCTCCGGGAACCCCGCCCGGGCCGAGGCGGTGATCAGGTAGGTGCCGGGGGAGGTCATCGGCGGCGTGATGTGGGTCCAGTGGCTCTTAAAATCCGCCGTCGCCGGCAGCGGCTCCTCCCATGAGAGGGTCGGCGGCCTCCGGGTGATCGCCTCGAGCGTTCTGCCGGTCGGCAGCAGGCTGTAGTCGTCGGACTCCAGCACGGTCTCGAGCAGGTCGATCGCGTAGGCCCGGAAGTGCACGGCCGGGAGGTTTTTGTGCCGGAGCTCGATCGACCGGCGGCCCGGGCCGTCGGTCTGCATCCCGCCCAAGAAGTACTCGGGCGCCTCGATGGACCCGACGATGGCCCGGCAGTGCCGGGCGCCGTGCGACTCCGGGTGCGTCCTTTCGCCTTCGAGGGCGATCGCGCGGGCGCGGATCAGGTTGTCCGCGCTCTCGGCCTCGCGGGTGAATTCGGCCAGCTGCGCCATGCCCTCCGACCACCAGGGGAGGTCCCCGAGCGGCGCCAGGAGGGCCTGGAGGCCCGCGCGGACGTACTCCCTGTCGCCGGGCTCGACGAAGTGCCGGTGGAGCTGCCTCGAGAGCTCGAGCCGGGCCTCGAGAGCGGCCTCGCGGTTCCCCAGGGAGAGGTGCCAGGCCTCCAGGTCGGCCAGGATGCAGCGGATCTTCTCGAGCGGGTGCACGGCCGCATCGGCCAGCGCGACAGCCTCCGGGCCGCCGCCGGCCAGCCGCCGGAGGTCGAGCTTGTGGATCTCGTTGAGCTGCTCGGGCCCCCAGCCGTTGGTGTCCTCGAGCAGCGCGACCCACATGTAGGCGACCGCGTCGCGCAGCGTCGGCCGGATCCCCTCGGGGTAGGTGTTCGGGACGATGAAGTCGGCCCAGTCGGCGTTGGAATGCTCCCCGAGCCGGCCGCGCTCCCCCCAGACGGCCTCGCAGGCCGCGTGCGCCTCCTGGTAGATCCGTTCGCGGGTCCAGGCCTTGAGGTCGACCGGCCCGGCCGACTCCACCGTTTCGCGCCGGTTGATCTCCCAGGAGTAGACGCGGGCGTAGACCGCGAGCGAGTGGGCGTAGTAGAGCCCGAGCACGGACCGGCCCGCCAGGTCCCGGGGCCAGGGCTGCTCCTTCAGGCCGCGGACGGCCGTCTCGTAGCCGTGGAGCCCTATCCGCAGGGAGGCCTGGCGGACCAGGCCGCGTGTCCACTCGGTGCTGTTGTTCTCTTCGATGGCCTTCTCGAGCAGCTGTCCGGCCAGCGCCGACGCCGCCTCGTGCTTCTGCTGTTCGAGGAGCTTGTCGAATTGCCGCCACCCGTCGGCGAAATCCCCGATCCACGGCACCGGCGCGTCCCCCCCAAGGGCGGGCTGCGAGGTCCCCCGGGTCGGCCCGGGGCACAGGATGAGAAGCAGTACGAAAAGGACGGTGTATCCGTGTCTGGCGAGGATCATGGTCGGCCTCCCTGGGGCGCCGGTGCGCTGGGGCGCACGCCATTTTGGTTCATGCTGCAATGGCGCACGCCATTTTGGTTCATGCTGCAATGGCGCACGCCAAAATGGCGCCTACGCCTGCAAGGCGCCTACGCCTGCAAGGCGCCTACGCCTGTAAGGCGCCTACGCCTGCAAGGCGCCTACGCCTGCAAGGCGCCTACGCCTGTAAGGCGCCTACGCCTGTAAGGCGCCTACGCCTGTAAGGCGCCTATGCCTATTAGACGACGATGGAGCCCTTTTTCTTAGAAAAATTGTACGATAATCCGGCGCCGGAGGCGCCGGGTCGGAACCCCGAGGAAAAAGGTGGCCCGCCCCGCGGTTTTCCATCATACTACTTCTTTTGTTTCGGAGGTGAGCGAGATGACGCCAGCAGGCGGAACGAACTTCATCAGCGACCTGGTGCGCAAAGACCTCGACGAGGGGCGGTTTTCGGAGGTTGTGACCCGGTTCCCGCCCGAGCCGAACGGCTACCTGCACATCGGCCACGCCAAGGCCATCTGCATCGATTTCGGCATCGCCGCGGAGTTCGGCGGCGTGTGCAACCTGCGCCTCGACGACACGAACCCGACCAGGGAGGACCAGCACTACATCGACTCCATCCTCGACAGCGTCCGCTGGCTCGGCTTCGACTGGGGCGACCGCCTCTATTACGCCTCCGATTATTTCGACCAGATGTACGCGTGGGCGCTGCGGCTGATCGAGGCCGGCCTGGCCTACGTCGACGACCAGACGGCCGAGGAGATCCGCGCCAACCGCGGCACGCTCACAGAACCGGGCCGGCCGAGCCCGTACCGCGACCGGAGCGCCCGGGAGAACCTCGGCCTGTTCGAGCGCATGCGGGCCGGGGAGTTCCCCGACGGCTCCCGGGTGCTGCGGGCGAAGATCGACATGGCGTCGCCCAACCTGAACCTCCGGGACCCGGTCATGTACCGGATCCTGGACGTCCCCCATCACCGGACCGGGGACCGCTGGAAGATCTACCCCATGTACGACTGGGCGCACGGGCTGGAGGACTCGATCGAGAAGATCAGCCACTCCCTCTGCACCCTGGAGTTCGAGGACCACCGCCCCCTGTACGACTGGTACCTCGAGCGGCTGGGCATCCACCACCCGCGGCAGATCGAGTTCGCCCGCCTTGAGCTCGACCACACCGTGATGAGCAAGCGCAAGCTGCTCGAGCTGGTCGAGGGCGGGCGCGTCCGCGGCTGGGACGACCCGCGCCTGCCGACGCTGGCGGGATTGCGCCGCCGGGGGTTCACCCCGGCCGCCATCCGGAACTTCTGCGAGCGCATCGGCGTGTCCAAGGCGCTCAGCGTCGTCGAGTACGCCCTCCTGGAGCACTGCCTGCGCGAGGACCTGAACCGGACCGCCCCCCGGACCATGGCGGTCCTGCGGCCGCTCAAGGTGGTTCTGACGAACTACCCCGAGGGGCGGACCGAGGAGCTCGAGGCGGCCGTCAACCCGGAAGACCCCTCGGCGGGCACCAGGAGGGTCCCGTTCGGCCGGGAGCTGTGGATCGAGGCGGACGATTTCCAGGAGAACCCGCCCAAGAAGTTTTTCCGCCTCTCGCCCGGGCGCGAGGTCCGGCTCAAGTACGCCTACTACATCACCTGCAACGAGGTCGTCAAGGATCCCGCCACCGGGATGCCCGTGGAGCTGCGCTGCACGTACGACCCCGAAACCAGGGGGGGCTGGGTGCCCGGGGGGCGCAGGGTGAAGGGCACCTCCCACTGGGTGTCGGCCGCCCATGCCGCCCGCGCGGAATTCCGCCTCTACGACCGCCTCTTCACACGGCCCGACCCGGACGAGGGGGGGCGGTTCATGGACAACCTCAACCCCCGGTCCCTGGAGAAGATTTCGGGGTTTATCGAGGCCGGGATGGAGGGGACGCCCCCCGGCCGGAACTTCCAGTTCGAACGCCAGGGGTATTACTGCGTCGACCCCGATTCGAAACCCGGCGCCATGGTGTTCAACCGCAGCGTTTCCCTCAAGGATGCCTGGGCCAGGATCGCGTCGCAGTCGGGCGGGGCCCAGAGGGAGGGAGCGCCCGGGCCGCGGCTGCAGGGTCGGAATCCGTGAACCTTTCCCCCGGCCGGGGCATCCGATACTCCAAAAGAAGTGCCGCGCCCGACCCGCCGGGCGGGGCTTAGACGGACACGCGGGGAATGCCGGGTCGCCTGCCGATGAAAGCCAGAAAGAAGCAGATCGTTGCCGCTGTTGACAGCAGGATCGGGTTCTACCGCCGCTCCATGGTGGGGGTCTTCATCCTGGGGGTGGCCTCCGGCGCGGGCATTCTGTGCGGCACGGCGGATGCAGGCGGGACCGGCGCCGCCCGGATGCCGGAGCTGGAGGTCCTTGCCTGTTTCGCCATCGCCGTGACGGGGATCGCCACGGGATCGGCCTGCCAGAGGAGGATCCGCCGCCTCCGGGAGCACCGCGGCAGGATACTGGTGCCCGATGAGGACGGCGAGGCGTTTGCGGCGCCGGCCCGGGAGCAGGGGATCGTCGAGATCCAGGCCCTGTTCGGCATCCTGTTCGTCCTCGCCGCGGCGGGCTGCTACCTCGGGTGCCCGGTTCCCGCCCTCCCCGGGTTTCTGGATACGCTCCCGCTGCGCGCGGCCCCGGCAGCCGGCTTCACCCTCCTGTGCGGGATAACCGTCGGGCTCGAGCGGAAGCGCCCCGGGACGGGACTGCACCCCCTGCAGGATTTCGTCGAAGACCAGCGGAAGCGGGCGCGGATGCGCTCGGTCGGTCGGGCCGGGCCGCCTCCGGCGTTTCAGTAGACCCCGTACTCCATCACGGCCTCGGTCATGGCGCGCAGGTTGTCCGGATGGCACCGGTCCACGCTCGCCCCTCCGGTAAGGATGAATCCGCCCCCTTCGCCGCAGACCTCGATCAGCCTGCGGCAGTACTCCCGGACGTCCGCGGGCGTGCCGGTGCACAACAGCGAGGCCGGGACGTTGCCCGCGATGCAGGCTGAGTCGCCGAGGATTTTTTTCGCGCGGGCCATGTCGGTCTGGTCGAAATGCCACACGACCTTGCCCCGGGGGAGGTCCCGGATGATCTCCAGCCTGCTGTCGTATCGGCCCTCGGCGAAAAGCAGCGGGACGACCCCCTCCTCGATGAGCCCCAGGATGACCTTCTGGAAGGTGGGCCAGTAGAACCGCTCGTACTGCCTCGTCGACATGAAGTTGTCCGCCCCCTTGTGCAGGGCGAAGAAGACGATGGGCCTGCCGCTGAGCCGGACCCCGTCCATGCCGCAGTCGATGTTCATCTGCGTCACTTTGTCCATGGCCGCGAGGATCTTCTCCGGGCGGCTGTACATGTCCCGGACGATCCCCTTGGTCCCGCGCAGGGTGTCGGCCAGGATGTCGAACGGCGCGTGCGCCTGCCCCCCGAACAGGGTCGGGTATCCCGCGGCGACGGCCTCGCGCTCGAACTCCATGAGCGGCTCCATCCATTTCGCGGTCTCCTCGCCGTAGTCGATGATAGCCTGGTAGGCGGCCCGCACCTGCGGCCAGACGGCGGGCATGAGGAATTTGTTGGCCATGCCGAGGATGAACGGGGTCGGCGGAAAATGCTCGAAGGGGGCCAGCGCGCCGATGCTGCGGGGGATGTAGCGGCGGAGGCAGAAGTCGGTCAGGTCCTCGAGAAACAGGTCGTAGTCCTCGGCCTTCATGTACTCGCCCTCGACGAACTGCAGCATCGTCGCGTGGTCGGGGAGCCCGTGGCCGGGCCATTTCAGGGTGAGGGTGTCGACCGTGGCCGACGCCTTGGCCGACGGGATCATCATGGGGCCGGTGTAGGTGTCCGACTCGAATTCCCGCAGGAATTTCCGGAAGGCGTCGCACAGCTTCCGGTTGTCCTCCATGGCCTCCTTGAGCGTCATCCCGGCGTGGTAGATGGGGAAGGTCCCCGCCGGGAGGATCAGCGGGACCCGGTCGGGCTGCTCCAGCCCAAAGACCTTGATGAAGCGGGTGACCCTGTCGCGGTAGGCCCGGCCGGCGGCGGCGTCGACGAAATCGATCCCCGGCGCATCGAGCCACCGCTCAAACCATGCCTGCTGTTTCTGTTCCGGCGTGGGCGCCGTCTCCGGCGTGGGCGCCGTCTCCGGCGTGGGCGCCGTCTCCGGCGTGTGTGTCGTGTCCATAGTGGCGAACTCCTGTGGGGGCGGGCGGGGGCGCGCTCGGCGGCGTCCCGTCCTGAATTTTCTTGAAATAACCCGGCGCGCCATTTACGCTAGGGGCGCGCTGCGGGTGATACGGTACCGCGCAGGAATCTGTGTGCGCCCGGGTTCTCTACAAGCAGGTCCTGCCAATGAATGAAAGCCGCCCGCGATTGGTGACGCCGCCATGCAACTTTCATGCTTCGTCAGGCCCTAATCTATTCCAACGAAGGGGATGGCATCAATGAGAAAGTCGACCGCCGCAGCCATAATCTGTTCGGCCTTGCTGGCGCTGGCCACGGGGTACGCTGCGGACCCGTGCGACCGCCGGTGCCTGGAGCGGCACGTGGACGCCGTTCTGGAGGCCATGACCGAGCACGACCCGGGGCGGCTCCGCCTGGCCCGGGACATCCGGTACACCGAAAACGGCGTCGAGCTCACGCTGGGCGACGGCCTGTGGGGAACGGCCAGCGCCCGGGGCAGTTACAGCCTGTACGTGTGCGAGCCCGAAGCCGGGCAGGTCGGGTTCTACGGCACGCTGTCCGAACTCGGCCACCTCAACTACATCGCGCTCCGGCTGAAGGTGTACGAGTCGCTGATCGAGGAGATCGAGGTGGTCGTCGCGCGGCCCTCGGCCGCCGTCCCCGGCCCGGACGGACGGCCGGGGACGGCCGCGGGGGAGCTGATGAACGGGAGGGTGCCGCGGCCGCAGTTTCTCGCCACGGTGCCGGGCAACGAGCGGATGAGCCGCGAGGACCTGGTCCGGGTGGCCAACGCCTACTTCACCGGGATGGCCAACCAGACCGGGAACTACACCGCCCCCTTCGCCGGCACCTGCGAGCGTTGGGAGAACGGGGTGCAGACGACGCGCCAGCAGCCGAACCCGAACGCGTCGGGTCCCGATATCCTCTCGATGGGGTGCGAGCAGCAGCAGAAGAGCGGCTGGTTCGCCTTCGTGACCGAGATCCGCAACCGGCGCTACCCGGTCGTCGACGTCGAGCGCGGTCTGGTGTTCTGCTTCGCCTATTTCGACCACGACGCCGCGGTCCGGACCTACCCGCTCCCGGACGGGACGATGGCGCCCAACATCATCGACTCCCCGCAGACCATACAGATTTCCGAGCTGTTCCAGATCCGGAGGGGGAACATCGACCAGATCGAGGCCGTCATCAACGGGGTCCCCTACCGGATGCGGTCCGAGGTCTGGGACCGGTAGCGCGGCCCCGTAATTTCCCGCGGGCGCTGTAACGGGAGGGCCGCCCGATCGTAGATAAGTAATGGGGATTGCCGCGGCTGGCGGCCCCGGTTGGTCGGCCGGGGGAAGGAGATCAAGAAGAGTTTTGGTTCGGTCGGGACCTTTGTTGTACAATGGATGGCACCAATGGAGGTAGTTCATGGCTGGAGAGAAAAAGACCGTGCCTGAAAAGGCAGACAAGAAGACATTTTCTAGACGCTATTTTGTCGTCGGCGGCGGTACCGCACTCGCCGGCGGGGCCCTGGCCGCTGTCGCGCCCCGCGCGGCCGAGGCCGCCAAGAAGCAGGACCAATACCCGCTGTCGTCCCACTATCTCGTGTGCGACAGCAAGAACTGCGCCGGCTGCTACAGCTGCATGACGGCCTGCTCGCTGGCGCACGAGGGCGAAATCAACTTCTCGCTGTCCCGGGTCCAGGTGCACCGGGCCGTTCTGGACGAATACCCCTTCGACATCCAGATCTACATCTGCCGGCAGTGCCCGACGCCGCTGTGCGTGGAGAACTGCCCGACGGGGGCCAACCACATCAGCGTCGAAAACGGCAATGTCCGGATGATCGACGAGGAAAAGTGCATCGGCTGCAAGACCTGCATCAAATCCTGCCCCTTCATCCCGTACCGTCCCATCTGGGACCACCGGAAGAAGAAAGCCACCAAATGCGACTTGTGCGCGGACACGCCCTTCTACAACAAAGAGGGCGGGCCTGGCAAGAACCAGGCATGCGTCGAAGTATGTCCCGCCAACGCTCTGAAGGTAGTGACCGAACTCCCCGACCAGACCGACCTCAACGGCTATGACCGGGACCTTCAGCCACCTCGAAAAACCATGCCGAAATTCAGTTTCCCGAAGATGGCACCCAAGGGCGCTCCCAAGGCGGCGCCGAAATCATAGGAAGAGGAGGATTTGGATTATGGCAACGCCAGGATTTGCTGGAAAAATACTTTTAGTCGACCTGACGAAGAACGAGATCGTCCGGTTGGATACGGAAAAATACGAGATATACGGCGGCGGGCACGGCATCTCCACGGCCCTGTTCTGGGAATTCTGCGTCGCCCCCGGGGATTGGGACCTGCAGGACGCCTTCCATCCCCGCAACATGGTTTCCCTCATGACCGGGCCCATCGTCGGGACCGGCGTGCCCTTCGGCGCCAGAACGAGCGTTTCGGGACTGTCCCCCCAGTGCTACCCCATCCAGTGGTTCAGCCACAGCAATTTCGGCGGCGTCTTCGGTACCATGATGAAGATGGCCGGATGGGACGGCGTGGCCGTCATCGGCAAGGCCGACAAGCCCGTCTACATCAACATCGAGGACGACAAGGTCACCATCGAGGACGCCACCGCGCTCTGGGGCCTGACCACCTGGCTGGCCCAGGAGGAGATATGGAAGCGCACCGGGATCCGCTACGGGCAGCAGTGGGTGGATCTCGACGGCCGCTACACCCTGCAGCGGCCCGCGATCGTGACCATGGGGCCGGCCGGCGAGAACCTCACCCGCGTGGCCTCGCTGGTGCACGGCGGCGGCAGCGGCGCGGGCCAGGGCGGCTTCGGCGGCGTCTTCGGCTCGAAGAACCTCAAGGCGGTGGCCGTCGTCGGGACCAGCAGCCTGAAGATCGCCGACCCCAAGGGGCTGCGCGACGCCAGGGAATGGTGGGACAGCATCTGGAACCGGGGCGGCGGCGGAGGCTTCGGCGGCTTCGGCGGGGGCGCGAGCGTCAGCTCGGCCTGCGCCGGCTGCGGCACGAGCCGCAAGTGCCACAACCGGACCCGGGTCTTCGGGCAGGATTCGGACGACTGCGCCGAATCCACCTTCTTCAGCCAGACCAAGCAGAATGCCCCGAGCATCCCCTCCGACGCCAACGCCAGGGGGATGGACCTGTGCCAGCAGTACGGCATCAACGCCATGGAAACCTGCTTCCAGGGACCCATGAGCTTCAACACGTCGCACAACCCGGACTTCCCGATCCAGCCCGAGATCCCCGCCTACGCGGCGCTCGGGTGGTACATGAAGAAGATGCACGACATGGGCGTCATCGGCCCCGGGACCGAGCACGACATGGCCCCGCTCAACATGAAGCAGTTCGCCACGAACCAGTTCATGGAAATCTACGCGCTGGCCATCGCGACGCGCCACGGCATCGGCGACCTGCTGGCGGACGGGACCGCCCGCTTCGCCGAGAAGCTGGGGAGGACCGAGGATTTCAAGACCCTGTGCCGCCTGACGATGTGGGGGTTCATGGACCACTGGTCCATGCCCGGGGTCGAATGGGCCTACGGGAACCTGATGGATTCGCGCGACATCAACAACCACGATTCCTCCAGCATGGGCCGGCCCGGCGGGGGATTCGGCGGCGGCGGCGGAGGCAAGACCTGGACGTGCGAGGAGTTCGTCAAGACCATGGCCAAGCGCACCGCGCCCTACAACGACCCGTTCTGGTTCGACTACAGCTGGCAGGGGAAGCAGGCCTACGAAACGGGCATCTACTCCAAGAGTAAGGCCCAGTTCACGGCCTGGCACCAGCACTATTGGAACTATTTCAAGGAATCCGTCGGCTTCTGCGACTGGGGGTACATGAGCCTGTTCAGCGCCTCGCACCCGGAGGGGTACGGCCACACCCCGGAGGCGGAGCCGCGGTTTTTGAACGCCGTCATGGGGAACAACCAGACGTTCGAGGACGGGATCCACATCGGCTGGCGGACCTGGACGCTGAAGCGGGCGATCTTCGTCATGCAGGGGCGGCACAGGAACATGGAGAACTTCACGGGCTACTACTACCGCCCCGGGGCCTCCTACTGCGGGTTCTCCGCCTCCAAGCCCATCTACGACGGGTCGAAGTGGGACTGGCAGGACTGCAAGGAGCTCTACTTCACCGAGGAGGGGGTCAACCAGTGGAAGACCCACTTCTACGAGATCGAGGGGTGGAATACGGACACGGGCTACCCGACGCGCAAGACTCTCGAGGACCTCAAGATGAAGCACGTGGCCGACTACCTGCAGTCGAAGAACAAGCTGGGCGCCGCCTAGGCGGCAGGCCCGCAAACCCTCCAGGCGGCCTCCGGGAGCGCGACTCCCGGGGGCCGCCTTTTTTTCGGCTCCCGCTCTTTTTTCGGCTCCCGCCCTTTCCTCTGTTGACACGCAATCTCTTTCCGTTCTACAAGTGGGTCCAGGGCCCGCCCGCGCCGCAGGGCCGGAAAGGATGCGCCATGGACTACCGCCCGTGGACCTGGTCGCCCCCGGAAAACTACAGGGACGCCCGGCCGGACATCTCCCGCCAGGACGCCTACGAGAAGGTGAGCGGCCAGGCCGTCTACTGCAGGGACATCGCGCTGCCCGGCATGCTCCACGCAAAAATCATGACATCGCCCCACGCGCACGCCGTGATCACGCGCCTCGACACGAGCCGGGCCGCATCGCTTCCCGGCGTGCGGGACGTGCTCACCTACTCGGATCCCGACATCGAAGGCGACAGCGCGACCGGCGCCTGGTACGAGATCTCCGGCAGTACGACATCCTGACGCTCCCGGGGAGCGGAGATTTCTACCGGCACCATCACGGCTTGCCACTGGCACGTCGCGGGGTCGCGTAACGCCGTGGTCGACAAAACCTACGAATGCACGAAAATCCCGAACATCCCGGGCACCTACAAATGGGGCCTGGTCAACAAGGGGCGCCTGATCTGCATCCGGCACGGAGCCCACGCCTGCATCCCGCACAACGTCATGTTCGACCGCGTGGCCGCGGAGTTCGGGCTGGACCCGGTGGAGGGGGCGCTTCGCAACGACGGCTGCCGCTGCCACGACACCGGCTGGGTCTCGCACTACCAGCAGGAGAACGGATTCCCCCGGAGGCTCCCCAACGGGAGGATGCACGGCATGGGATTCGTCTCGATCAACGAGTGGGCCACCAGACGCCCGAACCGGCCATGTCCTTCGCCTGCCTGATGCTGCGCGACGGGATTGCCGCGATCGTCGGCGTGCGCAGCGACATCGGGTCGGACACCGAATCGGGGGCGCGCCACATCGTGGCCTCCGAGCTGGGGGTGCGCTACGAGGATACGGTCGTGCAGCAGCGGCGCTCGGACAACAGCAGCTTCACGATGTGGCAGCCCGGCGGGTCGTTTTCGACCCCCTACATCAACACCCAGCTCGTGCTGGCCGCCAGGGAGCTCAAAGCCAAGATCCTCGGCTACGCCGTGCGCCCCACCCCGGCCTACAACAGCAGCCATTTCTTCAGGGAGGAGCAGCCGCCCGCCTTCCCCGGCCTCCGGGCCGAAGACCTGGATGTCCGGGACGGCTTCGTTTTCGAGAAGGCGCATCCCGGAAATCGCAGGACCGTCCGGGAAGTGGCCGATGTCTTCTGGGACGCCGACCCCGCCATCGCCCATCCCGTCGTCGGCAGGCTCCGGGGCCTGACCGTGGACGGGCAACCCGACCCAACCCTGTACATCATGGGGCGCCAGGCGCATTTCATCGAGATCGAGGTCGACACCGAGACCGGCGGGATCGAGGTCACCGGCATCGTGTGCGTCAACGACGTCGGGCACCTGTTCAACCCGCAGGGAGCCGCCGCCCGGCAGTACGGCGGGGCCGTGATGGGCCTCGGCCGCAGCGCTACCGAGGGGCTCGTCTGGTGCCCGGCGACGGGCGTCGCCCTCGACGGCGACATGATCGGCTATCCTATCGGGACGATGAACGACTACCCGCCGGTGCAGTGCCGGATCAACGAAAGCCGCCTCGGGTACGCGGCCTTCGGCGCCTACGGCATCGGGGAGAATGTCGGCGCGGCCATGTCGGGGATCACCGCTTCGGCCATCTACAACGCCACCGGCAAATGGGTCCTCGACTACCCCACCACCCCCGACCGGGGTCCTTCGGGCGCTCGGGAAAGCCTGACGGGTCGCCGCCCGGCGCCCGGAACGGGCAAATCCTTTGAAAGCTTTTGTTTGTGGCGATTCATCTGGCCCGCCCGCCGCCGGCATCCTGCATTTTGTGCATACTTTTGGGTTGCGGCGCTTTTTCCGGCAGTGTAGCTTTTATGGGCGACATCACCAGGGAGGCGCGCCATGGCCGCAGACGGAAAATCCAGGGAGCCCCGCGGGCGGGTCTACATCGACATCGAAATGTGCAAGGGGTGCGGGTTCTGCATCGAGTTCTGCCCGGCGGACGTTCTGGCGTTCTCCAAGGCGTTCAACGCCAAGGGGTACCACCCCCCCGAAGCCGTGCGGCCCGACAGCTGCACCGGGTGCGGCCTGTGCGGGATGTACTGCCCCGATTTCGCCATTTTCGGCGTCCTCAACTCGACAGCCGCTTGAAAGGAGGCTCCGTGAAAGCCGATCCCAGGGGCGTTCTGACCGGCGCCCATTTCCTCGACGGGGACCACGCCTGCTGCGAGGGCGCGCTCGCGGCCGGGTGCCGCTTCGTCGCCGGATACCCCATCACCCCGTCGACGGAGGTGGTCGAGCGCATCGCCGCCCGGTTCCCGACCGTCGGGGGCCTGTTTGTCCAGATGGAGGACGAGATCGCCTCGTCGATCGCCATCCAGGGGGCCGTCTGGGGGGGCGCCAAGGCCATGACCGTCACCTCGGGCCCCGGGTTTTCCCTCATGATGGAGCACATAGGGCTCGCAGCCATGCTCGAGACCCCGTGCGTGTTCGTCGACGTCCAGCGGGGCGGCCCCTCGACCGGGCTCCCCACCCTGCCGGCGCAGGCCGACATGATGCAGGTGCGCTGGGGGAGCCACGGCGACTACGAGATCATCGCCTACTGCCCCAACTCCCCCCAGGAGTGCTTCGACCTGATGATCCGGGCGTTCAACGACGCGGAGACCTACCGCGTGCCCGTTTTCATGATGCTCGACGAGTGCGTCGGGCACATGACCGAAAAGGTCCTGATCCCCGAGGCGGACGCCATCGACCTGGTCGAGCGCCGCCTCACCACGGCCGCCCCGGGCCGGTACCGGCCCTACGAAACCGGCGGCGCCTGGGTCCCCCCCATGGCCAAATCGGGCGACGGCCACTATTTCCACATCACGGGGCTGACGCACGACGAGAACGGCTACCCCGTGATGAACGCCCAGGCCCAGGAGGCGTGCGTCCGCCGGCTGGTCGACAAGATACGCAAAAACGCCGACGCCATCGTCGCGATCGAGGAGGACGACACTGCAGATGCCGACGTGGTGGTCGTCTCCTACGGCATCACGTCGCGGGTGGCGCTGAAGGCCATCACCCGGGCCCGGGCCGAAGGGATCCGCGTCGGCCATCTCCGGATGGTCACCGTCTGGCCGTTCCCCGAGACCCGCATCCGCCGGCTGGCCGAAGCGGGGAAGGCGTTCGTGCTCCCCGAGCTCAACTATGGGCAGATGTATCTCGAACTCGAGCGCGTGGTGGCGGGCCGGTCGCGGACGCACCTGGTGCCGCACGGCGGGGGGACCGTCCACGACCCCGAGGTCATCTACCGGAAGATAAAGGAAGCCGCACAATGAAGCAACCCGAGCCAACCGCCAGCGCCAACGAACCCGTCAACCCGGTCGCCGCCTACCTCCGGATGGACCGGATCCCGCACATCTGGTGCCCGGGCTGCGGGCTGGGAACGGTCGTCAACTGCCTCGTCCGCGCCCTGATGACGTGCGCCATCCCCCGCAACTACATCAGCATCGTCTCGGGCATCGGCTGCACCGGCCGGGTGGCCGGGTACCTGGCCCTGGACAGCTTCCACACCACCCACGGCCGCGCCATCCCCTTCGCCACCGGCCTGAAGCTGGCCAACCCGAAGCTGAAACTGGTGGTGGTCAGCGGCGACGGCGACCTGTTCGCCATCGGCGGGAACCACTTCATCCACGCCGCGCGGCGGAACATGGACATGACGGTCCTGTGCGTCAACAACTTCACCTACGGCATGACGGGGGGGCAGGTCACGCCGACCACGCCGCTCGATGCCATCGCCTCGACCACCCCCTACGGGAATTTCGAGGACCCGTTCAACCTCCCCCACCTGGCCGAATCCTCCGGCGCCGTCTACGTGGCGCGCTGGACGACGCTGCACGTCCGGCAGGCGGTCAAATCCATCCGGGATGCGATCCGGAAAAAGGGCTTCAGTTTCGTCGAGATCCTCAGCCCCTGCCCGACCCTGTACGGGAGGAGGAACCGGCTCGGCGACGGGCTCGAGATGATGCGGCAGTTCAAGGAAAAAAGCGTCGTCCGCAACGGCGCCGACACGCGCGAGGCCGGCCTGGACTTCAAGGGCGGCATCCTGTGCGGGACGTTCATCGACCGGGAGCGGCCTACGTTCCTCGACAGGTACAACGAAACGATGGCGGAGCGGTTGGGGCACGCCTTCACGCCGTACGGGGGGGTGCTATGAAGACGACCGAGATCAAGTTCAGCGGCTTCGGGGGCCAGGGGGTCATCCTCGCCGGCATCATCATCGGCCGCGCCGCCAGCATCTACGCCGGCAAGTTCGCGACGCTGACCCAGAGCTTCGGCCCGGAAGCCCGGGGCAGCGCCTGCAGCGCGCAGCTGGTTGTTTCCGGCGAGCGGGTGCTCTACCCCTACGTCACCAGGCCCGAGATCCTGATGGCGATGTCGCAGGAGGCGTGCACCAGGTTCCTCCCCGAGGCGGCCGACGACGCCACCCTGATCATCGAGCAGGACCTGGTCGAGCCCCGCGGCGTGCGGCCCGGGATGCGGGTCTACGGCATCCCCGCCACGCGGATCGCCGAAGAGCTCGGGCGCAAGATGATCCTCAACATCGTCATGGTGGGGTTTTTCACCTCGGTCACCCGCCTGGTCGATGCCGGGGCGGTGCGCGACGCGGTCCGGGCCAGCGTCCCGCCCGGGACCGAGGTCATGAACCTGAAGGCGTTCGACCGCGGTTTGAGCTACGGCGAGGCCCTGGAGTAACCCGCCGCCAGAGAACCGTCCGTTTCATTACTCCCCCGGGACGGCCGGGTGCCGGCATGCCGGTCCCGCGTTTTTCCCCGGTAACCTGAAACAGCTGGACACCAACGGTTCGGATATGGGCCACCGCATCTATACCGGTTCCTTCGCCGCGCTCGAGGCGCGCTGGATCGCGACCGTCTCGGAACTCCGCCGGGAGGACCCCTTCGGTGAAATCAGCGTCCTGGTAGGGTCGAACCTCCTGGCCCACTACCTCGCGGGGCGGTACGCGGCCGAGGCCGGCCCCGCGGGCAACGTGCGCTTTTACACCTTCCTGGACCTCGCCCGGCGCCTCGCCGCGGCTTCGGGCGCCCCGGCGGACCGGCCCCGGATGCCCGCGCTCGGCCCGGCCTTCATCCTCGAGAACGCCCTCGAACGGCGCACCCCGGAGGTGTTCCGGCCGCTGGCCGGGCTGCCGGGATTCCAGGACGCCCTGCTCGAGACCTTCCGGGACCTGCGCGACGCGGAGATCGCGCCCGGGAGGATCCCTCAGGCCGTTCCGGCGCAGCAGGAGATGCGGGAGCGCCGGCTGCGTCTCGAAGCGCTCGCGGACCTGTACGGCCGGTGCCGCCGGGAGTCGGCGACGTTCTACGACGTCGACGACGCGTTCCGCGCCGCGACGGCCGGGTGTTCCCGCGCTTCGGGGGTCCTGGGCCTCCGGCGGCTGCTCGTCTACGGCGTCTACGACGCGACCGGGCAGCAGGCGCGGCTTCTCGGCGCGGCCGGGGGCGCGCTCGACATGGCCTACTTCATCCCCGGGACGGAGGCGTCGGCCTTCGCCGAATCGTTCATCCGCGCGCGCGCCGGGGAGCTGGGCGTCGAGCCGGAGCCCCTGGCCGGCAAGGCCCCCGAGTCGTCCCTGCAACGGCTGGCTGCGCGCGCGTTCGGCCTCGCCCCCGATGCCGGGCCCCGGGAGGGCGGGCCGATGGCCGATGACGGGTCGGTCGCCCTGGTCAGCGCGCCCGGGGAGTCCCGCATGGCCCTGGAGGTCGTCCGCGAGGTCGTCCGGGCCTTCGGCGACGGGAGTATCAGGGGATTCCAGGAGGCGGCCGTCATCGTGCGCCAGCCCGAGGCCGACGCCCCCATGCTCGAGGAGGCGCTGCGCCTGCGGGGCATCCCCTGCTGCGTCCACGGCGGGAGGCGCTTCGCCGACAGCCTCCTGGCCAGGGCCGTCGCCGCCCTCCTGCGGCTCGAACCGGACGGCTTCCCGCACGAGGGTATCCTGTCGGCCATGGAGCTCGTCGCCGCCTCCCTCCCCGAAGCGGAAGCCTCGGGGTGGGACGTCGACTCCTGGCGGGCGCTGACGTGCGACCCGCGCTTTTTGGCCGGGGCCCGGGCCTGGGACGCCGGCATCGAGGCGGCGGCCGCCGGGGCGGGCCGGGAGGTCGAACGCGCCTCCGGAGAGAACGCCGAAGACGCCGGGGATGACGGGGAAGGGGACCGGCGGCCGACGCGCGAAGAGGCCGAAAGGCGGCAGGGGGCCATCGAGAACCTGCGCGCGCGCTGGCGGCTCCTCCGCGGCGCCTCGGCCGGCTGGCCGCGGGAGCTGGGCTGGGGCCAGTGGGCGGAGTTTTTGGCCGGGCGCCTCGAGCCTTTGCTCGGCGCGTCCGAAGACTGGCCCGTTTTCGCCTCCGTGCTCGACGCGGTCGGCGCCCTGGGCGCCCTCTCCCCGCGGTCGGTGCCGCAGGAGGCGCTGCGCGGCGCCCTGGACCGCGCCCTCCGGTCGCTGTCTCTCCCGGAAGGCCGGTCAGGCCCGACGGGGGTCCATATCCTGTCCGCAGCCGCCGCGCGCGGCCTCCGCTTCCCGCTGGTGATCGTCCCGGGGCTCGACGAGGGGCGCTTCCCGGCACACCTGCGGCAGGACCCGCTGCTTCTCGACACAGAGCGCAGCCGCCTGGCCCCCCTGCCGCTCAAGAAGATGCGCCTCGACGAGGAGCGCCTGCTTTTCGACATGGCCGCGCGGTCGGCCGGCAAACGGCTGGTTTTGATGACGTCGCGCCTCGACGAGTCGTCGGACCGGGAGCGCATCCCCTCGCAGTTCTTCCTGCGCGCCGCGACCGCCGTGCGGGGCGGGGAGCTCGGAATGCGCGAGCTGGCCGCCGACACCGTGCCGGGGTTCCGGTCGGTGAGCCTCGACGAGCCGGCGCCCGCCCCGGGGCTGGCGGCGATCGACGGGGGCGAGGTGCGCCTGCGCCTTGTAACCTCCGCGGCCTGCGGGCCCTCCCGGGCGCTTGAAGCGCTGGCCCGGCGGGAGCCCGAGCGCCTGGCCGGCCCCCTGGCCTACGCCGGCGCGCGCTTCGTCCGCGGCCTCACGCCCTACGACGGGCTGATCCAAAAACCCGGCCTGGTCCGGCATATGGCCGAAACGCTGTGGTCGCACGGGCGCCAGGTGTCGGCGAGCCGGCTGGAGTCCTACGCCCGGTGCCCCTACGCCTACTTCCTCCGGTACGGCATGGGGCTCGAGGCGTGGGAGGAGCCGGAGCCGGCCGACGCAGTCGACCCGCTCGAACGGGGGAAGGCGGTGCACGAGATTCTCGAGCGCTTCCTCGGCGGGCGCCCGGACCTCCGGGGAGAGTCCGAGGAGCGCCTGCGCGGCGCGATCGACACCCTGGCCCGGGGCGTCCTGGAGCGGTTCCGCCCGGCCGGGATCGCGGACCTGCTCTGGGAGATCGAACGGGACGGGATTCTCGGGATGCTGGGCAACTGGATCGCGTTCGAGCGGGAGCGGGCCGCGGAGGGGCTTGCCCCCGCGCGGTTCGAGCTCGTCTTCGGGCGGTTCCCCGGCGAGGAGGGCTCCCCCCCGTACCGCGTCACGGCCGGGAGGCACCGCTTCGACTTCCGGGGGAGGATCGACCGCGTCGATCGGTCCGCCGACGGCCGCAGGGCGCGGGTGGTCGATTACAAGACCGGGGCGCTGCCGCCGACATTGGCGTCCCGATCCCGCACCCCGCTCATGGGGGGGGAGAAGATCCAGCTGGCCCTCTACCGGGGCGCCCTCTCGGTCCTGGAGGAGTTCCGCTCCGCCGCGGAGGTCGAAGGGGAATACCTGCACCTGGGCTACCGGGACGGCAAAATCGCCCCGGCCGCCTTCGGGGCCGAAGAGCTCGACGCGGCCGCTGGCGTGCTCCCCCGCATCCTCGAGATCCTCGGCGACGGCATCGCCTCGGGGCTTTTTTTCGCCCGGCCCGGGGGCACGGTATGGCCCTCGGGCCACTGCGACTACTGCGACTACCTCCCCGTGTGCGGCCCCGACCGCGCCAGCCGCCAGGAGCGCAAGGCCGAGGACCCGCGCGTCCGGAGGTTTTTCGCGATAACGGAACTCGAGGCCTAGGCCTCGATAATCTGCGGGGGAACGATGGCGCCCGACCAAACCAGGCCTACCGACACCGGAGACCGCCGCCGCGCGGTCGAAGACGCCCGCGCCTCCTTCATCGTCGAGGCGTCGGCCGGGACCGGGAAGACGCGCACCCTGATCGACCGGGTACTTCACCTGGTGCTCGAGGAGGGGCCGGACGGCCCGCCGCTCCGGATCGGCCAGATCTGCGCCATCACCTTCACCGAGAAGGCGGCGGGCGAGATGAAGCTCCGGCTGCGGCAGCAGTTCCAGCGGGCGCTCTCCCAGCCGGGCCAGGAGCGCCGGGATCGGGATCGCCGGGAGCGGGCGCGCCAGGCCCTGTACGACCTGGAATCGGCCTCGATATCGACGTTTCACTCCTTCGCGGTGTCGCTTCTGAAGGAGCGCCCCGTCGAGGCCGGGATCGACCCGCGCTTCGCGGCCCTCGACGAAATCCAGAGCGAACTGTTCTTCCGGGAAGCCTGGGAGGCGTGGATCGGCCGCGCCCTCCGGGAGCGCCGCCCGGCGCTCGAAGAGGCGCTGCGCGGCGGCTTCAGGCTGGAAACCCTGGAAGGGCTGGCCCGGACGCTGCGCTCCCGCTGGCTCACCGTGCGCGACCTGCCCGCGGACACCGCCCCTTCGGACGCAGAGATCCTCGAGGAGGCAGCGGGGCTCCTCGGGGAGGGCGAGAAATACCGCCGCCTCCTCCTAGGGCACGAGGACAAGCTGGCCGCGCGCCTCGAGGACGCCCTCGCGTGGCTCGAAGCGCCCGAGAGGGACAGCGCCGGGGTGCGGATGCCCGGGAGCGCCGGGGCCGCGGCGAACTGGTCGGGGGGGAAGGAGACCGTCGGGCAGGTCCGGGATTTCCTCCGCCGGGTGGCCGCGTTTTGCGATCATTTCGAGAGGCTGCCGCTCGAGCGGCTGCTCTGCGGGGCCGTCGCCTGGATCCGGGAGGAATTCATGGCGGGGGAGTGGGAGGCGCGCAAGCGTGCCCGGGGCCTGCTCGATTTTGACGACCAGCTGCGCCTGGCCTGCGGGCTGCTCCGGGAAAACTCCTCGGTGCGGCGCGCGTGCCTGGCCGAGTACCGCACCCTGCTCGTCGACGAGTTCCAGGACACGGATTCGGTGCAGTGGCGCATCGTGCTCCTTTTGACCTCGACCGACGCCGATGAGAAGGATTTCGGACGCCTCCGGCCCGGGCCGGGGCGCCTGTTCATCGTCGGCGACCCGAAGCAGTCGATCTACCGCTTCCGCAACGCCGATATCGAGACCTACCTCCGGATCGTGCGGCAGGAGAGCCTCCGGTCGCTCGGGCTCGAGCGGCTGCAGCTGTCGACGAACTTCCGGTCCGTCCCCTCGATACTGGAATTCGTGGACGCGGCGTTCAGCCGGGCCATGCGCGCCGAGGGCGGCTCCGGCCGCTACCAGCAGGACTACCTCGCCTTCGGAGGCAACGGGCACCGGCCGGCGGCCTCGCCCGCTCCGGCGGTGCACCTGCTCGGGGACGCCCCGGACGGGGACGGGACTCGGCGCCGTTCCCGGGAGTTCCTGGAACTGGAATCGCACAGGGTCGCCGCGCTGGTCCGGTCCGTCTGCGGGTCCGGCGACTGGGCGGTCCAGGACCCGGCCGGGCCCGAAGGGGCCCTGCGGCCGCCCCGCTGGGGCGACATCGCCATCCTGCTGCCCGTTCTCACCCACGCCGGCGTTCTGGAGGACGCCCTGCGCGACCGCGGCGTCCCCTACGTGCTCGAAGGGGGGAAGTTCTACTACGCCCGCAGCGAGGTGGCCTCGGCCATCACCGTGCTCCGTTCGGTTGCCAACCCGAACGACCGCGTGTCGCTCTACGCGGCCCTGCGGTCGGTTTTTTTCGGCCTCTCCGACGAGGACCTGCTCGAGGCCCGCGCCGGCGGGCAGGCCCTGGACTACCGCGTCCCCGCCCCGGACGGAAGCCCCCTCCGCGGGCCGTTCGCCATCCTGCGGGAGCTGCATCTCGGGCGGCACGGCAGGCGGGCGTCGGAGACTTTCGAGATGCTGCTCGACCGGACCGGGGCCCGGGAGGTCCTGGCGGGGTCGGGCCTGCAGTCGCTTGCCAATCTCGGCAAGCTCGGGCGCACCCTGCGCGCGCTGCAGGGCCAGGCGACGTTTTCCCAGGTCGTCGGCCTGCTCGGGACGATGGACCAGGAGCGGATGGCCGAGAGCGAGAGCCGGCTGATGGAGGAGCGGAGCGACGCCGTGCGCGTCATGAGCGTCCACAAGGCCAAGGGGCTCGATTTCCCCATCGTCATCCTGGCCGCCCTCGGCGTGCAGAAAAGGGGGAGGACGGACGACATCCTGGCCGACCCGCACAACAGGAAGGTTTTCGCCATCCGGATCGTAACCAAAGAAGGCCCCGTGGCGACCCGCAGCTGGGAGGAGCTGGCCGAAGAGGACAAAGACAAGGAAGAGGCCGAGCTGGTCCGGCTCCTGTACGTGGCCGCAACCCGCGCGCGCGACCACATGGTTGTCTCCACCCACACGGCCGGCTGGAAGAGAATCGGCGGCACGGACCTGTGGGCGCCCGATGTCGGCCCGACGCGTTTGAAACCCCTCGGCCCCCTACTCGAGGAGTGCCTGGAGGCGGGGGGCGGCCTTGTCCGGCTGATCGACCTGGAAAGACTCCCGGCGGCCGCGGCGGGCGGGCGGGACAACGCGGCCCCCGCGCCGGATATTTTCAGTGAGATCGAAAGGGAATATGCGGGGCTCCGGGCCTGGCGCGCGGCCGCGGCCGCGGCCTCGGGGGGAGGCCCGGGCGGCGCGGGCCCGACGAAAGCGGATCCGGCGCCGGGGCGCGCGCGGCGGCTCGGCACGGCGCTTCATGCGGCGCTCGAACAGGCGGACCTGCTCGAGCGCCGGCGCCGAAACTGGGCCGACGGCATCGCGACAGAGTATGCTCTCGACCCGGAAAGCCGCCGCATGTTTCACGCGATGCTCGAGGCCAGCCTGTCCTCGGAGCTCGTCGGCAGGGCGGCGGCCGCACTGCGGGCGGGCCGGAGGGTTTTCAGGGAGTTTCCCTTCGTGCGCCCCCTGGGTGACGGTTCCGTCGAGGAAGGGAAGATCGACCTGCTGTTCGAAGACGGGGACGGCTGGGTGCTTGTCGACTACAAGACCGACCGGGTCGACGGCGCCCTGCCGGACGAAGGTGTTCTTAAGGAGAAGTACGCGGCGCAGATCCGCGGCTACGCCGACGCCCTGCGGGATCTTTCCGTGGAGGTCTCGGAAGCCTACGTGCTTCTGGCCCGCACGGGCCGCGCCGTCCCGATGAACCCGTCCTGAGGGCGGGAGGCGGAAACCTGTCGCATCCGCGGCGGCACTTGCCGTATAATCCACGGGATTTCCGGCGGAAGGATAGGGAACCCGTGTCGGGGCGCCGGGGTGTGCGGCAACAACCGAAGCTGTTTTCCAGAGGAAGGACTCATGGCAGATATCTCGAGCCTCAACGCGTTTTTCAATCCCGCAAGCGTCGCCGTCATCGGCGCCTCCTCCGATCCGAGCAAGGCCGGGCACACGGCGCTGCAGAACCTGCTCTCGATGGGGTACCGGGGGAAAGTCTACCCCGTCAATCCCCGCGAGGAGTCGATCCTGGGCCTCCGGTGCTACCGGAGCCTCCTGGACATACCGGAGCCGGTCGAACTCTGCGTCCTGCTCGTCGCGGCCGGGCTGACCCTCCGGGTCGCCGGGGAGATCGCAGAAAGAAAGCGCCGCCACGGCGACGTGGCCGCCGCCGTCTGCATGTCCGCCGGGTTCGGGGAGCTCAATACGCCCGAGGCGAAGGAGATGGAGCGGACGATGGTCGAGACCCTGAAATCCTCCTCGGTGCGCCTGATCGGCCCGAACTGCGTCGGCATCACCGACGCGCACAGCGGGCTCAACACCAACTTCGACATCCCCGCCTACCCCAGGGGCGGGCTGAGCATCGTGACCCAGAGCGGGGCCCTCGGGAACTCCGTGCTGTTCTGGAGGAAGAGCATGGAGTTCGTGGGGCTCTGCAAGTTCGCTTCGGTTGGCAACATGGTCGACGTCGACATGACCGAACTGCTCGCGTTTTTGAAGGAGGACCCCTCCACGACCGTCATCGGCGTCTACATCGAGGGTTTGCCCGCCCCGGCGGCATTTTTCGAGACAGCCCGGGAGGTGTCGGCCGTAAAGCCCGTGGTCGTCTTCAAAAGCGGCAAAAGCGAGGTCGGGACGACCGCGGCCCTTTCCCACACCGGCGCCGTCGCCGGAAGCGACGCCATCTACGACGGGGCGTTTCGCCAGGCGGGCCTGATCCGCGCCCGCAGCATCTCGGAGTTCTACGACACCCTGAGGGTGTTCGAGCGGCTGGCGATGCCCCGGGGAAACCGCGTCTGCGTGCTTTCCCAGATGGGCGGTCCGGGGACGATCTGCATCGACCAGATCTCGGAGATCCCCGAGCTGCGGATGGCGTCCTTTTCGCCCGAGACGGTCCGCGCCCTCCGTGAGATCTGCGTGCCCATGGCCAACATCGGCCGGCCCGACGGGTACGTCGACGTCACGGCGGCCTCCGACTCGGAAATGCACGGCAAGGCCCTGGACATCCTTTTCCGCGACCCCGGCATCGACATGGTCCTGCATCTGGTGGCGCCGACGTCGTTCATGGACCAGGGCAAACTCGTGGCCGAGACCATCCGCGCCTGGCGGTCCCAGCCGGGGGAGCGCAAGCCGCTCCTGAACGGGGTCACCTACGGCTCGTTCGTCCCGGAGATATACCGGGAGCTCGAAAGCGCCGGCCTGCCCGCCATGGAGTTCCCCGATTCCCTAGCCAGGATCGCGGGGAACATGGCGCGGTACAGAGACATCAGGGAGAAAGCCCCGGCGGTCCTCCGGTCCCGCCGCGAGGCGGGAGCCTCGGTCGGGAAGGGGCCCTCGCCCGTCGCCGGCCTGCTCGGGGAGGCGGTGCGGAAGGGCCGCAGGAGCCTGACCGAACCCGAGGGGTACGAGGTATGCCGCGCCTACGGCATCTCGGCGCCCCCCTATGGGATCGCGGACACCTACGAAGGCGCGCGGGAAGCCGCCAACCGGGTCGGGTACCCGGTGGCGCTCAAGGCCGTTTCCGAGGAGATCCTGCACAAGACCGACGCCGGCGGCGTGATCCTGCGCATCGACTCCGATGCCAAGCTCGAGGAGTCCTGCCGCAGGCTTCTCGAAAACGTCCGCCTGGCGGCGCCCCATGCGGCGGCGCCCCGTTTCCTCGTCCAGAAGATGGTATCGGCCAACTGCGAGCTGGTGCTCGGCGCCCTGCGGGACAGATTGTTCGGCCCGGTGGTGATGTTCGGCCTCGGCGGGATCTTCATCGAGGCGATCAAGTGCGTCGGCTTCCGCCTCGCCCCCCTATGCATGGAGGATGCCACCGATCTGGTCCGCGCGACCCTCCCGCCGGCGATCCTGCGGGGAGCCCGGGGAGGGCAGCCCGTCCAGGTCGACGCCATTGCGGAAGCCGCGGTCCGTCTTTCCCGGATGATCGTGGAAAACGAGGAGATCGAGCAGGTGGATCTGAATCCCCTCCTGCCCCAGCCGGACGGCTACATGGCCGTCGACGCGCGGGTGATCCTGAAAGAATAGTCCCGGAGCGGAAGGTACTGTCCGCGGCGTTGTTTCACGCGGCATGCAACGGCAATCCTGCGCCGGTCTTTCCGCCCAGTCCGGGCGCGTAAGTTCACTACTGGACAAGACCCGGAATGCTGCCTTTGACCCCGTATTCGCCGCCGCCGCCGCGGCCGGGTTCGACGTAGTCGCAGATGACGATCGCTTCGATGATTTTATCCGGGGGGGGCAGGACGTTGGTGATCTTTGCCTTGGCATACCCCACGATGGGGAGACTGGTGTTTGGGTTGGAGCATCCCTCCCCGTTGTCGTAGACGACGACGGTAACCGACCACGCGCTGTCATCGCCGTCGCCGTCAAGGAATTTCATTTTGTTGAAAAGATTCAGGAAGGCGTCGAACTGCTGATCCCCCAGCGTCCCGCCGCCGAAGGCGAACACGTCGCCTATTTCCGACGAGGGGGCCGTGAACGTGCCGTCGTACCACGGTTCAAGGATGTCCTTGCGGATGTACGCTGCATTAAAATTCTTGATAAGGTCGTACACATTCCAGCCGGCGCAGCCCTCGGCCGCATTCGAGGGGTGGAATTTTATGGGCTGGCCGCAAAATTGCGGCGTGCTGTCAAACCAGGCCCGCGACAGCCCGACCGGGATCAGTTCGCCCTCCTCGATGGTGCTTAACCCCGTCAGCGCGGCTGTCGAGGAAGCGCTGACGCTGGCCGAGTTTATCCCGAAAATGTTTCCGAAGAATGTGCTGATGGGCGCATTGATGGCACCGTCTCTCCGGGTTGTCACTTGTACGGCGTCGGGTTCGGCCGATGTGGCCGTGAAGCTGTGCGTTGACGCATCCCATTGACCGAAAACAACATCCGTGCTTAACAGCTCGATGGACGTTCCGGCCGCACTGTTGCTTTCGGAAGTGCTCTGGGCGGTTTGAAGCAGGCTGGCGGCATCGTTGGAGCTGTCGTACCCGTCCTGGTCGCTAAGGGACATGTTTTCATAGATGCTCCCGAGATTCCTTGCCGCGGCCAGCGCCGACGCGTCGGCGACATTCTGAAGCTCCGCCCTGGTGACCAGTACGTACCCTATATCGATGGCCAGCGCTGCAAAAGCCAGAAACACTAAAAAAACGCCGATTACGAGGATGAGCACCGCACCCTCTCTGTCTTCCCCAAACCGGATATTCTTGAAGCACCTTTTCATGGCTTGTATCCTTTCGAGGGGCATACCCGCAGGAAAGCGCCCCATTGTACCGCAGGCCGCATAATCATTCGTAGCGCATGACTGTCTGAGCTCTCAGCGGAAGGGGATTGGGAATCAGCGGGACAAAACTGGGCAACGCCAGGTACCCGTAATTGTATTGAACGTTGACGGTAAGCTCATTCATATAGGTCGGTGAAGGAGGGTTTGCCTGCGGGTTGCTGGTGACGGTCAGATCGCCGGCAGAAAAGGAAATCAGGTTGTTTTGACAGTAATGCATGACGATCTGTTCGATGCCCGCCGCGTCCATACGTGGAATCCGCATGACGATTCCGGCCCGTGCCCCCTCCCTGCACGCGTTGGTGATCACAATTTTATTGTAAAGAGCGAGGCTGAATTCAATAATCCCGAAAAATAGAATGAGAAGCAGGGGGAGGATCAGCGCAAATTCCACGAGTGCCTGTCCTGCCTTTGATTTGAGTTTCATTTTGTCCTCTGCCGCAGCATTTTCACCTTGGCTTCATCGATGTGTCTTGCCGGGGGCAATCTAATGAAAGTCTTTGAAATGCATCGGATTCCTTTTTAGTAGTATATATCCTTACCGTTGTGAATCTTAAAAAATTAACCGGCGGTCGGATCTTCGGGGTGATCTCTCCCGGTATCCAGGAATTCTACTATCTTAAAATACAGAATATCACCTGTTTGCGTCCGGCTTTCCGAAAGAACGCCTGCAGGCAATTCAAGGACGCTTTTCACGTTCCATCGTATTCTGCCGATTCGGAAAGGGGGCAGACTTTTATACATGAATACAACCCGGCAGTCAGAATCGAGGTACGCCGCGTCTATCGGGAATGTCATCCCGATAGTGTGAATCCCTTCACAGGACCGAAGCCAAAGGCCCTTTCCTCGGTAGAAATCACCGCTAGAGCGGCCAATCAGGCCTTTCATGCGCTGCCAGCCCGTGTCGGCCACTTCCAGGTCCGATACCAGTGTTGTGCGCCGGGTGCTGTTAGTGACAGCACGGCTCATGTACGGATCCTCTCCTAACTACTTGGATTTCCCCTTCATCCGATAAATCAGGATAATCAGGATAATAACGGCCAGAACCCCCGCTACAACGCGAATAATAGTGGTTGAATCCATTTCTTTCTCCTAGGTTTCAATTGCTTTTGAGATCTGTCAATACCTTCATGATCGTAATGGCGCTCGGACCAAGCAGGACTACCATAATGGCCGGGAAAATGAATAGGACCAAAGGGGGAACCATCTTGATGGTCATTTTCGCCGCATGCTCTTCCGCCCGCAGCCGCCGGGTCGTGCGCATGGTGTCGGCGAATACGCGCAGCGACTGCGCCACGCTCGTACCGAAACGATCCGTCTGGATCAGCACGGCGACCAGGGATTTCAAGTCCTGGCTTTTCGTTCGACCGGCGAGGTTGCGCAAAGCTTCGGCGCGCGTTCTGCCCGCGCGTATTTCCAGCCCGAGTATGTGCAGCTCATCGCTCAGTTCAGGAAAGCCTTTTGTCATCTCCTGCCCGATGCGTTGCAGTGCCTGGTCCAGACCCATGCCTGCTTCGATGCAGACGACAGCCAGGTCGAGCGCGTTGGGCAGGGCGCGCTGGATCTTCTCCGTTCTGGAAGCGATGGTGTAATTGAGCCACAGGTCCGGCACCAGGAGCCCCAAAAAAACGGAGAACAGCAGGCACAGAAGCGGATTGGCCCACATCAGCCCGGATGCGATGGAAATCAAGGCGAATACAATCATCAAAAGCACCTTGGAACCGTAGAGCATTTTGACGTTGTCTTTTCGCCGGAAGCCCGCCTGCACCAGGCGGCGCTCCTGCTTGGACATCTCTTCGGCGGGGCGGGGGATCAGGTCGCCCAGGGGTTTAACCACCTTCCCGTAGCTGTTTTTGATCGACTTCCACCCCTTGAGCTTCGATTCCTCTTTCGGCTCGGCGTCCAGCTGGATCCGCTTTTTTATGTCCAGCCTGCCCAGGATCAGGTAGCCTATGCCCAAGATGGCGGCAAAAAAAACAACGCCGAGGACCGCGAGCAAAACGATTATTTCCATAGCGACTCTTTTCAGGCCTTGGGCTGGATGATCTTCCGGATCATAAGAAATCCCAGTATCTGCATTACAACGGCCGCGATCAGCATTTTCCGTCCTAAAGGATCCGTAAATAATAAAGATATATATTCGCGATTCATGACAAATATTATCAGGAAGAGCAGGGGCGCTATTGCCGTCAATATAACGAGCGTTATCCGTCCCTGCGCTGTATAGACCTTGACCTGTCTCATCAGTTTGAACCTGTCCCTGATGATGGTGGCCAGGTTCTCAAGGATTTCCGCCAGGTTGCCGCCCGATTCCCTCTGGATGAGCAGGGCCGTGACAAAAACGTGTACGTCCGACAGCGGTACGCGCAAAAGCAGGTTTTGAAACGCCTCCCGCAGGGGAAGCCCGAGGTTCTGCTGCTCGAACGTCATCCGGAACTCGGAAGCCACCGGCTCGGGCATTTCCTTGCCGATCAGATCCAGGCCGGTTGTGAATGCGTGCCCGGCGCGCACGGCACGGGCCAGCAGGTCGATGGCGTCGGGAAACTGCTCCTCGAATTTTGAAAAACGCTGCCGGCGTTTGAATGTGACGACGGCAAAGGGCACGAGCGCGCACACCAGGGCCAGCACCAGCGCCAGAGCCAGGGGCAGCCTCAGAACCAGCCCCAGCAGGAACACCGTGACGTAGATCAGAAACATCAGGGCCAGAAGCTTCGCGACATGCAGCTCCATGCCCGCCTGCTGGATGTACATGCTGAGCTTCAGGGCGATCGGTATCCTGGAAAGGAACCGGTCCAGGGCCGGCATCTGGCTGAGAGTCTTCTGGCGCAGCAGCGCCGCTTCGCCGTCGACGGTGGTCTCTTCGATCTGGTACTGGATGGCTTTGAGCCGTGCCTGCAGCGCCTTGTCCCTGGCCGGGGTCATAAAGAGCGTGAATACGCTGATGATGAGCATCACGACGACCAGGAAAATGGCGATGGCCAGAAAGATCAGTTCCATAATATTCTTCTTGTTCCCCTTGTGTTACCGCGAAGCAAAAATGCCGGTAGAGAATATTGCCTCGGGCAGGGAAATGCCGGCCGCGAACAGTTTCTCCCCGAATTTGGGCCGGATGCCCGTCGCACGGAATTCCCCCCGGACCCGGTTCTGCTCGTCGTAGCCGCGCCGGTCGAAAACATACAGGTCCTGCATGGTCACGATGTTCCCCTCCATGCCGGTTATCTCGGAAACGCTGGTGACTTTCCGCGAACCGTCGGGAAGGCGGTTGACCTGGATGACGACGTTGATGGCCGAGGCGATCTGGTGGCGGGAGGCGTTTTCCGGCAGGTTCAGGTTGGCCATGGAAATCATGGTCTCCAGCCTTGCCAGGGCGTCCCTGGGGCTGTTGGCGTGGATGGTGGTCATCGAACCTTCGTGCCCCGTGTTCATGGCCTGGAGCATGTCGATGGCCTCCTCGCCGCGGACCTCGCCGACGACGATGCGGTCGGGGCGCATGCGGAGGGAGTTGATAACCAGCTGCCGCTGTTTCACGGCCCCTTTTCCCTCGATGTTCGGCGGACGCGTTTCCAAACTCACGACGTGTTCCTGCTTGAGCTGCAGTTCGGCGGCGTCCTCGATCGTGATGATGCGTTCGTTCGAGGGGATGTAGGCCGAGAGCACGTTCAGAAGCGTCGTCTTGCCCGCGCCGGTCCCCCCGGAAATCAGGATGTTCAGTTTGCCCTGGACCGAAGCATGCAGCAGTTCCAGCATCTCCCGGGTGATGCTGTTGTTGCGGACCAGGTCGTCGGCCGTGAGCGGATCGACGCCGAAGCGCCGTATGGAAAGAATCGGGCCGCTCAGCGACAGCGGCGGGATGATGGCGTTGACGCGCGATCCGTCGGCGAGCCGGGCGTCGACCATGGGGGACGATTCGTCGATGCGGCGGCCGATCCGGGATACGATCCGTTCGATGATCTGCATAAGATGGGCGCTGTCCCGGAAGGTGATGTCGGTTTTTTCGAGCAGCCCGTGGCGTTCGATGTAGACGTCGTAGGGGCCGTTGACCAGGATATCCGAGATGGCGGTGTCCTCGAGAAGCGGCTCGAGGGGGCCGAGTCCGAACACCTCGTGGATCAGCTCGGACACCAGCCTGTCCCTTTCCACCTGGGTCAGGGGGGCCTTGTCCTGGGTCAGCATCGCACGGATTTCATCACCGAGCCGTTTTCTGGCCGTATCTTCATTCAGAAGGCTCAGGCTCTCCAGATCGATTTCGTCGAGCAGCCTGCTGTGCAGGCCCTGCTTCAGCTGCTGGTACTGAAGCGATTTAAGCTGTAATGGTTGTGCCGCGTTCATGGTCCGCCTCTCCTAGATTCCCAGAAATCCCCGTTTTTTCCTTACGAGGCTCAAGCCGGTCAATGTCTGGCCCAGTTCAAAATAGCTCGCCGCCAGCTTGGAGTTGTTGGAAGAGACCAGGGGCTTGCCCGAGTTGACCGCTTCGATGGCGGCCGGATAGTTGTTGGGTATGTTGAAGTAAATGGAATGTCCCAGGGCTTTTTCGATCTCGCCGACGCTGATTTCCCGCTTCTTGCTCGACCGGTTTACCACCAGCCGCAGCTTCTTGATGCTGCCGGTCCTGTCGAAAAGGCGGATCAAACGGTCCGTGCGCCACAGCGCCGGCAATTCCGGCGTGAGAACGATGAGCACGGCGGAGCAGAACCTGGTCGCGGCCTGGAGCTGTTCCTGGTCGTGGGCGCATGCCATGTCGACGAATGTGTGGGTAAACGTTTCGGAAAGGACCTCGAACAGTTTCGTCAGCGCATCCTGCTGGAACAGGCCGGAGTGGAACTCCCGGTTCCCGGGCAGGACCGCGACCTTGTGCCGGAAGCTCATGAAACTTTCGAGCAATACCGAGTCCAGGCGGGAGGTCGAAGCCATGGCGTCGGCCACGGTGTACTTGGACTTGAGATTCATGTACTCGGCGACGTCGCCCAGGGGGCTTCCCAGATCCACCAGCGCCACTTTGGCTTCAGGCGCATTCGCCGAGGCGATCGCGAGGTTGATCGCCACCGACGTGGTGCCGGCGCCGCCCTTGGCGGAGGTGATGCCGTATATTTTCCCTTTCGCTTTTCCGGCCGCGGCGGCTTTGCGCTGTTCGGCGGAATACCTGGCGAGCGCCTGTGAAAGCCTCGCCGATGTCGACGGCTTGGGGAGGAACTCGCGCGCTCCGGCGTGCATGATGTCGATGATCAGCTGCGGGTCGTCCCCCGTTGCGCTGATGAAGAGCCAGGCTTCCGGCAGGGCATCGTGCAGTATCCGCAGGGTCGAAAGCGCCGTTTCCCTCGTCTGCATGTCGACAATGACGATCCGGGGATGCACCTCTACCAGCTGCCGGACCGTATAGTCGTCCGCTTCGGCGCAGTACTGGTCCACGTCCACGGTGAAGCAGGGGAACCCGGTTTCCTTCAACTGGGACTGGAACAGTTCCCTGATCTCCGCCGATGGGGATACGATCGCGATGACGGTCTTGGAGTCGGCCATATTCAGTTCCCGCTGGTGTTCTTCGTAGTGGACTTCATGCTGCCTTTCTATTGTTCAGTATCGGTACTATCTGGCCTTTTTCTTATCAAAACCATCATTGTCCAGGAAAGGCTCGGAAAATTCCGGCAGGGGAGGGGCCTGCCCCGGTTCCAATGGAACCACGATGGTCGGGGTGACCATGACCATCAATTCCGTCTTGTTCTTGTTCAGGGCTTTGCTCTGAAACAGTTTGCCCAGTATGGGTATGTCTCCCAGCCCCGGCACTTTCGACACGGCCTCGGTGATGCGGTTGTCGATCAACCCGGCGATGGCGAAGCTCTGGCCGTTGCCCAGTTCCACTTCCGTCTCCGCCTTCCGGCTGGTCAGGGCCGGAATCAGGAATCCCGAAACGGTCAGCGCATTCGAGTAATCCAGCGCGCTGACCTCCGGGGCCACCTTCAGCCGGATCTTCCCGTCCTCGAGGACGTTGGCGACGAACCGGAGCCGGATCCCGAATTCCTTGAACACGATGGAAATGGCCGTGGACCCCGTCCCGGTCTGCACCATGGGGAAGGGGAACTCGCCGCCGGCGAGAAAACTCGCCTCCTGCCCGTTGGCGGCCAAAAGGTCGGGTTCGGCCAGGATCTGGAGCAGGTTTTTCTGCTGCATGGCCCGGATCACCATCCCCATGTTGACGTCCGCCCGGAAAATGAAGATGTTCAAAAGATCATTGAGCCCGAAGGCCGACGGGGTCGGGGTGAGGGTCCTGCCGATGCCGCCGGCCACGACGCTCGGCGATTCCGGGTCGCTGCCCCCTTCGACGCCCGCGGGGATCGCCCCGGAGTTGGTCAGGAACCCGCCGCCGAACTGCTGGGTGGTCGTGCTGCCCACGGTGTTGCCGGCGCCGGTGCTGAAAAAATTGGCGCCCAGTTCCTGCACGGCGGCGCGGTCCACTTCGGCGAAACGCACTTTCAGCATGATGGTGTCCTTCGGGGGCTCCCTGACCCACATCGTGCTGACGACCGAAGGCGCCTGGGTTTGTCCGAGCGCGACCGCCTTGTCGATCACCTCCTGGCTCGAGACCTCCCCGTTGAGCACCAGGGCGCCGCCTGACTGGCCGACGTCGATCTTCTCGTCGGGGAAGAGCCGTTCCAGCTGGGATTGGACGGGTCGGATGTCGATCTGTACCTGCAGGTCGAAAGAACGGAGCCTTTCGTCGGCGTCCCAGAGCAGCAGCGTTACCGTTCCCGGCTTCAGGCCGTGGATCATGAGCTGCGTCGGTGAAATCACCACGGTTGAAGCGATCGCAGGGTCGGTGATGGACACGCGTTTCATGGGGGTTCGGGACTGGAGGATCATGGATCGCCCCGCGTATATGCGCAGCGAACCCTGGGAGCCGGCTTCGGTCTGAACCTGGGTGTCGGCCTGATCAGCAGCCGGTGCTCCGTAAAGGTCCCCGGAAGGATCCACAAATCCCGTGATGAGCAAAGAGGTTATCAGTGCAATCAATGTGATGGGTAACCGTTTCATATACATGGCGCCTCTAGCGTTGGAATCGTCGGTGCACGGCATTTATTCGGCCTCCTCGGTAAAATCGAGCGTTTCCTTGGAGTTCCCCCGTATCATCTCGATGGACATCACGCGAGGTTCGGGCTTAGGCGGCGGAGGCGGGGCAGCCGCGGCAACGGGAGGGCGTCTTGGCTGGACGCTTTTTTTGACCGGTTCGGGCTCTGATTTGGTCTGTTTGCCGGGGATAAACAGGGCGTCCCGATTGGCGGCCACAGGATCCATCTCTTCCGTATCGAGCGGATTACGCAAGGCCAGTTGTATGCGATCGAGCCCTGCCAGAACCAGTTCCTGCGCCTGTTCAGGTGTTACGAGAAGAGTTACGACGGACACATTCTGCGGTTTCCCGTTTATGTCCTGCTCGACGTTGGTCCCCGCGGTCAGGACCTGGACGTTTTCAAGCACGATTCGTGAAACAACGTCTTCTTTATTGGGTGGGGTTCCTGTCAAAATGACGTCGACGCGGGTGCCGGGCAGGACGAATCCGGCGACCCCGATCACGTTGTCGACTTTGACCGACAGGGCCCTCATCCCGTCGGGGATGATCGTAGTGAGGCCGGCCCCCGCTTCCCTGGGGGCGAGTTTGGCGTCGATGACGGGTTCATTGGGGAAGATGGTCGTGATGACGCCCCTGTCTACGACCGCCTCCAGGTCGCTGACGCCGCCTTCGAGGGGGATGGATTTGGGCCAATCGGCCAGTTTGACGTCTTCCTTGGAGATGCGCATGCCGAGGGAAAGCTTTTGGGCCGCCACGACGATTTTGGCCGTTTCTTCAGGCGGCTTGATGCGCTGCTTCACCACGCGGAAAATCAGGAACGTCAATCCGGCGCTCAGCAGCAATGCGATTATTATAACGACCAGCATCCTGTTTCGATTCATCTGGATAGCCCTCTCCCCATGGAACTACTGATAATAATCCGATAATATCGTCAAGCTGATGAATGTACCGATCATTATATGAATAATAAAAGCGAGAATGATGCGCTGTTGTCTTTATTATTTGAACGACTGCATGCACCTGACGCCATTGTATGGCCCAAAATGACTTTCTTGTTGGCGAATTTTGCACTCAATGTTTGCCCGCCAGCCAGCTCAATCCTCAAATAGGAACTGCCGTCTACCCGAAGCCTTGAAGGGGCATTGTGGTAAATACCCCTTCAGAGGCCCCAGGCAGATTGCTTGATGAAGCAGTATTCCCCCAAAAGCTAGGAGCCTGCTGGATAGGCTTCCAGAGCTTGTTGAATTCTTAAGAATACGTCCCCTATAGCCACAGCTACCGGTCCCCCCGCACTGATTATCACCAGAGAAATGATGGCGATAATCAACGCGTACTCAACGAGACCCTGTCCCTCTTCGTTTTCAAGCAACTGGTTTTTCAGGCTCTGGTACTTCATATACAGTGAAAGCATTTTGTTTTCTCCTAAGTGAATTATGTTGCTCCTGTAATACGTTTACGGTTGTATCAAAATCGATGTCGCTATTCTGAAGCATGCCGGGATAATTACCAAGTCACCAAATGTCATCAATTTGTATGAATTGTCGCAAATTGTCTTTGCCGCCTTTTCGGGATATTTCTTTCAGCGGCATAGGATGTTTGACCGCCGGTTCCCCGGATTTCCCCCCCGGCAGCCAGGTGCCTCACCCGCCAGCATCTGGCGCCGCCGCTGCGATGCTACTGCATCCCCAATGGGAAGGTTCGGCTTACTAGGCGCCTCCTACCCCACGAATTTATACCCCCCCGCGTAGGCCGAGAGCAGGTACCGGGGGTTCGACGGCTCCGGTTCGATCTTCTTCCGTATCCGGAGTATGTGGTTGTCCACCGTCCGGGGGGTCGCGCAGGCGTTCGCCCCCCAGATCTTGTCCAGGATCCGCTCGCGCGTGACCACCTGGCCCCGGAACCGGATCAGCATCTGCAGGATGTCGTATTCCCTCGACGTCAGTTCCAGCGGCTCCCCCTTGTGCGCGGCCTGGTGCTTCTCGAAATCGATGGTGATGTCGTCGAAGGCAAAATGCGCGACGAAATCGCAGGCCGCCGTATCGCGGTAGCGCAGTCTCGCCCGGACCAGGGAAAGCAGTTCGCGCAGGCTGAAGGGCTTGGTGACGTAGTCGTCGGCGCCGATCTCGAGGCCCACGACACGGTCGACCTCCTCGCCTTTGGCCGAGAGCATGATGATCCGGGTGTCCGCTTCCCGGGCCCGGAGCGCCTGGCAGACCGAAAGCCCGTTGATGCCGGGCATGTTCACGTCGAGGATTATCAGGTGCGGGTTCTCCTCCTGGGCGAGCTTCAGGGCGGTAGTGCCGTCATAGGCCTTGATGACCTTGTACCCTTCCTTCTTGAAGCTCATGGCCAGGCCGTGCACGAGGTCCGGCTCGTCATCGACAATCATTATTTTGTGCATAGCGTCGTCCCCGCTGCGGGGAATGCCCCGGTATCCCGGTTTTCCCCCGCCAGGCAGATACTGTATCGTCGCGGTTGCATCATAGGTATAGTTATTTCAGAGTGTTGCCCGCTCCAATGGAGCCCCCCGGCCCGGCATCCTTCACGCTGGAAGGGAACACGAGCCTGAAGGCGCTCCCTTTGCCCGGCGCCGTTTCGAGTTTGACGGTCCCATTATGGGCCTTCATGGTTTCGTTGACAAGGAACAGCCCGAGCCCCACCCCGCGGCTTTCCGCCGCGTTGGCGCCGCGGAAGAACTGGTCGAATATCATCCTGCGCTCGGATTCGGGAATGCCCTGCCCGTGGTCCCGGACTTCCAGGATCACGTGGCTGTTCTCCGCCCAGAGGCCGACCTCTATCGGCTCGGCGTCGCCACCGTATTTTCTCGCGTTGTCGAGCAGGTTCAGAAATGCCCGGGTCACCTTGTCCCTGTCGAAGCGGACCCGCGGCAACGCCGGGGCGATCTGGATTTTGAGTGCGATGCCGAGTTTTTCAAGCCACTCGGTATACACCCCGGCGGTTTTTTCAATCACCGGGCCCAGATCGTCTTCCACGAGCTTATACTGCTCCGCGGCATTTTCCGAGCCCGAAAGATGCAGCAGGTTTTCGATCAGGTCCAAAAGATGGGATGATTCCCTGGAGATTACCTGCAGGCTGTAGCGCCGGTCCTCCTCCTCAAGGTCTTTGTCCGTAAGCAGCGTTTCCGTATAGAGCTGGATCAGAGTGAGCGGGGTCTTCAATTCGTGGGACACGTGGCTCAAAAAATCGGATTTGACCTTGAGCGTCAGCTTCTCCCGGGTGATGCGCAGAAGCAGGGCCATGATGATGCCGAGAAGGACGAGGGTTGTCAGTGTGGTCAACCCGATGGTGGCCAACTGCAGCTTGTAGCCCAGCTGTTCGGAGGCGACGGCACCCTCGGGCAAACGGAGCTCCAGAAATGTGAAGTGGCCTTTCAGCGGTATCCTGAGATCCGGGTTCCCGGCTGCGCCGGCAGGCAGTATCTCGAATTTCGAGACGGCTTTCATGTGGGAGTTGAGCCTATCGCGGCACTGCTTCAGAAGCCCCCCCCGGACCCAGTCGGGCCGGGCCGACATGGCCAGCGTTCGTTTGCGGCCTCCCGATTGCAGGGCGGTGTAGTAAATCTGGACGCTGTCCTCCCCGTCCTGGACGACCCGGGATCGGATGCCCTCGCCTTCGGCCGCATCGTTTCCAAGAGCGTCCCGGACAATGCGTGCCAGGCGGAACCGGTCCAGGTACGGACTGTCCCCGGTTCCGGGGGGGACGGATCCGAGCCGCTTCTCCAGCCGTTCCTTGAGCTTCAGGACGACCTCTTCGCTCAACGGCCACCGGCCGTCGAGCAGATCCTTGTAGAGGTCCCGGAGCGTGTTTTTCCTGTCGGTGTTTGCGCCGGCGTCGAGTTCGTCGATCTCTATGGCCGCCGCCAGCGCGTAGGGCACATGGTATTCGTTCAGGCAGTCGGGGAACTGGTCCTCGAGCCGGTTCCAGATGCGGACGGCGTTCGTGGGGTTTTTCGCGGCCAGGTGGACCCGGGCCAGAAGGTCCAACGCGTGGGATTTCAAATCATCGGATACGGGCATCCCGGAGCATTCTTCGAGGATCTCGACGGCAGGTCCGTAGCGGCGCAGGGAGGACTCCCGCTCGGCCTTGCGGTAGAGTTCGGCGAAGCGCTGGTCCTCCGGGGGACTGCCGCCGTGGACGGCCCCGACCGGGCGGAAGGGAGCCCCGGCTTCAATCTTTGGGAAATACAGCTCCCCTCCCGCGACGATAAAAAAGTCTCCGGCGATGGGGTGTTTCGCGGACAGTTCGGGCAGCCTGGAGCTGAAGGCGACAGTCGCCCCGATGGAGCCGTCGAGCCGGGCGGCCGGGGCCGCCAGCTGTTCGTCCCGGAGGCAGTGTGCGGCGCTCTCGGCGATCTGCCGTTCGATCTCCCCTGAGAGCCGCAACGCCTCCGCCCGGATGTTTTCCCCGGAAGTCAGTTCGAGCGTCTCTCTTTCATGCAGAAAGGAGGCGACGCTCAGAATCACGATCAGAAGGGCCACGATGCCTAAAAGGGTGAGGTACAGTCTTGGAAAGCGGGCTTTCTGTTTGCTCCTGGGCATAGGTGTCATCCGTTTAAGGCTCATACCGCCATGTAACTGTCGTGCATTCGTACACGGTCTTCTGATTCTACGGCTGCGGCCGTTTCCGGAAGTATGGATAAAAAATATGAATCGGGTTGCCCGACCGAAAACGCCGATGGAAATTATATCGGTAAATATCCGGGAATGATAATGTTTTTTGACAATTTCCGACAGATCCCGTCCCGGCATCAGGGAAAATCCTATCTACTAACGGATTCATGGAATCGTTGCGGCGCCAGGCCCGGCGCCGCCTGGGGCGCGGCCGTAGTTTTGCTGGGTGCGGCCGAAAACGGATCGTGTTTCGGGGGAATCATCCGGAGTCGGCCGGACGGGTGAGAAAGGGGACGCGTGACACGGCACTGCCATGGCCATGCCTTGCGGGGCCGGATGGACTCCGGAAGTGGCTGAAAGACGGGGCCCCGAACGCCCGAAGATCCCCCGGTTGTGCCCATTCCAGGCGGATTCGTGTACAAATCCCTGCCTGCCGCGGGTTGTTGGATAGATGCTTCCATTCGGCCCGGCCGGCACGACCGGAGGCGGTTTCAGGCGGGACGTTTCAGAATGCGGGCGACTGCAAACCAGATGCAGGCCGACAGAAGAATTCCGGCGTACCCGTCCACGGCATAGTGCCAGCCGAGAATCACCGAGCCCGCCTGCATTACTACCGTATATCCGGCGGCAAGCCATCCGATCCATCGGCGCAGATTGAAGGCCAAAAGCGTCAAAATCGTCGACATGGCCAGATGAATGCTGGGCATGGCCGATATCCCACCGAACGGCATCCAGACGTCCAACAGGCCGGCCTCCCATAAGCCCGCCTCGTTGTGTATCGCATAAAGGCGTCCGGAGGCGTGTATCGCCTGCAGCTTTTCCATAAGCGGGGCAAACGGGTTTTCCGCCGAGGGGAGAACCTGTGCGTAGTAGCAAGGGCCCGCGCTCGAAAAAATGGTCCCCAGGAAGGATCCGAGCAGGATCCACACCAGGAGCGTGGACATGAAAAAGCAGAGGCGCAGCCTTCGATTCCCGCTCCAGGCCATCCACAGGCAGGAGACGAACAAGACAACAAACCAGAGCATATAGAGAACATCGACGGCTCGAATGATCCTGGGGTAGGACAATAGCGGCTCGAGCAACCTCCATGGGTGGCGGCCGCAGTGCAGGAAACAGTCGAGCCGCACCAGGCTCTGGTCCCATGCGAAATCATGGATCAGGGGGATTGTCTGTTTGTAGCTCGCAAATGCGGTCGTAAAGATAGGGGCGAGAAAAAATATCATGAAAAAACCCGCCGCCGATGTCGGGTTCAGATACCGCCTCCAGGAACCTCTGCAGATGTGGACAAGGAAGAAAATCCCGGAAAAAATCGCGGCAAGACGTGCAAACCAGGGGTAATAGAACTCGAGAACCAGCCGATCACGAATCCCGAAAACCCAGTGCACGGCATAGACGGCAAGGACGTAGGCGGCCACGGTCAGGATCAGGGGGAGGTTGTCTTTGAGGATCGGGTGGTTCAGGAAATCCCCCGGGATGCGAAGGATGGATAGTCCGGCCCTTGCGGCAGGCCCGGGGGCCGCTTCGACGGGATTGCCGTCCGCAGCCGTCGGTCTGCTCGGCGCGGCGGCGTGACGGTCGGGCACCCTGCGATCGTCCGGGGGCCCGATTGCCTGAAATTCCCGGCAGTTGCCGGAATGTCCCGTCTTCATACGAACCGTGTCCCCGGCTTTACAGCCTCAGGCCCCTGTGGGCGTGGATATGGTCGAGAAGCTCGAAATCGGTGCGCACCGACTGCCAGGATTCCCCCCGCTGGATGATGCGGGAATCCCCGACGGGGCCGAGACGGTTGTCGGCAGCCTTCAGGTACTCGACCCTATGCGGATTGATCCCCATCATGCGGGCGCAGGTGGCGTCTACCGCTGCCAGGTTCCTCCCGAGGACCAGCGCCCCGGCCCGGACGGGCGTCCCCATGATCGGCCCGTCGCCCTCCATCCCCACAATCCCGTCCACGATCGCAAAATGGGGGGCCAGCGTCGCGTTGATGTCCAGGATCGATTCGGTGATGCCCGCCTGGTGGAGCACGTTCTTCGGCCAGCCGTAAAACGTCCCGGGCAGCGTGCCGAACAGGTTCTTCATTGACAGGGTCGCCCCGGCCCAGTGGTGCGTCTTCAGCTTCGGCATCGAGACGATCCAGTCGGCCTGCCGGAGGGCCCGGGGGAAAACCAGGGATTTCAGGTAGGACAGGCCCCCGGCATTGGGAACCGTGAACCAGTCGTCGTAGTTGAGGTCGACAAACCCGACCCCGGCATCGGCCAGCAGGGCGTCGAATCCGGATTCCTCCAGAATCCTGTACGTGTCCCGGCAGTGGCCCGACCCTTCGGCGACGA
>CAZYXB010000013.1:7760-82475 GCA_964651155.1 uncultured Acidobacteriota bacterium | reverse complement strand
TTTCAGGCCTTTTATCAAGGTTTCATTCAATTTTCATGCTGGTTTAAGGCCTAGCTCCCGAGGTATCCTCCCGGCGCTTCGCCCCATTCCTTGAGAGACGATGAACAGCAGCACCGCGCGCGTCTGCAGTCAGGACGAAGACAGCGCGCCCGGCTTTCGCCGCAACCCGGTCCCTGCCCCAGCCAGCCCCGTTGTCGCTTGTGGCTTTTTTCGATGCCGTCCTGCAGGCAGACGCCGGCGCCCTGGCTACTGAATTCTTCATCGCTTGCGAAATAGTTGTAACTTTATGTCTTCGATCTGTGTTCTGTAAGTGACTTTGACAATGAATCTAACCGGGCATGGAATGAGAGACCCCCTCCAGTTCGAGGCGTTTATGCGCGATTTCCAGAACATGGTCTATGCAACCGCATATCGCCTGCTGGCCGACGAAGCGGAGGCGCAGGATATCTCACAGGAGGTTTTTCTGAAAGCCTACGAACGCTTCGACACGCTCGTGTCGAGCCCCACTGCGGGCGGATGGCTCAAAACGGTGACGCGGAACCTGTGCCTGAACCACCTGTCCCGGCATCGGGCCCGCTGGCGCCTTTTCTCGGAAATTCAAGGCGATTGCGAGGACAACCCGGATGCCGATCCACCGCCGGACCGGTATCGGCATGCGGATGTGTCCTATCCGAGACTGGATACCGATGGCCAGAGAACCCTGTTGGCGAAAGCGCTAGCCAGCCTTCCCCATTCTCAACGCGTAGCGCTTGTGCTGTTTCACACAGACGGGATGAGCTACGAAGAGATCGGCGCCAGTCTGCACATATCCCTGGCGAAGGTCAAAATGGACATTCACCGAGGCCGAGCGGCATTGCGGCGCATTCTAGCCCGACATCGGGACTGTAGGACGGCTTGAATCATGACCAGAGAATGCAACCCAAACAATAACTTGGAAAACTGGGATGACGCGCTGGACCGGGCGCTCAAAAATCTGCCAGAGCAATCCGCGCCGGCGGACCTGGTGCCGAAGGTCATGGCGATTATTCGCGCCAGGAGCAGAGGGGAGGCCCAAAGGCCGGTCTGGTGGCAATGGCCCCGGTGGCTCCGCATACCAGCGGCTGCGCTGGCATTGGCGCTGATCGTACTCCTTCCTCTGCTCGGAATCCGGTTCTGCGAAACCAGCGTGATTCCCGGAGTGGAGCATATCACCGCGGCCTGTCGCACGGCACTGGGCTCACTGATACACGCAACTATCGGCAGACTGGGCGTCGTCAGCGGCGACATGTTCCAGTACGTCCTGCCTGCCGCCATCCTGATGCTGGCGGTCATGTATCTCATCTCCATCAGCGTGGGAACCCTTATTTGCCGCACAGTTTGGAGGTACATTCATGCGATCCATCAGACTTAGATCTATTCAGGTATCCAGCCTGGCCGCGATGCTGTTCCTCGCGGTCTCCTGCGGCATCTCGGCATCCACGGCCACGGAGCTGGATACGACGAATGCGGACTTGAACGATTCGGATCCTTCGGAAATCCTCACCGATGCATCTTCCGAGGCAAACGAACCGGATGGGTCTCCGGGTGGGCGGTGGATGACAGGCAGCAGCCAGCTGATCGGCCCCGGCGAGACGGTACGAGATATGGTTACCATTTTCGGCAGATCCGTCATGGAGGGAACGGTCCAGGGCGACATGGTCACCCTATTCGGCAATGCCGTAATGACCGGTAGAGTCCAAGGAGACATGGTTACGCTTTTCGGAGACGCCAATGTCGATGGGCGGGTGGACAGCGACACGGTCGTGGTGTTCGGATCCCTGAAGGTGGGACCGGATGCGGTCCTCAAAGGAGACTGCGTGGTTCTGTTCGGGAAAATCGACCGGGACCCGGAGGCGGCGTTGCTCCCCGATGCCGTCGAGATCCTGCCCCAGCTTTCCGGCATCAAAAACTATCTGGTCGCCGGTCCGCTTCTCGGTCGTCCGCTTCCGCCGGGTTTCCTGCTGGCCTGGATTGTGGTCGCGCTGCATTTCGTCCTGTACCTGCTGGTGGCCGTCATTTTCCCCAGACCCACCGCCGCCACGGTCCGGGAGCTTGACGAGAATCCATTCCTGTGTTTCGGCATCGGCCTGCTGACGAAGATCCTGCTGGTTCCCCTGGCAATCATTTTTACCGCAACCGGTATCGGAGTCCTCGTGCTTCCGCTTATCTTTATCACGGAGATTGGACTCGGCTGCCTGGGGAAAACGGCCGTTCTGGAGTATTCCGGACTGCAGATCCTTCGAAGGTTTCAATCCGACGCGGATCATCATCCGATACCGGCATTTTTTCTCGGATTTATTCTGGTTACGGCCCTGTACATGGTCCCGGTAATCGGCCTGATGCTCTGGATTCTTCTCCAACCTCTGGCGCTGGGAGCAGCACTTTTGTCCGTGTTCCGAATGATGAGAAGTAACGGTACCGGGGCCTCCGCACCCGGCATCCCGGCCAATCCAGTCAGGCCTCCGAATTCCGGGGATATCGATGAGGCCGATCCCACCCCCTCGCAGGCCGCGGACTCGAAGGCGCGCGATTCGGCGCCCTTGGCGCCTAAACCGTCGTATTTCGAAGCACAGCCGCAGCATTGCGCCGAAACAGAGTCCGAGCCGTACCTCATGCCCCGGGCGGGATTCTGGATCCGCCTGCTGGCCACGGCTCTCGACGCCGTTCTCCTGGGATGGATTGTATCGTTCACCGGGAGGTCCTTCCTTCTATTCTGGCTGGCATACCATATCGCCATGTGGACGTGGAAGGGTACGACAATCGGGGGTATCATCTGCAAGCTTAAGGTCGTGCGCCTGGACGGGAATCCGCTTGATTTCGGCGTATCGCTGGTGCGGGGCTTGGCGGCGTTCTTTTCGGCGGCAGCTCTGGGGCTCGGCTTCTTCTGGGTCGGCTGGACGCGCGATCGCGAGTCCTGGCATGATAGAATAACGGGGACCATCATTGTACGCGTGCCTGAATCGATCAAACTGATCTGAGGGACGGCATGACGCCCCGCATCAATCCCTCATGCGACTACTGCGGGCAATGGTGCCCATCGACACGGGCCCGCTCCGGGGCAGACCCGGATTTTCCCCGGAACGCGAAAAATGCCGATCAATCCGCCATCTGGAGAATTTCAACGACCAGCTTTTCGACGCCATCGCCGACGTCCTTTATGTTTTTGGCCAACATGTAGCAGGGCGTGGTGACGATACGGTTCTTGCGATCCGTGACAATTTCGTCCACTGCCGCCCGGGTGTGCTTCGCGCCCATCTGCTCCAGCGCCGACGCAGTCGCGGGATCCGAACCGATGGTGAGCTCGACGGAGTAGGGGCGCCCGAAGAGGCAGGCCAGCAGCGACGGTGCGATACACAGCGCCCCGATGGGCTTCCGGGCGGCGTACAGGTCCCGCAGCAATTTTGCCACATCCGTATCGGCTTTGCAGGCAGCTCCGTCGGTGGCAAAGGTCGACAGGTTTTTGGCTGCGCCGAACCCGCCGGGGATAATGATGCCGTCGATATCATCGGCCCCTACCGTGCGCACGTCCTGTATATCCCCGCGCGCAATGCGGGCGGATTCGGCCAGAACATTGCGGGTTTCACCGGTCTGTTTGCCACTCGCATGGTCGATGACATCGGCCTGCGGCTTGTCGGGCGCCATGCACAGGATATCCGCCCCATGCTTGCAGAGAAAATACAGCGTCAGCGTGGCTTCATGAATTTCGCTTCCATCCTTGACACCGCACCCAGACAGTAAAACTCCGATCTTCTTCCGGCCCATAGATCCTCCTCTGCAGATGTTGTAATTGTGTCTTCATGAATTCCTCGTATGATCACATCATTCCGGTTTGGGCCGCCGCGTCCTGATTTCTTTCAGGGAAGCTCTTGAACGCATACCGTAGAGCGGCAATGCGACAATCAGAACCATCAGCGCCACGAACTGCGATGTCGACAGCAGGCCGCTGAAAAGAAAACCCCGATCCGCATCCCCGCGCGTGAATTCAAGGAAAAACCGAATAACGGCATAGAGCAACGCATAGGCAAGAATCACCTGGCCGTCGAAACGCTTCCTGGGCAAGAGCCATAGCAGCAGGAAAAAAAGCAGCAGGCAGAGCAGTGATTCGTACATCTGGACGGGATGCAGAGAAACCCCCAGCGGGGTTCCGACCATCTCCGCAGCGGCAGGGTCGGTGAAGGTGACACCCCAGGGCAGTTCCGTACTGCGCCCGTAGCAGCAGCCGGCCATGAAGCATCCGATGCGTCCGATTGCCTGCCCCAAGGCAATAGCGGGCCCACACAGGTCCGCCACACGCCATCTGGGGAAATGCCTGTTTCGCGCGAAAAATATCGCAGTTGCCGCAAGCGCCCCGATAAATCCGCCGTAGAAATCACCTCCGCTCTGAAGCGTCCCGAGTGAAAATAGCTTTTGGGGATGCTCCAGGTAGAAAGGCAGGGACCTGAGTATCATCAATACCTTGGCACCTAAGATGGCACCGATGATGACCCAAAGCCCCAGCCTGGATACCTTCTCCCGATCGATCCCTTCACGCTTGGCTGCGCGAAACAGAAACCAGAGGGCGAAAAGGTACGCAAGGGCCAGCATCAGACCATAGGTGTAAATGGTGAAATAGGGGGTCGTCAATAATTTTGGGTGCATGAGGGAAAACTATAAACTTTCCCCGAGAAAGGCGCAAGCCCTCCCCCTCGGGCTTTGGGAATAAACAGGCAAAAGCCACTTGAAAAAAGGTACATCGGGAAGGCAACATAGACAGTTCCAAGGAGGATGAGGTGACGGGCTTTTTTCATTGTACCATCGGAAGTCTTCTTGAAGAGACGGCCCGGATGAATCCGGAACATGATGCGCTGATCTACTCGGACAGGGATCTGAAATACTCCTACCGGGAATTGAATTCCAGGGTGGATCGGATCGCCCGCGGGCTGGTGGCTATGGGGATCGGCAAGGGAGATCATGTCGGGATCTGGGCCACGAACATTCCGGACTGGCTGCCGATCTTTTTTGCGGTCGCGCGCATCGGAGCGGTGCTTGTCACGGTAAACACCAGCTACCGTCCGGCTGAACTCGAATACGTGATCCGGCACTCGGACATGAAATCGATCTTTTTGATCGACCGGTACCGGGATACCGACTATGTGGGTACGATATACGACCTGATCCCGGAGCTGAAAACCACGCCGAAAGGAAATCTGGAGAGCGCTCGGTTCCCCCTTCTTCAGTCGGTCATTTACGCCGGTCCCCACCAGCACCCGGGCATGTACGGCCTGTCTGAAGTAACGGAGCTTGCGGATTCCGTTCGGGAGGAAGTGTTCGAGGCGATCAAGGACAGCCTGGATCCGCACGATACGGTCAATATGCAATACACCTCGGGAACGACCGGTTTCCCCAAGGGGGTCATGCTCAGCCACTACGGAATCCTTAACAACGGATTCTCCATCGGAGAGCGTCAAAAATTCACCTCCGAGGACCGCCTCTGCCTCCCTGTACCGCTCTTCCACTGTTTCGGAATCACCCTCGGGGTGATGGCCATCCTGACCCATGGAGCCACGATTGTTCCACTGGAAACCTTCGACCCTCTGATGGTGCTCGCTACTGTTCAGAAGGAGCGGTGCACGGCGCTCTATGGCGTCCCAACAATGTTTATCGCGGAACTATCGCATCCAATGTTCAACATGTTCGACCTTTCCTCCCTGCGCACCGGGATCATGGCCGGTTCCCCCTGCCCGGAACCCATCATGCGCCAGGTGATGGACAAAATGCACTGCAGGGAAATCACGATCGTGTATGGTTTGACGGAGGCATCCCCGGGGATTACACAGACGCGGACGGATGATCCGGTGCAGGTGCGCATTTCGACCGTGGGAAAACCTCTGGAAGGCGTGAAGGTCAAAATCATCGACCCGGAATCCGGAATTCCGGTCACCCCCGGACGCCCCGGGGAACTGTGCTCTCAAGGGTACAACACGATGAAGGGCTACTACAAAATGCCGATTCAGACTGCGGAGGTCCTCGACAGCGATGGGTGGCTTCGAACCGGGGATCAGGCGGTGGAAGAAGAAGACGGATTCATACGGATCACGGGGCGCCTGAAAGATGTCATAATCCGGGGGGGAGAAAACATATACCCCAAAGAGGTGGAAGACTTCCTGAGGGAAATGCCCGGTATCAAGGATGTTCAGATAGTTGCAGTCCCGAGCGAAAAATATGGAGAGGAAGCGGCCGCATTTGTCCAGCTGTTTGACAGTGTGAATCTGGAGGCCTCGATTATCCAGGATTACTGCCGGGGCAGAATCGCTCGCTATAAAACACCCAAATACATCTTCTTCACGGACTCCTTCCCCATGACGGCCAACGGCAAGGTCCAGAAATACATACTCCGCGAAGAGGCTGCCGCCTGTCTACAGCAGTTGCAGATGGCGCACTGACGCCTGTTCCGTGCCGGCGCAGGACACAATTTGCGAGGCTCAAGAGCCCGTCCCATCGTTGTTCGCAGAACGCTACCGCCGGATCCTGGAACCTGCGGCAGCTGCGTTTCGCGGCAGGCGCTGGTCCTGCGGCCCATTCCCAAGCGGCGCGCCCTACTTTATGCTCCGAGCACTCTCCCCCTGGATGCCGCATGAACACGGGCGCTGTTCTGCAAGGACGTACCGGTAAATTCTTCAGCCGTATCTCCTGGGGCGGCAAAGAACGGGAGGCCGAGAGACTATTCACACTTGAGTGACCGTTCCATGAGTTCACGGATTGCCTCTCGCGGAGAAATCCCCCCCTGCAGAATGCGTTGCACCTGGCTAATGATTGGCATTTCCATGCGATGAAGATCAGCGAGCTTCAGGGTGGCACCGGTGGTCTTTACCCCTTCCGCAACGGTGTTCGTTGAACCGAGGATATCCGAAAGCCGCTTTCCCTGACCCAGCCCGATTCCGACGCGGCGGTTCCGGCTGAGCCCCCCGGTGCATGTCAGGACAAGATCGCCAAGACCGGCCAGACCCGAAAAAGTCTCGCTGCGCGCGCCGCAGGCGCATCCCAGGCGGGTGATTTCCGCCAGGCCCCGCGTGATCAGAGCCGCTATCGGGTTGTGCCCGAGGCCGAGGCCCTCGATGACGCCTGCGGCTATCGCGATCACGTTTTTAACCGCTCCGCCGATTTCCACGCCGACGACGTCCGCCGATGTGTACAAACGCAGCCGTTCCGAAGAAAATTCCCTCTGGACATCGGCGGAGACATCAGGATCTCCCGAGGCGACTACAACGGCCGTGGGATGCTTCAGAGCCACCTCAAAGGCGAAACTGGGGCCGGAGAGAACCGCCATCCGTGGAATGAAACGTTTCCCCACAACACTCTCTATTACTTCGCTCATGCGCATCAGGCTGCCTTCTTCCAGTCCTTTCGTTGCGCTGATTAGTATCATCTCCGGGCGCAATACGGGCAGCATTGTCTCATATAAAGCGCGGCAAACATGCGACGGCATGACGGTCAGGACATAGCGGGCGCCGTCGAGAGCCTCCCCCATGTTTGTTGTGGGACGGATCGCTGCATGCAGCCGAATCCCCGGCAGGTAAGAAAGATTTTCCCGCACCTCGAGAATACTCTCCACGACCTGCGGTTCGTACGCCCAGAGAGAGACGCCGTGCCCGAGACCGGCAATGGCATGTGATAGCGCCGTCCCCCAGCTTCCCGCGCCTACAATGGCGACTTTACATTTTATCAATATAAGACCTCAGCTGAGACTGTCTTGAAACAGGGATACCTCCGGCATCCGAATTACCCGATCCATACTGAGCCCGATGTTTTCTGACATTAATTCCCTGTGAGGACTCTGTCAATAGGCAGTCGGCCCTGATGATTTCCCGGGCGCCCCAGGGAGGAGACAATGGAGAATTGCGGCAGCGCTAACCGCCTGAGCTCCCGTCGGGCGGACGAGAAGGCGCGTTTTCAGGCATGATCGCATACACGGTATCACCTATGGTATCATGCAACGGATCTATACTACTGTTTTCGATGGGGATGGGATGTTCAAAAGGCAAACAGAAGGATCGGTTGTCTGCCCGTACTGTGGCAAGCTCGTGGGCGTCAATGACAAAGAATGCTGGAACTGCGGCAAGAGGAATCCCGGCCTGTGGGGTTTCGCACCTCTTCTGCGGCGTTTCGGGTACAATCTCGATTTCGTATCGATAGTCGTTTGGGGCTGCGCCATCTTGTTTGTCGCCACCCTCCTGTTCGATTTGCGTGGTATCCGTTCCGGGGGGATGTCCCTGATCCAGCCAAGCACCCTCAGCCTGTTTGCTTTCGGCGCCAGCGGAACCATCCCGGTATGGGACGCGGGAAGATGGTGGACCCTTCTGAGCGCGGCCTGGCTTCACGGAGGCATTCTCCATATCCTTTTCAATATGCTCTGGGTGCGCCAGCTTGCACCGGCGGTGGCAGAACTTTACGGGACTCCCAGGACCGTCATAATCTACACGGCCTCCTCCATCACGGGATTCTTACTCAGCACCATGCTGGGAACTCAGTTGACCATCGGTGCATCCGCGCCAATCTTCGGCCTTCTGGGGGCACTCGTACTCTACGGCCGCAGAGGAGGCATCAGCCACATAAGCAGGCAGGCATTGACCTATGCCGGCATTCTTTTTGTTTTCGGATTCCTTTTTCCGGGCATCGACAACTTCGCCCATCTAGGGGGGTTCTTGGGGGGGATGGGCATCGCAAGGATTCTGGATCCTTTAAAACAGGAACGGATGGAGCATTTCATCGGTGCGGCAGCCTGCTTCGCACTGACGGCATTTTCCATTCTTTACTCCGTTCTTTCATCTCTCAGGCTCTTCTGATCAGGGGCGGGGGATCAGCCTCCAAGGCTGATCATTTCGATCTTCCTTCTGGATGCCGGCTGGTACTCTCCCGAATTCATGGATTCCAGCCGCTCCTCCGAATACCGGTCTTTTCGATCGGTCCAGGCCGATCGGATAATGCGCTCAAGGTCCTCGTCGGTTGCACTGGACCGCATAGGGACTTTCAGATCTATGCCTCTGTCTGAAAAAAGGCATAGGACCAGTCTGCCGTCCGCGGTAAGGCGCGCCCGGGTGCACCCGACGCAAAACGGTTCTGTCACGGACGCAATGACCCCGACTTTCCCGATGCCGTCCCTGAATTCATAATCGACGGCAGGGGCGCTTGTGTCCTCTCGGGCACCTTCTTCGAGCGGGAACTGTCGGTTGATAATTTCCAGGATTTCCTTTTTGGAAATCATCCTGTCCGACACCCAGTTATTGGAGTTGCCGACATCCATAAACTCGACAAACCGGATCCAGAATCCGTGTTTCCGAGCGAACGCAGTCAGTTCGGGTATATCCTCATCGTTCACTCCACGCTGGATCACGGAATTGATCTTGATCGGGTTCAAGCCACAGCGGGCGGCCGCAAAGAGGCCTTGAAGCACGTTGTCCAGATCATCCCTGCGGGTTATATCACGGAATTTATCCGGGTTGATCGTGTCGAGGCTCGCGTTTATGCGCTTCAGGCCCGCCTGTACCAGTAGCGGGGCCTGTTCGCTCAGGAGGGAGGCATTGGTCGTCAGGGAAAGATCTTTCAGGCCCCCGATTCCCGAGAGTTTTTCGATCAGCGAATCAAGGCCATGCCGCAGAAGCGGTTCCCCGCCGGTAAGACGGACTTCTTCAACGCCCAATCGCACAAAGATACCGGCCAACCGGGTAATTTCCTCAAAAGTGAGGATTTCCCTGCGGTCGATCCACTCGTATTTCTCCAGGGGCATGCAATAGCTGCAGCGGAAATTGCACCGGTCCGTTACCGAAATTCTCAGGTCCTTCAGCGGACGGCCCAGCGCATCCTTCAATGCTTCACAGTTACTCCCGTTCATCGTTGCAAAAGCCTCTCAAAGCCATTGGTTTCGCGGACAATGATACCATGTCCCGCCGGCTTGAATCTGAAAAATCGCAGCCGGAACGGACAAGACCTTGAATCCGTCCAGGAAACAATCGTGATTGGGGAGCTCTCCGGTTTCCCTTCAGGATTCGATTCAGGTATCATGCAATGTTTATGGCTTCCTGAGGATTGGGACGCCGGTTTGTTCATTATTCCCTTCGGGCCAGTTCCCGCGCGATACTTCCAGGGTAGCCTATCGGAGGGCAGGAATTCTCATGGCACTTTCAATCACACATGTGATTTTCGATATGGACGGTCTCCTTCTTGATACAGAGCCCTTTTATACCAAAGCCCACGAAGTGCTCGCATCCCGATACGGCAAGACCTTCGACTGGTCCATTAAATCCAGAATGATCGGGCTCCCCGCCCGAACTTCGGCGCAGACGATGATCGATGCACTGCATCTGCCCCTGTCGGTCGAGGAATACCTGGAAATGAGGGCTCCACTGCTGGAGGAGCTGTTTCCAAATGCGGGACCGATGCCCGGAGCAGTACGGCTAACACGACATCTGCATGAGTGCTCCATTCCCCAGGCGGTTGCCACCAGTTCCACCACACACCACTTCCATCTGAAAACCAGACGCCATGCAGAGTGGTTCCGTGTATTCAGCTGTATCATCACCGGTGACGATCCGGCTGTCCGGCGCGGGAAACCGAATCCGGACATCTTCCTCCTTGCTGCCGAAAAGCTGCACGCCACGCCCCGGCATTGCCTCGTGCTCGAAGACGCCCCCTCGGGCGTCGAAGCCGCCTGCAGAGCCGGCATGCATGTGGTCGCCGTCCCGGACCCCAACATGCCGGATGCGTCCTATTCAAAAGCCCATCAGATTATCCGTAGCCTTGAGGACTTCGACCTTTCCTACTGGGGCATCGCCCCCTATGCCCGGTAGAAAAACCTGGCGGACAATCGGCACATCGCCGGATCTTCACGACCGGATTCCAAAGGGATACCCGTCTGCGGGACGCCCTCCTCGACCGCCGCTATCGGTACGACGAAACTGCCTTCCGGAATCCGAGGGATTGAACATTGTCCCGCACGGTCTCCAGCAGCCTCCGGATTCAATCGTCAAAATCCCGTCGGTACTGCATCCGGGTGCCCCCTGAATCGTAGACCATGTCGGAGAAACCATGGGAAAATCGATCGGGATTCCATGCGCCTCCGCACTGCTTCTAATCTCAGCCGCCTACGGGCAGCCGGATTTCGACCGACGTATCCATTGTTCAGGCAGGTCCGTCCTCTACGGCATGGGCGGTCCGATCATCAAGGGAACGGTGTCGTTCAATCCCCCGAGCGCCCCGATCCTTAGGCAATCTGCTGGTCAAAGTCGGAGCTTTTGAACCCGAATCGGCCGGATTGTTCTATTGCTCCCGCAGGCAGCCAGGCATCACCGCCTCTTTGGGTTGCGGTACAGGCGCTCCTTCGGGGCCGTTTCCGCATTATGCTATTTACTGTTCAACCCCACACCGATAGGCATTTCGGTCTGTTTTCTGGTTAGCCCGAAGAACCACGCCGGTTGAAGATCCAGGAAGACATCCGCCCCATAGTCCCGAATCGATCTTTCGTTTATGGTTTCCCTTGACACTCCCTCATCCCTGTCGCAGAATGTTAACTACTATGGTAGTCAATAATATTCGGGAAATCCTTAAGGAGATTGGATTCTCCGATTATGAAGCCCGCACATATGTCAGCGCACTGAGACTGCGGTTGGCAACGCCCTACGAACTGGCGCGGGATTCAGGAATCCCCACATCGAAAATTTACGAGACGGTCGGGCGTCTGCAGGAGAAGAAGCTGCTCTTTGAAGTGGCCGACACGAACAAGAAAAAATTCGCGCCGTTGAGCAGCGAAGAGTTTCTTACCCATACTCGGCGCCTGTCCGACCAGCGTTTCGAGGACCTGGCCCGCAATCTGAAGGATCTGCCGCAGGCGAAGGAAGTCTCTTTTGTCTGGAATATCCACGACTATGGTTTCCTGATTGAGAAAAGCCTGGAAGTCATCCGGGCGTCAGAATCATCGATTCTGGCATCCCTGTGGCCGATGGAATTAAGGACCGTTGTGCAGGAACTGAAAGACGCAAACGCGCGTGGTGTGAAAACCGCTGTCATTCATTTCGGCAAACCCGAAGAGAAAGTAGGCACATTCTTCACGCACCCCATAGAGGATACCCTCTACTCGGAACGGGGCGGTCGTGGATTCACACTCGTGGCGGACTCCTGCATTGCGGTCATGGGGACGATCTTTGATCAACGCGGAGTGGAAGGCGCCTGGAGCGCCAATCGCGGTTTTGTGCTTCTGGCGGAGGATTATCTGAAACACGACATCTATGTCATGAAAATTGTGAACCGTTTCGACCGCGAGCTGATACACAAATTCGGTAAAAATTATGCAAAGCTTCGTGACATCTTCACGGACCGGGAAATGAAAATATGATCTACCTCAACGGACAACTCTACGAAAATAAGGAAGATGCACGCATCTCGGTATACGATCACGGCCTTCTGTACGGGGATGGCGTTTTCGAAGGCATCCGCGTCTACAACGGGCGGGCATTCCGCCTCCAGGACCACCTGGACCGCCTGTTTGCAAGTGCCCGGACCATCCGCCTGGATATTCCCGAAAGCGCGGAAGCTCTCGACCGCATCCTTTCTGACATGATCGCCAAAAGCGGCAAGCGCGATGCGTACATCCGGCTCGTGGTCACACGCGGATCCGGAGATCTGGGCCTCGATCCGCGGAAATGCTCCAAGCCGACGCTCTTCATCATCATTGACGATATCAGCCTCTACCCGGACGAGCACTACAAGCACGGTATCCGGATCTGCACGTCCTCTTGGCGAAGGCCTCCATCGGACTGCATCAATACCCGTGTCAAATCGCTCAATTACCTGAACAACATCCTGGCCAAGATCGAGGCGAACGATCGCCAATGCCAAGAGGCTCTGATCCTGAACAAAGAGGGCCTCGTGGCCGAATGCACGGCCGACAATATCTTCTATGTTTCCAAAGGCATTCTCTACACTCCGGATCTGGCCGAGGGCGCCCTGGGAGGAATCACCCGCGCGGTAGTCCTCGAACTTGCGGAAAACCTTGGGTTGAAGCCGGTCGAACGCAGGATCAGCCTTTTCGACCTGTACGGTGCCGACGAGGTCTTTCTTACGGGAAGCGGCGCAGAACTGGTTCCGGTCGTCGAAGTGGACGGCCGTATGATCGGTAACGGCAGCCCGGGCCCCGTAACAGCCAAGATCTTGAAGGAATTCAGGCGAACAATAGCATCCTGAACGCCTCCCCGGACACGGTCTTCTACGGCGCTGCCGGTTCGGTCACCGGAGCAGTTTGAGATTCTTTTGGATCATGGAGATGCGTTGCCGTACACACGCGGCAGAACGTAATGGGTCTTCGGGTGTATGCATGCAGTAATCGACCATCCTCTCCACGGTGGTTGTAGCCACATGGCAGCGGGTGTCGCTGGCCCCGTAGTATATAAAGATGTTCCCTTGCACCTCGACCCACCCGCATGAGAAGACCACATTCATAACGTCTCCGACAGACTCCTCTCCCTGCGGCGCCATCAGATACCCGCCGGGTTCGTGTATCAGGCGCCACGGTTCATCCAGGGCGGTCATAAAAGCATAGAGGACGTAGCGCATGCCCGAGGCCGTCCCGCGCACCCCGTGGGCCAGCTGCAGCCAGCCCTGCGGTGTTTTGATGGGGGACGGGCCCAGGCCGTTTTTGACTTCGTACACGGTGTGGTACCTGCGGTCGTTGACGATGATCTCCTCCCCGATCTCAGCCCTCTCGATAGTATCGCTAAGGCCCCATCCGATGCCCCCCCCAGAGCCGGCCTGTATAAAACCGTCCTGAGGCCGGGTGTAGAATGCATACTTGCCGCGCACAAATTCAGGATGCAGCACCACGTTGCGCTGCTGCGGCGATCGGGTTTTCAGATCCTCCAGGCGCTCCCATTGCGCGAGATCGCGTGTTCGGGCGATGCCGCACTGGGCCACGGCCGAAGACAGGTCTCCCGGGGCAGCGTCAGGATCTTTCCGCTCCGTACAGAACAGGCCGTATATGTACCCGTCCTCATGGCGAACCAGGCGCATGTCGTATACATTGGCATCCGGGTTCTCTGTTTCGGGCATCGTGACAGGCAAGTCCCTGAAACGGAAACAGTCGACGCCTGTCACACTTTCCGCCAAGGCGAAAAAACTTTTACGATCGCTCCCCTCGACGCGCGCCATGAGGCAGATCCTGCCGTCAAGATCAATGGCGCCGGGATTGAACACGGAGTGGATGCCCATCCGTTCCATCAGGTAGGGATTGGTTTCCCGGTCCAGATCGTATTTCCAGAAAACCGGCGCGTGATCGGCCGTCAGAATGGGATGCTTCCACCGCTGCAGCACACCGTTGGAATGCGGGCGGGGTTCATTGGGACGCGTCATCAAACGCTCGTGGTCGTCGAGCAGCTGTTTCAATCGAAGTTCGAATGCATCAGGCATTGTCATCATCCTAAAACCGTGACAGCAGATGCTTCTCTTGCTCACGGTCCTTTGCAAATACCGGGGGTCCCGTCTTCAATCCCCCAAAAAATGAAGCATCTTCAGGCACATGCGCACACCGTGGTACGGATCCTTCCACTCGGATATCTTGGGCTTTCCCGGATCCACGGTGCCATCGGCAAGCACCGCCCAGAACCACTCTCCTCCTCGCCGGTCCACTATCCGATTCAGGATGAAATCCCACAGCCGGGCTGCTATCCCGGCATACCGTTCGTCTCCGGTGATGCGGTACGCATGCCAGAATCCCAGGACAGCTTCCGCCTGGGCCCACCACACACGCCCCGGATCGATCACGATACCGTTCCGGCCTTCGTAGGCGAGACCTCCCTCCGGATCAAGGGCTTCTTCGGCGACCGAGTGCGCGGTTTCGATGCCCCATCCGGATACGGTGTCGAGCAGCGCCGCATCGCCCAGGGTTTCGGCGGCTTCATACAGCAACCAGGCCCCTTCAATGTCGTGCCCGTAGGTGTAGGAATCTGACCGAATCTTCCAGTCGCCGTCAAAGAACAGGTTGAAGTGGCCTGAAGGCGCCCGCAGCCGTCTCCCGAACAGCGATATCAATTCCCGCAGCCGATCAGCCACCAGCGCGCCACGCCAGACCCGATACAGATTCGTGTACGCCTCCAGCAGATGGAGATGGTTGTTCATGGATTTCGCCACATCCATATCCTGGTCGCCAAGGCGTAGGTCCTTGGATTCGGACCAGTCTTCAGCCAGCACCTCTATGTAGCCGCCGAAGCGGGGATCGTACGCGTAGCGCTCCACGGCATCAAAGAGGCTCCTGGCCGACCGAAGTGCGCCATCTTCCCCGGTAGCCCGGTAATATTCACTCAGGGCAAAGATGCAGAAAGCCTGACCATAGATCTTCTTTGTCCGGTCCAGTGCGCTGCCATCGGGTCCCAGGCGCCACATGTACCCCCCGTGCCTCCGGTCCCGGAAAAATCCCTCGATATAGGCGTAGGCTCGCCGGGCCAAGAGAAGGTCCCGCACATCGCCACGCTCCCGGTACAGAGCCGAGAAGGTCCACAGGAGGCGGGCGTTCAGTATCAACCCCCTGGGCGTTTCGCGGCCGATGGTGCCGTCAAGGGCCATTTCCGCCACAAAGCCGCCGCCACGGTGGTCGAAACTGCGTTCACGCCAGAAAGGCAGCAGGTTGCCATCGAGCTCGCGCTCGATGGAATCCCGAAGCTGTATATGATCCATGCCTGCGCCTCATTCCGCCGTGCGTTTGTTGCCGGAGCGTGTGGCCTGATCGGTCCGGCTTCCCCTTTGCATTGGGGCGGGAGATCCGGGCACCCTTGTCAGATCGTGTCCGTTAGTCTCCCCCTTCGGCATAGAGCATCACCCGATGCCTTCGGCAATCCGCGTCGCGGCGGCAACACCGCCGTCGTGGGGGACGGTTTCCACCGCGTCCGGACAATCCCAGATACGGTCCAGGCTTGGCCCGAGAACGCCTTCATACAGAAGATCCGCGGGTATCCGGACATGTTTGAGATACCTACGGACCGCGGATTCCAGGATCATGTATTCGGCAAAGTCCCTGCGGTCGGCATAAATCAAGGGCTTGCGATTGACGACACATTCGGAGAGAATTCCGAATCCCGGCTTGGACAGGACGGCATCGACGGAAGCGACAACGTCCTGGAACGGCACCTGCTCCCTGTGGATCGCGTGGATGTTGCGCCGGCGCCACTGGAGGGGATGCACCGTCAGAAATTCGTAGTCCCGCATCTGTTCAACTCGTTCGAGCGCACCGGCATCCCATTCGAGGCTCGTGAAGGATATTAAAATCCACTTCTTACCGGGATCGCATCCAAGGAGGGCTGCGATCTCCTCGCGCCTGGGATCGCCGGGGGAAGCGACAAGCGGAATGTCCTCCATCCTGGTGAATGCGCGCATCGCCTCGCTGAAGGGGAGCCTCAGCAGAAGATCGGCGCACGCGTATGCGCTTCGTATTTGCTCCACGATGGGGGCCCACCGTTGGTCCCGGCCCGTATAGTGGGCATAGATCCAGTCCCATCCAAAATTCCCGACCGCCATCCGGGGAATACCCGCATGAGCCGCCGCAATGAGGGGGATTGCAGGTATGTCGACGACGACAAGTCCGATGGCGTTCTCATCAAGAAACACGGCCTCCCGGGCGATCAGATCCCCGCTGTTTCCATAGAGCCGCTCTAGGCGGTCCAAGGTGGCAGGGACATCCACTCGGATGGAGTCCTTCTGCACCATCCCTATATCGAAGGAACGCGGGCGCAGAACATTGCAATCGCTACGAATACGGTTGGTTACAAACCCAGGGGGCAGCACGGTGACAATCTGGACCTTGATGTCCGGATACAACCGGTTGAGCGCCCGGATAATGTCGCAGGACCGCACCCCGTGCCCGTATCCGTGCGCGGTGATGTAATAGGCGATGGATGCGCCCTTCCGCATGGGGCTACAAACCGCTGCTGCGAGACTGCAGCCAGCGCTCCATTCTCAGGGCGGCCATGCAACCGAATGACGCGGCGGTTATGGCTTGGCGATAATTCTGGTCGTGGACATCCCCGGCGGCGAACACCCCCTCCATGCTGGTTTCCACGTCGTCATGCGTGACAATGTACCCCTTGGCATCCAGATCGATGACGCCGCGGAGGAATTCCGTAGCTGGTTGGTGCCCGATTCCCATGAAAACCCCGGATACGGCTGCCGTACGCTCCTGTCCCGTTACCACGTTTTTCAGCTTCACGGCCTCAAGCACGTCGCCGCCTTCGTATCCCGTAATCACGGTATCCCATAAAAAATGGATCTTGGGATTAGATCGCGCGCGTTCCTGCATGATTTGACTGGCGCGCAGTTGGTCCCTTCTATGGACAACCGTCACTTTCGTGACATGGTGCGCCAGAGTCAGGGCCTCCTCCAGCGCGGTATCCCCGCCGCCGATAACCATAACCTCCTGATTCCGGAAAAACATGCCGTCGCAGACGGCGCAGGCGGACAGGCCGCGGTTCCGATACCTGGATTCATCCGGGACGTCAAGCCACTTTGCCGAAGCGCCCGTGGCGACAATGACGGCACGCGACTCGCGCCATCCGGACTGCGATCGTATCCGGAACGGCCCGCCGGGTTTAAAATTCACTTCCAGGGCATCCTCTTCGAATATTTCCGTTTTGAATCGCAGTGCCTGTTTCTTTATCATCTCCATCAGGTCCGGGCCCTGGACGCCTTCGGGAAATCCGGGGTAATTCTCTACCTCCGAGGTGAACATGAGCTGCCCCCCCGGCATCTGCTGGCCCTTTGGTTCGGAAGCCAGAATAACCGGGGCAAGATTGGCCCGGGCTGCATAGATTGCTGCGGTATACCCCGCAGGTCCTGATCCGACAATAATGACATCGTGCATTGAATCCCCTGTTCGTTAAAGAAGCGATCCTCAAGATTATAAGCGAACCGGGAAGATTTTGAAGAGCAATCCACAGAAAGGGGCAATCGGCGCATTTCCGGTCAGACCATCGAGCCCCGCTTGCTGAGTTAGGACAATCTGTTTTTCGGTCCTTTCCGCAGTGTCTTTTTGGAAAGAGGATCCAAATACCAAAACCGAATCGACACTGCATGTAGTTGAATAGGGCAGGCTCCTGGCCGTTGCAGGGAAACAAGGCCTGAACCGGCTGACCGGTCGTAGGCTTCATAAAGAAGCATTCCAACAGCCTCATCCTCCGGGCTTTCTGCCGGAATGGCCATAGGCGTCAGCTTCCGGCCTTTCCGTTTTCAGGACACCAAGCCCGTTTCGTCCTCCCTCCGCGGTCATTTGGTTCGGAGGCAGTCCGGGCGGCGATCCCTGCACGGTTTCATTGCTGCCGGCATCCATACTACGATGACGGTATCGGCTATGTCATTGAATGGGGGGAACCCTGCCGCTTCACCTCTATCCTGCTTGTCAAACCGCCCGATCGCAGCAGCGTTGCTTGGAGCGTTCCCACTCTTCGTGGCAAAGAGCGTTGCCGTCACCCGTGTGCGGCAGGTTTTCCCCTTCCCTCCCCCACACCCCCTCCCTATGAAAGGTCTGGCAGAATCCGGAATTGCAGAACTTGACATACACAACTGCACCCCCTGTCGATCAGAATCTTCTATCTTTTCATCAATCCGACGGTACGGATCGGCAGGCTCGGAACCATTTCCCCTTTCTGTAATAGCGCCGCTAGTGCCCCCTTTGGCTGCAGCGCGGGACAATGAACCTGCTGTCGGCGCCCCGATGGGGCCTTCCGGAGCTCCGGCACCGTAAAGTCTTCCGTGCGATTCGATTCAGGTTTATGATAGGCTTGATGCAGCAGGTAGGCGGTACAACGGACCGATAACGGAGGGGCCATTATGAAAAAGGACGAATACCTGCAGTATGTCACCGAAGCATTTCACCCCGCAGAATCTCTGATTCGAATGGTTCCCGCAGACAAGCTGGGCTGGAAACCCGGTCCCGGTTTCATGTCCATGGGGGAGCTGATTTGTCACCTAAGCGAAGGTATCGGAGAAGCCCTGCAGAAAACCATCCGCGGCAATTGGCCAAAACCCGAGGAACTGGAATCCTCGATGAAGGCCCCCTTGCCTGCATGCAGCGTGCAGGAAGCGCTCGAGCGGCTGGAGCATGACAGGGCTACTCTTTCCGGCGTACTGTCGGAGATTTCCGAAGAGGATTTTGATAATACTCGCGTTTCCGTCCCCTGGGGGCTGGAAGCGAAAATGGAGCGGATGGCCCTTCATTTTTTGGAGCATTTCTTCCATCACAAAATGCAGCTTTTCATGTACCTGAAACTGCTGGGATTCCCGGTAAATACGGCAACACTCTATTTCGGCTGAACCTTTCGCCCGCGTCGCCGTTTTTTTTAATGGAACCGAGGAAAAAGGCGAAAAGCTACTTAGGCGGGATGCAAGGATTCCGCCCTTCCATGGCGGGTTCAAACGCAACAGGTACGAACTCATTTGTCTGAATTTCCCAATCCCGTCTCCTATGCAACCAAAAACAGTCGTCATGAGATCTATTGTTCTTTCCTTCCTGTGCATTCTGGTGTCCCTTGGCATCCTGCTGGTATCGAATCCTCCCGGGCTGCAAGCCATCAAGTCCGCCAACGATTCACCGGATAGGTCCTGGGTGGATACGACTCTCGCCGGTCTTTCCCTGAGAGAAAAAATCGGTCAGCTCATCCAGATTAGGGTGCGTGGAGAATTTCAAAACAGGGAGGATCCAAGGTTCAGGGAGTTGATACGCGCAATCGACCAGAACAATGTCGGAGGCGTCATCCTGTTTGCCGGGAATGTGTACGAATCAGCCATGCTTCTGAACGAGTTGCAGGCACGCTCCAGGCTTCCGCTTCTGGTATCGGCCGACTTCGAGCGCGGCGCTTCGTTCCGGATAGCCGACACCACGTCTTTCCCCTGGACCATGGCGATCGGCGCAACCGGTTCCGAAGAGTATGCCTACCAACAGGGGAGGATTACGGCGGAGGAATCCAGAGCGCTAGGCGTGCACTGGATCTTTGCCCCTGTAATGGACGTCAACAACAATCCGAAGAATCCCGTCATCAACATCCGCTCCTACGGAGAGGACCCCCTGATGGTAGCTCGCCTAGGGGTGGCCTTTATTCGCGGCGCCAAATCAGGAGGCGTCCTGACCGCGGCCAAGCATTTTCCGGGACACGGGGATACGACAACCGACAGCCACATCGGCCTGGCCGTCATCCTTGCGGATATGGAGAAGCTGAACTCCGTCGAACTGGTCCCGTTCAGAAGCGCGATTGAGGCCGGAGTCGATTCCATCATGACGGCCCACGTCGCCGTACCGAAAGTCACCGGGGACCGGACGACGCCCGCGACGCTTTCGGCAGAAATCCTGACCGGCCTCATGCGAGACACCCTGCAGTTTAACGGGCTTGTCGTCACCGATGCCATGGAAATGGGCGGCATTACCGACACCTATTGGTGCGGCCTGGCCGCCGTGCGCGCCATTGCGGCCGGTGCGGATATCGTCCTTCTCCCCACCGACGCCAACGTCGCCATCAACGAGATCGAACGCGCCGTCCTTCGCGGCGATATCCCGCCAGAACGTATCGATGTTTCAGTCCGTAAAGTGCTGGAGGCCAAAAGCCGTCTGGGGCTCGAACTCCAACGGCTGGTATCGATCGACACCATCAGGGACGCCATCGATTCGCCGAAAAACGGCGCTCTTGCCCAGGAAATCGCCGATCGCTCCATAACCGCGGTCAGGGACAAAGACCACCTTCTTCCGGTCAACCCGGCCGAAGACCCCAAAATCTTCAGCCTGGTTCTCGATTCCGGTCTGGATACCTCGCCGGGATCCGTGTTCCAGGAGGAAATGCGCAGGATTTTCCCGTCTCTGCGGACAGAATGGGCTAACGCCCGGATCTCCCAGGAACAGATTGTCAGGATACAGAGGCATGCGGACGGCGCGGACATGATCGTCTGTTCTACATTTGCGCGTCTCAGCTCGGGGGTGAACATCAGCTCCATACCGAAGGAGCAGGAGAAAATCATCCACGGGCTTATGGATACCGGAAAACCGTTTCTATGGATTGCCTTCGGGAATCCCTATATTCTGGAGGACTTCCCTGGAATCGGAACCTACCTATGCACATTCAGTTATTCCGATGGCTCGCAGCGGGCGGCCGCCAAAGCCCTATCCGGGGCGATCCCCGTCACCGGGAAAATGCCGGTTTCTATTCCGAAATTCGTCTCGGTTGGAGACGGGCTGCAGTTTCCCAAATTGGAAATGCGTCTGAGACCTTCACCAGAGGATGTGGCAAATACTTCAATTGATGCTTTAGATACTATTAGAAATAACCTTATTAAATATAATAATTCCTGCATGCATCCCGATGATTCCCGATTTGAATCCTGCGATTACGCACAGCTTGTTGTAGGTCACAAGAATTCTATCGTTTTCAATATACGCACAGGAGATGACGAGTCCTCAGGCGTGCCGCTATGGCCTGATTCCATCGGTTTCAATGCAATCATGTCCGCAATGCTGGCCGTTGAATCCGGCCGTCTGCTACTGGAAGCCCCTATTGCCGATTATCTGCCGGAATACAGAGACACAGATCTGGCGTCCCGGCCGATTTGCAGCTTGTTGGAGGAGATGCACGAAAACAATCCCGTAGCACTGGCGGACAAAGTCCAGAACGCCGAGCTGATCGGGGAAATCGTATCCCGTGCATGGGGGCTACCAAACGGTCGCATTCTGGACCGGCAGCTTTTCGAGCCTCTCGGTTGCGCCCCACTAGCGGAGACTCGCCCAGAGGACCCCTCTCGCTACAGCGGGTACGCAACACCCGATTTTGCCCCGGTTGCACAACTTTTATTGAACAAAGGCATGTACGATCACCGGCGCATTTTCAAGCCCGGAACCATACAGCGATTCACCGCATCCGCCGGCGGCAGGAAGGCCCTGGGCTGGATGAAACCGGACCGGGCGAACTGGACCGGACGCCTGTTTTCCTCCAAAGCATTCGGCTACATGGATACCTTCGGGCATTTGCTGTGGATCGATCCCGAAAAGGATCTTTTTATCATCCTGGCGGCGCGCGGTTTGATCGTATCTGAATCCTATCCAGCCGAAGAAGCCTATGAAAGTATCATCCGATCGGTTATGGAGGCCATCGAATCGGATTAAAAGCCGAATCATGCACGCTTCACCCTCGCCCTCAGATCCTTTGCGACTTCCGCCGGATCCGCGCCCGGAGCATAGAATACGGGCGAACCGATCGTCACGGAAATTGCGCCCGGACGGAAACACTTCGCACCTGATTTCCTGGCTTCATAGAGCCCGTCGATACGCATCGGCACTACCGGAACATGCAGGTTCGTTGCCAGGATTCCAATCCCCGGCTGAAAATACTGGATGTTCCCATCATGGGTACGCCCCCCTTCCGGAAATACCAGGATGGAATGTCCACGGTCCACAGACTCCCCGGCGAAGCGAAAGCTATCGCGAAATCCTGTTTTCTGGGGTAATGGGAAAACATTAAAGAACGCGGTCGCCAGGATATATTGGGCGTGGAGGACCCATCGCCTCCCCAAAAACGTGTCCGAGGCCGGATGCCGCATCTCCTCTAGCAACTCCCCCATCATGGCCACCGCGAGCCGATGTCGGAACCGGGGAGGCAGAGCGGCGAGGATGAACACGACATCGACCCGGGTTACATGGTTTGAAACAATGAGCGCGGGACCGTCCAGATCCTCCAGACGATCCCGACCGGACACATGCGGACGCGCCACCAGGCTGGTCAGAGGCCAGGTCAGCAGGTAATAGGCCGCGTTCCGCAACAACGCCACCGGCATCCTCTGTGCCCAGCGCGGGTATGCGTACCTTGCGCGGCGCGTAGCTGTCTGGCGGAGCATCTTTTCAATGTCACCGACGGTGCGGGCCTCGGCGAACGAGATCTCGTTCAGTTCCACCTGGAACCGGTTCTCCAGATCGCTGAGCAGTTGCACCCTTTCAATGGAACTCAAGTCCAAATCCATATCCAGGCGGCCGTGTTCCCCAATATCGTCCATTCTGCGATTCAAGGCCCGGCGGATCAGCGCCGGGACGATCCCGAATGGTAAAGACCCCGCGGCACCCTCCTTCAGTCTGGACAAGGCATAGTCCCGGATCTCCACTATCTGTGGCTTCTGCGTGGACGTCCGCGGGAAATCGTCATCAGGCCACACAAACCACCGGCGTATGTGCTGGTAGCCCGCAAGGGTCTGATTCGCGCGGCGTATGGCCGAATCCGGCGCATGTTCCCGGTCATACAGGAGCAGGACGGCGAATGCTTCTACGCTCCCGCTTGTTTCGAGGCCCACGACAACACAGTCGCGAACTTCCGGCTGCGCGTTCAGAGCTCTCTCGAGATCCTCCGGGTAGATATTCATCCCCTCGGCATTCACGATCACGTTCTTGCATCGACCCTTGAAATAAAGGTTCCCACCCTCGTCCAATTCCCCTATATCGCCCGTCGCGAACCACCCGTCCTCGCCCGCAACCGGGCTCATGTTCCTGTCCTGAAAATAATGCCGTGCGACGCCCGCGCCCCGGACCAGGATCTCGCCCTCCGGGGACAGCCGGATCTCCCGCCCGGGAAGGATCTTCCCGATCGTCCCGCCGGTTATTTTCAAAGGATGGTTCAGGCTGATCAGGGATGTGGTTTCGGTAAGCCCGTAGCCCTGTATGACGGCAAATCCAAGGGTTGTCCAGAAACGTTCCGTCTTCTCTCCCAGCAGCGCTCCCCCGCAGATAAAAGCCCAGAACTTCCATCCGAACTTCCGGTGTAGGGTCCGGAAAAGCCACAACCGTTTGATAAAATGCCTGTGGCGTGCTCCTTCAAGACGTGCCTGGAAATAAGCCCGATTCCCTTCGGATTCGAAGCCCAGTTCCACGGCATCCCTGAGGGCGTCCATAATCCTGGGCACAGCGACCAGTACGGATACCCGCTCCCTTCGTATGGTTCGAATCATTTCCGAGGGGTTCAAGTCGTTCTGAAACAGTACAACGCCTCCAAGCACCTGGGGGATGAACAGGACCAGGTATTGTCCGAAAACGTGGCTGAGCGGCAGCACATTCATGAAACGCAGCGGGTGCACTATCCGTTCGTACTTCAAATACTTATGGATTTCGCGTTCAATAGGCTCGAGGTTTGCAAGGATGTTTTCATGGGAAAGAACTACTCCCTTCGGTTCCGCCGTAGTGCCCGATGTGAACACGATTTCCACCGGGTCCTGTGCCCTTACGTGTTTGGGGCCGTAGAGATCCCTGGACCGGCAGGCGACGGTTCCCGCCAAATTCCCCAAAAAAATGGTCGGGATATCCGGACAGACAGCAGGAAGATTGTGCGAACGCACTATTAGTCGAGACTCAACCTGCCGGCACACACGCGAGACATATTCCGTCGACGCGGTATAATCCACCGGAACCACCACGGCACCGTGTAGAACGGATCCGAAAAAGGCTACAACCCATTCCGCACAGTTTTCCCCCCAGATGCAAACATGATCGCCCGTTTGAATTCCCCGGGCCGAAAGCTCCCGGGCGAATTGCCGGGACGTGTCTAAAATATTCCGGTACGTCCAACGTTCCGACCGATACCCGCATCTTTGGATGTAGGCGGTTTCCTGCCCGTGGGCGGCAAAATTTTCTATAATTTGAGACAGTGTCCGTTCTTTCATAACGGATCGGGCTGGAGAAACGTGGATCCGGGCGCTTAAAGAGGACGCACATCCGAAGCGTCGATTTCCACCGAAACCGCCTGTTGAATCAGGTCGACCTGAACCACGAAACGAAACTTACCCCTTTTCCTGACCAGAATTCCCCGGACCCCCTTCAATGGGCCGGCGATGACTTCAACCCGGCTTCCCACCTGAATATAGGGATAGGGATCCACTGCGATATTGTTCTCCAGGAATCGCCGCACAGAATCTATCTGTTCGTCAGGGACCGGTTCAGCCTTACCCTGGACACCGACAAAGCGCACCGCTCCGGGTATATTCAGGATACGGATCCTGTTTTCAGACGTATTGACGTGGTTGACGAAAATGTATCCCGGGAACAAGGGGAACCAGACCCTCTTCCGGCGGTCCTTCCAGCGGCTCAGAACCTCACGCATGGGCAGAAAGACTTCGATGTTCCTGTCGGACAGTTCCACGAGCAGTTTCTTCTCGAATCGGCTTCGGGTGTACAGGGCGTACCAACGGGATTTTGCGAGGGTATCGTCGTTGTTCAGTTCGGGGAGGCCGTGTCCCTGGGCAATGGCATTATCGGGCTTTTCGATCATTGAATTCCAAGCTGTCGTGGAGCTTCCTGCGCAGGCCGGAATCTAGTATATCCCCGGCCAGCATACACGGCACCGGGCCTGAATATATCCGGTATGCAGGGGGCTGTCAAGCAGCACAGGCCATCCCGTGCCGTACCCGGCCGTATAACGCCGCACTGATGGTGATCCGCGTGAGAAACGGGGGATGCCTTGCACAGGGGAGGCGAAAACGCAGGTTTTTTCCTGCAGACCCTACAGATGGTGTCATAATGGCATCGCTAGTTCCCGTCACTGTCACTCAAAGGAGACAATGCCGATGGACAGGTTTTCCGATATGCTTCAGTTCGATACGCGCTATGCTGTATTCATGGCCGTCGCGGTCGTCGCCGCCGTTGTCATTCGTTTTGCGTTGCTGCGTACGCTCCGGAAATGGGCCGACCGAACCAGAAACGGCATCGACGATCGGGCCGTACACTATTTCGAAGCACTCATCACACCGGTTCTTCTTCTCTGCATTCTATACTACCTTATCGGACTGCTGCCCATAGCCTCGGAAACCATCCGGTATGTTCGAAACGGCATTCTGATTGCGGGGATCGTACTGGTGGCCTTCCAATCCGCAAAGCTGACCACCTCCATTTTGAAAATACTCGAGAATCGATCCGAGACGATGAAGCGCTTCTTACAGCCCCTGCATGTACTGGCTAACGTGACGTTTGCGCTTATCGCCGTCTTCCTCTCCATGCGGGTATTTGAAGTGAATTTGTACAACCAGGGGGGCCGGATCGTTCGCATCCTCGGCATCATCATAGGCGCCTTTGTCGCGCTTCGCATCCTCCATCTTGCCGTAGACCGGATGGAACGTCTGGTCGAGGATACAGATGCCCCAACGATGTCCGAGGCGGAAAAACGTGCAAAGACCCTGGGCAAAATCATCAACAGCGCAGGCTTTGTCATCATCATCGGGATATCCGTCATGATGGTCATGAGCGAATTCAACATGGACATCATGCCTATCATCACGGGCGCGGGCATTGCAGGGCTTGCAATCGGATTCGGCGCTCAGAACCTGGTGCGGGACGTCATCAGCGGATTCTTCCTTATCCTGGAAGACCAGATCCGCGTGGGGGATGTCGCCCGGATCAACGGCATCGGAGGTGTCGTGGAGGCGATCAAACTGCGGACCACCATAGTGCGCGATATAGAAGGCACCGTACACATTTTCCCCAATGGAGAGATCAAACAGGTCGCCAATTTAACAAAACAGTTTTCCTATTCCGTCATCAACGTAGGCATCGCCTACAAGGAAAACATCGACGATGTTATGGAAGTATTGAAAGGTGTGGGCAGGGACCTAGCGCAGGACCCGGGGTACAGCAACCTTCTGATGGATTCGCTTGAAATTATGGGCGTGGAGGATTTGGCCGATTCCCAGGTTACGATCAGAATCCGTATCAAAACCCTGCCGCAGAAACAGTGGATGGTGGCACGGGAACTCCGCCGCCGGATCAAAAACACCTTCGATGCCAAGGGCATCGAAATACCCTTCCCTCACCTGAGTCTATACTTCGGCGAAGCAAGCAAACCCTTCGACCTTCTAACCCGTAATGCGGCAGGCACGGCGACGCAGCCCGGAGAGTCGGATCCCGGCAAACATCATTAAGAGACCGTCATGAAACCTTCAGAGAGACAACCGGCGGGGGGAGATATTAGCGCTTTTCTGTCGCAGCCCGTCCACGCGATGAAGGCGTATCTGATCGCACTGCAACGGCCGATCCCCGAAGATATTCTTCGGGCCCTGTCGGCCGACCCCCGGAAGGGCGCCCGGCAATTCGCCGAACAGATCCGCAAACGCAGTTTGGAGCACATTCTCGAAGAAGAGCGCCTTCAGAAGCTGCTTCGCCATGAGAACGAACTGAATCGGCAAGGATACGGCCTGATCGCGGGCGTGGATGAAGCGGGCATGGCCCCATTGGCAGGTCCCGTGGTAGCGGCGGCCGTTATCCTGCCACAAAACTACACCCTTTACGGGCTCAATGATTCGAAAAAAATCAACGGGATGCGGAAAAGGGAGATGCTGGCGCGGCAGATCAAGGAAGATTCGATCTGCTGGTCCAGTGGGCGTGCGGAAGTCGAGGAAATCGACAGATTAAACATCTACCGTGCCGGTCTCCTAGCCATGGCCCGCGCCCTGAAAGGGCTCGGCACTCGACCCGATTTCGTACTGGTCGACGCGCGCACAATCCCCCACTGCCCCATTCCACAAAAGGCCATTGTTCACGGGGATGCGTTGAGCGCCTCTATTGCAGCCGCCTCCCTGATCGCAAAAACAACGAGAGACCTGTATATGATTGAAATGGATCGTGTGTACGATGGGTATGGGTTCGCCTCTCATAAAGGCTACCCGACCCCGAAACACCTAGAGGCGCTGAAACAGAGAGGCCTGACGCCGATTCACCGCAGATCCTTCGCTCCCGTACGGGATATCTTGCAGATCGATCCAGTGCAGCAATCCCTGTTCCCCGATTTCATGAAAATGCCCGGGACGGCATAGGAGACATCTGTGCCTTTGCATTGTCGGAGCGGTATCGGCGCAATATCAGCGGCCTTTTCCTTCGAGGAGACATCTCGATGAACGACGCAAAAACAGAGCAGGAGACGCCTAAAGGCAACCGCAAAAAGATACTGACCGCAACCGCAATCCTCGCGGCATTCTCTGTATGCCTCGCCGGTTATCTCAGGCTGAACGCGCTGGAGCGACGCCTGCAGAGGGCGGAAGACGTTCAGGCCATCGAGCGGCTGCAGTATGCATACAACTATTACGTGGAGCACATGCTGAAGCAGGAAATCATCGACTGTTTTGCCGAGAGCCCCGACGTCCTCCTGGACTGGATCGAAGGCAAATGGAAAGGAAAGGATGGGGTTAGAAAATACTTCGACGTCAACCAGACGCCCCCCGTCGGCTTTCAGCACCAGCTGATTCCGGCGGCGGGCCTCATTACCGTTGCGCCGGACGGATACAGGGCTCGGGGGCGATGGTATGCCGGCGGCATCGTCGTTAACCCGGAATCCCAGGGGGAAAACAGAAGCCGGAATGTCAGCCGTTCCTTCATCAACGGGATCTATGAGATGGAATACACAAAAGAAAACGGGGTGTGGAAGATCCTGGCCATTCAATGGACGATACCGTACGGCGTTCGTGTGTATGACGGATGGATTTCCCCGGAGGACATTGCAGGCCCGATGCTGAAAAACCGTATGACACCCGGCGCTCTTCGTGTCGAGCCCGATGCGCCCATGGACCCAAAGGACCTGCGCTACATCACCGGGCATATTCTACCCTTCCATTTTACGCACCCTGTAACCGGAAAACCGACAAGCGAAGCAAAACGAAACAAACGTCTCGTTTCGCTGAAATCAGACGCAACAAATATTGAGTAGCCGCTGGAGGGGGGGACGATGCAGTCGGAATCGCCCAAGTGTACGCATCCTACGGCGGAGCCCAGACCACGGGACACCCCAACCCGCTCAGGGTGAATGGTGCTCCATGACTGCAGGCGCCTATAGCGCAAAGAATGCAGTAGGATATCGACGGTCCAGAGCCTTGCCCCGTACTTGAAATTATCGTTGCCCGGCGCGTTTACTGGATGACCATGCTTCGTCGAGGAAAACCGGAAGGTCCCTGCGAGAAGATGCCGGGCAAGAGAGAAAGCGGCAGGTGCTAGGCGCTTGTGTCACCGGATCCCTGAAACAGCACTCGACTTCATCCAGGCGATGCGATGGGTTGGCCAGAGGTGGGGTTTGTCCGGGGGCACACAAGATAATCCCCGCACGCCACGCATGTGCGGCGGGCGTAGCCGCCCGCTGACGAAGGCACATGGGTATTTTCTGGATTTGCACGTTCGTCGAGCACATGCGAGCCCACAAACCGTGCGTTGCTGCGCGGGGGTTCAAGCCGTGGGAAGCCGGAGGCACTAAGGTTTCCGGGCGATCCAGGGAGCCTGATGACAACCATTAATAGAAACGCCACAAACCTTATGTCGTAAATCTTCCCGTTTGGAAATAGAGCTCGGGGGAAAACATCGCCCGGGATTGATTCGAGCCCTGCCGCCTCCCCGGAAGAGCCGGGAGACCTCTCAACGCACTAGAGACGCCCGTTGCAGGGCGCAACCGACGTCTCTGTCCTCACGATTGCAGAGTGCATCGGGTTACGGCTTCAACACTGCCTTGATGGTTTTACCCTTTTCCGCATCCTCGACCGCTTCGTTGATCTGATCTAGGGCGTAGAACTTTATCAGGCGGTCAAACGGGAAACGTTTATGCTTGTACAGATCGATAAGCTTCGGGATGAAGATTTCCGGGATGCAGTCCCCTTCAACAATACCCTTGACTGTTCGCCCGTCCAGCAGCGTCTGCATATCCAGTTTCGCTTCCACTCCATAAGGCGCCACCCCTATCAGACCGCAGATACCGCCCATCATGAGGCAGTCTACGGCCTGGCGCAACACGGCCGGGATGCCCGTGCATTCGAGGGAGTAGGCGATGCCGCCGTGGGTCAGCTTCCTGATTTCTTCGACAACATCGGTTTTGCTTGAGTTGATGGTGTGGGTGACACCAAACTCTTTGGCCAGTTCAAGACGGCTTTCCACCACATCTACGCCGATGATCTGAGTACAACCGCATACGGCCGCAGCCATGATGGCGCTCAGTCCAACCGATCCGATACCGAAAATCACAATCGAAGAGCCCGGTTTGGGATGAAGAGAATTAATGACGCCGCCGGCACCGGTCTGGATACCGCAGCCCAGAGGGCTGAGAATTTCCAGAGGGACATCCTTGGGCACTCTCACAATACATCGTTCCGACATCAGAGAATAGGTGGCGAAGGTCGACTGGCCAAAGAACGAACCGTAAATAGTCTCCCTGCCTTGGATCATGGTCGTGGATCCATCCGCACGCCTGCCGCCGAAGTTCAGCCTCTTAAAGTCTGGGCACCAGCCTGGCGTCCCCTGTTTACAGGCATCGCAGACTCCGCATGAGAGGTAACTGGTGGCTACATGGTCTCCTGGATTGACTTTCTTTACCTGGGATCCGACTTTTTCGACAATGCCGGCGCCCTCATGTCCCAGGACGCCCGGAAGCGGAAAAGGTATGTACTGCATGCGGGCAACGAGGTCCGTGTGGCATAATCCCGAACTTACGATTTTCACTAAAACTTCATCGGCCCTTGGTTCCTCAAGCTCTATTTCCTCAATCTTGAAAGGTCCTCCGGCCTCCCGTACCACCGCTGCTTTGATCTTCATTGTATGCCTCCGAATTATTGTTTGAGATTCATGCCGCTTCCGTCTCAAGATAGCGATCCGGTAAAATAGCACTGAGTCCTGCTTCGGCAGATACTAACTTATAGGACATTCCGCCACGTTACTCAAGCCTTGAATTGCCCTTCCGGTTTCCCTATTGCGTTTGCGGTACTATCTTTACAGAGGTTACATACTACGAGGTTTTCTGTACATACGGGGAGTTGACTCTTCTGGCCAGCCGGATTACCTTTATTATGAAAGGACCCGTGGGAGACTTTCACTAAATCAGTTCATCAGCAAAAGAGAGGACAAATGAAGACTGACCGACCTGCATTCCTGCTACCAACGTTCCTGATAATCCTTTTCCTGGGGGCTCCTGCCTCACTATTTGCCGGCGAAAATGTCGTGCTGCCCGATCTGCCGCGGATTTCCGTGGAAGAACTCAAAAAGATGGTCGATACAAGCGCCGATATCGTGGTCGTGGACACCCGGGACGGCGGCAGCTATGCGGCCGGTCATATCAAGGGAGCCATCAATGTCCATTTTGACGCAACTTCGGATCCTATGCAGCGGCAGATGATGCTGATCGCCCTACCCATGGACAAGATGATCGTAACCTACTGTGACTGCACGGATGATGCCTACAGCGCGACTGTTGTGCAGGAACTGTATGACCTTGGTTATGAACTAGATAATCTCCGGGTGTTGAGAGGAGGCTCGCTTCGTTGGGTTGAATTGAAATACCCGTTCGTGAAGTAAGGCAATATACTGACGACTGCCAGGATCATGCTGATTGTGGGGGACCCGAAGCACTCGGCCCCCCACAGACAACTGTTGGATCCAGGAGCTTTATACACCCCATCCTACGCCCACGCGGGATACGGACGCCCCGGAAACATCCACAATCGCGGCGCCGCCGTCGACCATGATTATTGCTCCGGTAATAAAGGACGAATCATCACTGGCCAGGAAAGAGCAGGCGCCGGTCATTTCGTCCGGTGTTGCCGCTCGCCTCAAGGGCACGCTTTCGGCAAGCACTTCAAAGGCGTCCCGGTTGATGGCCTTGGAAAGCCCCGCCATGGCGTTGACCAGCATGTCTGTTTTCGTTGCACCCGGGGCGACTACGTTGCTCCGTATACCCTTCGGCCCGTACTCCAAGGCCGCCTGCAGGGCCAGCTGGACGAGTCCGCCTTTGGACGCACAGTAGGCCGGCATCGAGGGGAGACATCGCACAGCCGCTAGGGATGCAATATTGACGATCGATCCCTTGCCCTGTTTAATCATCTCGGGAATGGCCGCCTTCATACATAAAAACGGCCCGTTGAGATTCACATCCAGGATTTTTTTCCAGAGATCGATTTCGATATCGACGATGCTTCCCCCGGGATCTATCCCCGCATTATTCACGAGCACATCGATTTTGCCCCCGAACTTCACAGTCTCCTGCACCATTTTGTTAACATCATCGAATTTCGTGACATCACCGGCACAGGTTGCCACCCGATCGGATTTCAACGACTGGGCGGTCTTATCCAGTAGATCAGCCTGAATATCGCTGATTACGATTTTGGCGCCATCCTCGATGAAGCGTTTGGCTATCGCGGCGCCGATGCCCCTGCCGCCTCCTGTAATGAGGGCTGTTTTCCCTTCAAGTCTCATAGTGTCATCTCCTCGTTATTCATGGTACCGAGTCATGTCTACATAATCAGATAATACAGAGCCTGCTCTAATGTCAGGCTTCGGCTAAAAACTGTTTTATTACAGTCATCTTGGGGATTTTTGCACATTCCCCCCCAGGACACAAGCGGGTAAATTTTGAAATATTTGCTATCATATAACAGATTGTGTAGATTGATGCAACAGGGCTCACCCTGCCGGAAATGCGGAGTCGCGGCAGGACAGGCGAAAGAAAATAGCGGAAAGCCAGGCTTCGGCTCCGCCAAAATCGGAGAAATGCAATGTCCGACAGGGTGCCTTTCATATCTATCGTCCTAATCCTCATAATCTCCGCATGCGCCTCTCCCGTACCAGGCGCATCCGCATCCCCGGGATCTCAGAATGACGGCCCGCAGGTCTCGCAGGAGGCATCCTCCCCAGAAGCCTTCCCAAAGACCGCCTCCGTTGAGGGCGTCACCGAATACAGGCTTCCCAATGGCCTTCGTGTGCTGCTTTTCCCTGAACCTTCAAAACCCACCATCACCGTCAACATCACCTATATGGTGGGCTCCTCCTCGGAAAGTTACGGGGAAACAGGCATGGCGCACCTGCTGGAACATCTCATGTTCAAGGGATCGGCGGGACACCCCAACATTCCGCAAGAACTGACAGAACGCGGCGCACGGCCCAATGGAACGACCTCCTACGACCGGACGAACTACTTCGAGACCTTTCAAGCCACCCGGGAAAACCTGGAATGGGCGCTGGACCTGGAAGCGGACCGCATGGTGAATGCATTTATCTCCCGAAAGGACCTCGACAGTGAAATGACCGTGGTCCGAAACGAGTTCGAGATCGGGGAAAACAATCCCATGCGGGTCCTGCAGCAGAGGGTACTGTCAACCGCATATCTGTGGCACAACTACGGGAAACCCGTCATCGGCGCCCGCTCGGATATAGAAAATGTGCCCATCGAACGCCTTCAGGCTTTTTATAGAACATTCTACCAGCCGGATAATGCCGTGTTGATCGTGGCCGGAAAATTCGACGAATCCGAGGCGCTGGATCTTATCGCGGAGAAATTCGGGCCGATTCCGAGACCGGCCCGAACGCTTCCCGAAATCTATACCGCCGAACCGACGCAGGATGGAGAACGTACCGTGGTGCTCCGACGCGTCGGTGAAACCCAGCTTCTTTTTGTCGTCTACCATATACCATCGGGCTCGCACCCCGACTTCGTCCCCATCGAACTGACGATCGGGATTCTGAGCGACACGCCTTCCGGACGCCTGTACAAGGCCCTGGTAGAAACCAACAAAGCCAGCTCCATTGCCGGGGGTGCTTTTGAACTGCGCATGCCCGGAGTTGCGGTATTCCTGGCCGAGGTGCGCAAGGAAAACTCGCTGGAAGAAGCTCGGGATATTTTGCTGAATACGATCGAGAGATCCCTGGACGCGCCCATCACCGAGGAGGAACTTGAACGCCAGCGAACGGCTGCCCTCAAATACGTCGACACCGTGATGACCGATACGGAACGTTTTGCCATGGCCCTCAGCGAATCGGTCGCCATGGGAGACTGGAGGCTTTTTTTCATCTATCGCGACCGGCTGCGAGATACCTCCCTGGAGGAAGTCCGGGATGCGGCCGCCAGATACCTGATCGATTCCAACCGCACGCTGGGACTTTTCTATCCCACGGAATCCCAGCCGAAACGCGCAGAGATTCCCCCGCCCCCGGAAACAGGCCCGATGGTTGCCGACTACAGAGGGTCCGCCCCGGTCGCGGCAGGGGAGGCCTTCGATCCCACTGTCTCGAATATCGAATCACGGATCGAACGCGTTTCCCTCCCCTCCGGCCTAAAAATGGCCCTGTTGGAGAAAAAAACGCGCGGCGCATCCGTCACCGCCCAAATGGCGCTGCATTTCGGAGACCCGGAGAGCCTGCAGGGCCGCTCCTACACGGCCAATGCGGTGGGGCGGATGCTGATGCGCGGAACAGCCAAGCACACCCGTCAGGAGATTCTGGATGCATTCGACAGGCTGCAGGCTCATGTCAGTGTCTCGGGTTCCACAACGGGAGCATCCGCATTCATACAGACAAAACGGGAACACCTGCCTGAGGTGGTCACACTTGTCGCGGAGATACTGCGCGAACCCTCGTTCCCCGAATCCGAATTCGAACCGATGCGCCAGGAATGGCTCGCGTCGCTCGAACAGGACCGCACGGATCCTGAAGCGCTTGCGATTCTCGGCATACAGAAACACATGAATCCCTATCCCGAAGACAGCGTTCGTTATATCCCTTCGCTGGAGGAGGAAGCCGCCGCGGTTGAGGCACTACAAATCGACAACGTCCGCAGGTTCTACGGTCAATTTTACGGCGGGTCGAATGTGGAACTTTCCGTGGTCGGCGATTTTGACACCGACGCCCTGAAGAAACTGGCGGTCGACCTTTTCGGATCCTGGAAGAGCCCCCGCCCATTTACGCGTGTCCCCCGCCTGCACTTCGACGTGCCCGCCATCAATCGTGCCCTCGAGACGCCGGACAAGACCAACGCCATGTTCCTGGCCGGCCTGAACCTGGCAATGCGGGACGACGATCCCGATTATCCCGCCATGGTTCTCGCAAATTACCTGCTGGGCGGAGGATTTTTGAATTCGCGGCTGGCCACCAGGATTCGCCAGGAGGAAGGACTCAGTTACGGGGTGGGGTCGCAATTTTCTGTCAGTCCTCTGGACGCGTCCGGAGCATGGCTCATGTATGCATTCGCAGCTCCCCAGAATGTCGAAACACTTGAAACGGTTTTCAGGGAAGAAATGGAACGCGCGCTCAAAGACGGATTCTCGCCGGAAGAAATCAGAGCGGCGAAATCAGGCTACCTGCAATCAAGGCAGAACAGCCGGGCCGAGGACGACGCACTGGCATCGAAGCTCACGGACTATCTCTTCCTGGACCGAACCATGGAATGGGACGCCGGAATGGAAGCGAAAATTGAAGCTCTTGAGCCATACCAAATTCTCGAGGCGATGGAACGCCATCTCGACATGAGCAAGCTCTCGATCGTCAAGGCAGGCGATTTCAAAAGCAGTGGCAACTAAACAGAAACCCGGTCCCGTCCGGAGATCCCGGGCACCCCAGGCAGGGGGATGCGGAAGACAGGGGAGGGACACCGCAATTGCATCATGGAAAGTTCCGCAAGCTATTTGTATCGTCCCCAAGCTACGGTATCTTTTAAGGGAGAAAGGCCGCAAGTCATGCACGCACGAAAGATCGATGAAGGTGTCTATTGGGTGGGAGCGGTGGACTGGGACCGAAGGATGTTCGATAGCCTTATTCCACTGCCCGACGGCACGAGCTACAACGCATACCTTGTCAAAGGGCAGGAACAAACAGCCTTGATCGATGCTGTCGATCCTGCCATGAAAAGGATCCTTCTGCAGAGATTGGAAAGCTTGGGAGTGACATCGTTAGACTACGTCGTTGCCAATCATGCCGAACAGGATCATTCAGGAACCATTCCGGACATTCTCGATAAATTCCCGATGGCGAAGGTTGTCACGAGCCAGATCGGCAAATCCATGATCATGGACCTGTTGGATGTCCCTTACGACCGGATCGTAACGGTCAACGACGGAGAGACTATCAACCTGGGCGGAAAAACGCTGCAGTTTTTCAGCTTTCCCTGGGTTCACTGGCCCGAAACCATGATCACCTGGATTCCCGAACAGAAAATCCTTATGCCCTGCGACCTTTTCGGATCCCACCTGGCCAGTTCGGAACTGTTTGTAACCGACGGGCATGCCGTCCTGGCTTCAGCGAAACGTTACTATGCTGAAATCATGATGCCCTTCAGGAAGATGATTTCTTCGAACCTGAAAAAGGTGACTAAACTTGGGGCCAAGATCATCGCCCCCAGTCACGGCCCCATCCACCGCCGTCCCGATTTGATCCTCAATGCCTATCAGGATTGGGTTTCAGGAGATCCTAAAAACCTCGTTCTGGTTCCCTACATCTCCATGCATGATAGTACGCGGATGATGGTCGAACATTTTGTAGATGCATGCAGTGAGCGGGGAGTGCGCGTGCAGCAATTTGACCTCGTGGATTCGGATATCGGTAAGCTTGCGATGGCCCTCGTGGATGCTTCGGGCATTGTGCTCGGATCCCCAATGGTCCTGGCAGGCCCTCACCCCAAAGTCGCCTATGCGGCGATGCTGGCCAACGCTCTGCGTCCAAAGGTCAAGTACCTGTCTGTCATCGGTTCCTACGGATGGGGGGGCAAGCTGGTCGAGACACTCCAGTCGCTCGTCCCGGGTCTCAATGTGGAGGTTTTCACGCCTGTTCTCGCCAAGGGGCGACCCGGAGAGAAGGAATTCACGGCACTGGACGCGCTTGCAGATACCTTCCGGAACCATCTACTCACAACGCAACGAACATCGGAGGCAGCCAGTATAACCATGAAAAAATATATCTGCACTGTTTGCCAGTACGTCTACGATCCCGCACAAGGAGACCCCGACAGTGGTATAGCCCCGGGCACCCCGTTTGAAGAGATCCCCGATGACTGGGTCTGTCCGATCTGCCAGGTCACCAAGGATATGTTCGAACCAGTTGAGGATCGATAATCCGTTATCGTCGGTGTAATGCTGAATGCAACAACCGACAGCGGCGACGCCGGAAAGTCTGCGTCCAAGCAGTTGCAGAGGTAGACGGTCTTCCCTCTTCGCGCAGAGTCCTCTTACGGATTTACGGAAGTATCGTGTACCTGCAGCCGTGCGCCCGCCAGGCGGAAGAACTCTCTCCGCTCTATGGAAGCCCCTTTCCGCTAGGGATCATTCTATGTCCAGGGTATCGCGCGCCGGGTAATACCGTCGCGGCATCGACATCCCATCTGAGATGATACCGACCGGTGTAGTCATTCTGGAGGTTGGTCGCGGATTGTACCGGCTCAAGGAGCTGGGCACGCCGACAGGAACCCGGTGGTTTGTTCTTCTCATGCCGGCAAACGTCCGAATAACGGCAGGCGCAGCCAGGTTTGCGTTTTCCCTCCCGCTTGGTCGCGCTCACGAACCAGCAGACGTGCCCTCAGTGTCCCGGATCCGCGCGCTCCTCCCCGGGGTTGGGCCCCGAATTCTCTGCAGGATTGCATCACAGCCATGAATCCCTGGTCCTGTATGGAGGAAACCTTTCGCGCCGGGAGGGTCCAATGATCCCCCGACAGGAGAATACTGAGACGCCTTCCCCCCGGGGTGGTACGATTCGCTGGATGAACAATCCAAGCCTCCACAGGCAGCATCGTGGAAAAAGCGGAGATCCTGCATGATCCCGTTTTTCTGCAGTAAAGAGCATCTGAGCCTTTGAATCCCATGTTATTTTCCTCTAGAATCATAGGTTCGAAGGATTGAAAGTACGATCCCATCCATTATCAAAACAGGACTGGATGTTATGGAGACATTTTTATTACTGGTCGCGACGTTTTTCGGATACATTTTGATGTACTGGATCTACGGACGATTCATCGCCAGAAAGATTTTTAGAGTATCCGATTCCGCCCCCGTCCCGTCCAGGGTACTGCAGGACGGCATCGATTATGTGCCGACACGCAAGGAAATTATTTTCGGACACCATTTCACTTCCATTGCAGGCACAGGACCTATCGTCGGGCCAGCCATCGCCATAATCTGGGGCTGGGTCCCGGCACTTTTATGGGTTTTTATTGGATCGATCCTGATGGGGGCCGTCCATGATTTCGGCACGCTTATCATTTCGATGCGCAACCAGGGAAAATCCGTATCGGAATTCACCGCACGGTACATCAACGGTCGAACCAGGATTCTCTTTTTTATCGTCGTCTTCATAACCCTCTGGATCGTTATTGCCATTTTCGGACTGATCATTGCCCTCATTTTCAGCATGTACCCCACATCAGTCGGCGCTGTATGGCTGCAGATCCCGATCGCAGTGGGGTTGGGATACCTCATCTATAAAAAAGGCTTCAATCCCACCGTCACCTCAATAATCGCCGTTCTGCTACTGTACGTCACCATTGTCGCCGGACGCTATATGCCGATGGAAATGCCCTCCCTATTCGGCATCCCGGCCACCGGGGTCTGGACCATCCTTCTACTGGTCTACGCGTATTTTGCGTCCGTTCTGCCGGTCACCACTCTGCTGCAGCCAAGAGACTTCATCAACGCCTACCAGCTGCTGATCGCCATGATCCTGCTGACCCTAGGAATTTTTTTCAGCTCTCTGAGCGGCGCACTCCAGATGGTCGCGCCCACCGTGCAGATACACCCCGCCGACGCTCCGCCGATGTGGCCTTTTCTGTTCATCACGATTGCCTGTGGCGCCATTTCAGGATTCCATTCTCTCGTTTCCTCGGGTACGTCCGCCAAACAGGTCAGCAGCGAAAAAGATGCCCTGTTTGTCGGGTACGGCTCCATGCTCATCGAAGGGGTTCTTGCCGTGTTGGTCATCATCGCCGTTTCTGCAGGAATCGGAATGGGCTATACGGTGGCATCTGGAGAAACCGTGACCGGGATTCAGGCATGGACCACCCACTACGCATCCTGGGTCGCGGCGGACGGTCTCGGCTCGAAAGTCAGCGCCTTTGTAATCGGCGCAGCCAACATGATCGAGTCCACGGGCATCCCCCACGAAATAGCCATTGTTATCATGGGGGTTTTCGTTGCATCCTTCGCAGGCACAACCCTTGACACGGCCACACGCATTCAGCGCTATGTCGTCAGCGAAATCGCCGCTGACATTAAATTCAATCTATTCCGCAATCGGTATCTGGCAACCCTGTTTGTTGTCGTAACCGCTGCCCTGCTGGCTTTTGCCAGCGGTGCTGACGGGAAGGGAGCCCTGACGCTGTGGCCGTTGTTCGGCGCTGTAAACCAGACGCTCGCGGCACTGGCCCTGATCGTCGTCACCGTCTACCTGCGTCGCAAGGGATCCTTTGCATGGCTCGTTGCCGGTCTCCCCGCTCTCTTTATGTCGGTCATGACCCTTTGGGCCTCGATTATGAACCAGGCTGATTTCTTCGACCAGACGCAGTGGCTTCTGTTCTTTGTTAACGGCATCATAGTGCTTATCGTCATCTGGATCACAGCAGAAGGCATTTGCCGGTTCTTCCGGACATCCGAAATCGCGGGCGACTGACCCCCTGTACTGCCAGCTTCCTAGGGTCCCTGAGCAGAAGAGGCCACTGAAGGCAGGCAGGAGTTCCTCATCCTTTTCCCCGTTTCCGGCTGCGTGCCCAAAAGGGATGATCCATAGCCGATGTCGTCTCCCCCGCAGTCCCGAACAGTCCGCAGCACCGGACTCGTTTCTTCAAACCGCCTTGCGGCGCCCGAAGGGATTTCCGGGGACGGACACTACCGGGGGCGGAGCGCAGGAACGCTTGGAAAAATCCTGCTCGTAGATTGTGTTGGAAAGATTTACCATCGCCTTTTGCAGTATCCGGTCTTCCTGTGCAGACAGGGGGTGCCACAAGCACCCCCTGTCTTCTGAATCCTCTCGCAATATTCTAATTCAGGGATAGTGCGGGGACCGGACCTCGATACAATCAGCTATGTATCGGACCGTGACTTCGAACTATCGGGAGAGTTCGATCAGATAAGGTATGCCGAGAGTCGCCACTTGGTATAGAAGCAGAACGCCCGCCGTGAAACACGAAAACCGCAGTAGGGTATTTCTCATTTTCCTGACTCGTATCGTGTGGCGGAGATTGGATACAAATTCGTAGTCTGGGTTGAACTTTTCTTTCAAACGCATGGGAATCCCTCTTCTTGAGATTCTTTATCGCCTTCGATCCTGTCCTGGAATGCAACGCGGTGCCTGTCTCCGTATTTTGCTTTTCCGTGGGCGAGTTCTTGTCCCCGGTGCGTTATAAACCAGGCATCCCTTTCTAAATGGAGCATCTACTATATCATTAATAAATGCAAGGGGATTCTTTGGACGGTTTCCTAAAGCCGTCGATGCACTCAAATGCCCTTTGGAGTGCTTGGTGAATACCAACATTCCGGAGGACCCCCAGTCGCGGGCCATGAAATATTGCATATCCATGAATCGCTTCACTTCCAGCTGCAAAAGCACAGATCCATTTCCCTCGCTGCTTTAACCTCGTCGGGGCGGCTAACCGGTGTTGTTATAGGAGCGGAAGCTATCTCCTCCGGAGCGGTGTCGGCCTTTGCCGCAATCTCACGCATGGCCTGAATGAACGCATCCAGGGTCTCTTTGCTTTCCGTCTCCGTCGGTTCGATCATCAGCGCTTCCTTCACAATCAGCGGAAAGTAAACCGTAGGCGGATGGAAACCGTAATCGATAAGAGCTTTCGCGATGTCATGGGCCCGCACCCCCTTTTGGGCCTGTTTGGACGCCGATAGCACGAATTCATGCATACAGGAACGGCCGTAAGGAAGCTCGTAGAAATCCTTGAGCCTGTGCATGACATAATTCGCGTTCAGCACTGCATTCTCACTTGCCTCGATCAGCCCTTCCTTTCCGTTGACGAGGATGTACGCCAGCGCACGCAAATACACCAGAAAGTTGCCGTAGAAGGGGGCTACCTGCCCAATCGATTTAGGATAGTGATACTCGAGACCGTAGGTTGCGTCCGATTTCGGAACGACGCGGGGGACCGGCAAATAGGGCGCCAGAGACTCTTGGACCCCCACGGGGCCGGATCCGGGCCCCCCTCCGCCATGCGGCGTCGAAAAGGTTTTGTGCAGATTGACATGCAGGACGTCAATCCCCGCGTCCCCCGGACGGAACTTGCCCAGCACGGCATTGAGATTGGCCCCGTCGTAATAGACCAGCGCATCGTGTTGGTGCGCGATCTCGGCTATGCGCCCCATTTCCGAGTTGAAGATCCCGAGAGTGTTGGGATTCGTCAGCATGATTGCGGCCGTCTGTTCGGAAACCATCGCCTCGAGTTGTTTTAGGTCCAGCATGCCCGTCTTCTCATCCGTCGGCATCGCCCGTGGCCGGAATCCCGCGATAGCCGCGCTCGAGGGATTGGTCCCGTGAGCTTCATCCGGAATGAGGACTTCGGTTTTCCGATTCCCCCTGTCCCTGTGATACGCCGCAATGCACATCATCCCCGTAAGCTCTCCGTGCGCCCCCGCCATCGGTTGCAGCGTGAAGTCGGCCATGCCGGTGATCTCGCAAAGGTACCGCTGCAGTTCGTGCATGACCCGTAACGATCCCTGGGCGAGCATGTCTCCGCGTCGCAGCTGTGGCAAAAAGGGATGCATCTGCACAAAGCCTTCGAGGCCGGCGACCGCTTCGTGGAACTTTGGACTGTACTTCATGGTACATGATCCCAGGGGATAGAAGGCGGTATCCACACTGACATTCTTGTGGGACAGTCCCATGAAATGGCGAACGACATCGAGTTCGGAAAGCTCGCAGAGTTCCGCGTCACGTCGGCGCCGGTACTTATCAAGGATTTCCCCCTCGTGTAGCACATCGCATGCGGGAAGCCGAACACCGCGGCGGCCGGATACGGACCTCTCAAATATTACTGGCATAGAAGGGCCTCCACGGTATCGGCCAGCAGGTCGATATCATCTTTAGTGCGTTTCTCTGTAACGGCCACAAGCATGGAATTCTCCATACTGGGATAGAATTGCCCCAGAGGCAATCCCGGCAAGATGCCGCGCTCCAAAGCGCGGCCGATCAAGTCTGCCGCATCGCCCGGCAAACGGACGATGAATTCGTTGAACGTGGGTCCGTTTTCAGGCACCTCCACTCCCGGGATGGACCGGAATCGCCCCTTGGCATATTCCGTTTTTGACAGGCACAGCCGTGCGACCTGCTTCAGCCCCTCCCGGCCCAGAAGGGACAGGTAGATATGCGCGCGGAGTGCGCACAAGGATTGATTCGTGCAGATGTTGGAAGTGGCCTTTTCGCGTCTGATATGCTGTTCACGGGCCTGGAGGGTCAGAACAAATGATTCACGGCCGTTCCGGTCGACAGTGCGCCCGACCATACGGCCCGGCATCTTGCGCACCAGCTTGCGCGTCGTTGCCATCAATCCCAGATACGGGCCGCCGCCTCCCAGAGGCAGCCCAAGCGACTGGCCCTCTCCCGTCACGATATCCATACCCATCTCCCCGGGCGTTTTCAAAAGGGCCATTGCAACGGGATAGACCGATTGGATCGCCAGTATCCCTCGCGCGTGGCAGCATTCCACGATATCGGAATGGTCGTCCATGATGCCGAAAAAATCGGGGTTTTGAAGAATGACGGCCGCCGTACCCTCATTGAGCGCATGGAAAAGCGTCTCGCGGCTGCCCGAGCCCGGAGACGGGGCAATCTCCTCCAATTCAATTGGCAGGTTGGCCGTGTAGGTGCGGATCATGTTCCGGTAAACGGGATTAAGACCACCGCTTATCACTATGCGGTTACGTCCCGTTACGCCGAAAGCCATGCCGCACGCCTCGCATAGGGCGGTTCCCCCGTCATAGAGCGACGCGTTGGAAACCTCCATCTCCAAAAGACGGCAGATCTGCGATTGATACTCGTAAATGGCCTGTAAAGTCCCCTGGGAGCATTCAGGCTGATAGGGCGTATAGGATGTATAGAATTCGCCCCGACCCGCCAGGGCGTCGACGGCGGCAGGTATAAAATGGTCGTAGACGCCACCTCCAAGAAAGTACAACAGGCGTGCATCATTGCGCCGTGACAGGCTGGTGAGATATTCAAATACCTCCAGTTCCGATTTGCCGGCAGGCAGGTTGAAGGATTGCACCCTGAGATTGTCGGGGATAACGGCAAACAGTTCTTCCATGGAACGAACGCCGCACGACAGGAGCATCTCCTGTTGCTGTTCCCGTGTGTTGGCCACAAAGCTCATAGGATTCCTCTCCTGTATCGTCCATGTATCGGGTTCACGGTCATAAGAAATCAACCAACGCTCTACGGACGGTTCCGCTGGGATAGAAGGGTGGTTTGGCCATCTTCCCCTTCAGGGCACGACGCCCGTCCACGACGACCCGCGTACCGGCAGCGGCAAAGTCGGAATCGACGTACCCCAACGCCACGGCATACCCCAGGGAGGGAGCGAAACTTCCACTGGTTACAAAGCCTATGGCCGCCCCCGTGTCCAACCGTATCCTGTTTCCTTCGCGAGCCGCCTGCCTCCCTTCCAGCACAAGTCCGACCAGGCGTTCCGCTCGATTCTCGTTCCCGAAAATCACAGATGAACCGATAAAACTTTTGGATTTTGAAATATACCGTGTCATACCCGAATCCGCGGCATTGCGGTTCTCATTCAATTCATGTCCGTATAGCGGCAGGCCCATTTCAAGTCTCAGGGTATCCCGAGCACCGAGCCCCGCCGGTACGATGCCCCTTTCCATGCAGGCATCCCAAAAAATCCCGATGCTGTCCGGATCCGAATACACCTCAAAACCTATTTCGCCCGTATACCCGGTCCTGCTGACTATAACGGGGCGTCCCCTGAAACTGTTCCGGTGAAATCCGTAGTACTCCAAGCTTTCGATCGATTCGGCGACCATCTCCTGAATGATACGGGGAGAACCGGGCCCCTGGACATCCACCTTGGCAGTCACCGCAGAAATGTTCCGGGCTGAGGTGTCTTCGGAAAGATGCGATAGGATCCAATCGTAGTCCCGGTCCTGGGTCCCCGCATTGACGACCAGCATGTACTCGACATGGGCGAGTCGGTAGACGATCAGGTCGTCGAGCACACCCCCTTCGGGATTGCATAGGAGACCGTACCGGCACCGGCCGACTGCCAGGGAGTCCAGGTCGCAACTCACCAGACGCTCAAGGTCCCGTAATGCCGATCGCCCCGAAATGAGGAATTCGCCCATATGGGATGTGTCGAATATTGCAGCGGCTGTTCGGACAGCTTCGTGTTCCGCAAGGATGCCTGCATACTGTATCGGCATCCAATATCCGCCGAAAGGAGCCATTCGGGCGCTAAGAGCCTGGTGGCGTTCGAGAAGTGGTGTGGGTTGCACTAGGATATCGGTCGTCATAAAATCCTTTTGCCTCTTCGATAGTAACTGTGGGTACTACATCCATAGAACCTGTTGAATTGGTATCCCTTAACGTCATTTATGAGGCTGGCCTTGTTGGAATCCATCTTGAATAGGGTAACAAGTATCTTGAAAGCCTGTAGCGAGTCGGGAACGAGACGCCGTTGTTTCACGGGGCTTTCCCGAAACGATGGGGAAAGATGTGCTTGTTGCGGGTTTCTTCAGGCGTGGCACTCCCGCCAGGCGGGAATGCCGATTGACTCAGTTTCATCCTCAGCCGGAGACTTTGGTTTGTGTGCACCCTGATTCCTCGGAAGCCCCATCCTTCCAACTAGTACAAATTGAAAAACAGGGGTTTCCCCCTCCCGTTGGCGCCACCGGAGTCCGGATCGAAAACCATGATCGGTCTTTTTTCCTTTGTTTCAACTGCGAATGCAACCCAACCTTCCAACGATTGGCCCGGGCGGACCGTCCCCTTCAGTTTCGGGTCAGGTGCATCGACCGCGATCCCCTCGTATTCGGTGATATCCGAGGAAAAGGCCACCCATTGAAGGGACGAATCCCCCAGGTCGAAGGTCAGCCTGTCTCTCACGGACCGTCCCCGCATCTCGAACTTCACTCTGGCGAGCAGATACTCAAAACCGTCCGTAGGAGGCAAGACAGAGGCATTCGCTTCCTGCAGAAGGGCGGCAACTTTCCCGCCCCTCACCGTCTCCAGAACAGTCACGGTGATGTCGTAAATGCTGGGGAATACAGACCCGAGTTCAAGCATTGACCGGACAGGCGACCCGACATCCGCGGCATTGGACGGCCTGTCGGCCTGCGCTTCCGCCAAGGGGAGTCCAATCGCGATTGTCCATCCAAACAGCATGACAAGAACCATTATACTTGAATTTTTCATACCGCCCCCCTATCTCCAGGAATCCACGCTGGCTCCGGTGACATAGCTGAAGTCGCCGCCAGACCAGAAGGTGTTCGTTCCACCCCCAGTGACCACGATCTCGATGGACGTGGAGCTTTGAGCCGTATCGCTGGAAGCAGAGAATCCGGACGACCGCATCCCGACCGATCGGTCGAATCGGGAAACGGGGATGATGGAACCATGCCCCATTCGCAGGTATCCCGCGTAGGGCTCGATCCCGTCCTTTGCCTTTTCAAGAGCCTGCTGTCCGGCGTTGGTCTGCCAGTACAGCCAGTAGGGCGTCCCCGTGTTCTTGGCCAAGTACCTCGCAAAAGCTTCCTTGGATTCAAATCCCGATCCGGCGATATCCTCGGCCACAATCGGGTCCAGGATGATTGTGGCGGAACTCGTGCCGAAGGAGAAGAAATGCTCGAGCCACCCGCGGACAACCTGGTATATCGGCATCGGGGAATACCACGCAATGTCGCTCATGCTCCATCCGCTGAAGATGCTGACGACGCTGTCCTCCCGGTCGAAACCCTTCTGAACGTGAACCGGGTTCCACCCCGACGGCAGGCGGCTTTCCGTTTCCGGGAAGCAGAGGTTGTTGTAGCTGAGAGGATTGCCCTGGCTTCCTAGAAACGTCTCGCCGGGTTTCCCGGAACCGCCCAGATTTTTCGATATCAACGTCCAGCAACGGCCAATAGTTGAGTTGGCGCGGTTGAACGGTCCCAGTGCTCCGATCCCGTCGTTCATGCCGATTTCCTCAATAACCGGTCCGTTTATCAAAACCATGCGGGCGAATGAGGATGTCGAACTGAACAGGGACGTGACGCCCGTTGAGGCTATGGCCAGAATCGTCGGGAAGTACTCCGGTTTGGCGCCCGCCATGACGGCGTTAACGGCCACCATCTCCACGGTATACTCCCAGGCCTCGTGCGGCGGGGAGGGACGCATCCTGCCCACCAGTTCGTCCGGCTGATGGCTCGTGGCTTTCAGCATCGCCGCCACTTTTTCTTCAGTGGGAAGAACGACCGGCAGCCCGTCGGTAAACCCGTTGTCATAAAAATGCCTTTCCAAATTGGCTGCGGTATCGGGCGTCAGCAGCCTGGGCCGAAGATCCCTCTCGAGGAATCCCCCTTTGCCGTCCTCCCCCGACAGCGGCTTCGACAGTCCCTCGATTATCTCTTCGAGGAAAGGCTTCCCGGTGTTCGGATCCGCACCTTCAATGTATTTGCGGCACAACTCGGCGGGGCGGTCGGTGATGGGATGGGGTGAATAGACAATCCGCATGTTGGGTATGCCCTTTTTGAACGAAATCGTCGTCACTAGTTCCTGAAATCTTTGAGTAATGATCGGAACCGCGGGAACGCCGATTCGCTCCAGGGTTACGCTGTGGCCGACGACCGCCGGCGAACAGCTGCTTCAATGCCCCAGCAAAACGATCGCGCCATGGGCGTTCTTCTTGATCTCCTCCCAGAGTTTGGGATCGTCATCCATGTACCCCCCGTACTTCTCTTTGAGCACCCAGTTTGTCGTCGGGTATCTCTCCTTGAGTACGGAAAAAAGTTCCGACACAAATTCCCGTGTACGCGGGTATTTGGTGTCGACAATGTAGACTGTTTTCCCGGTCAGGGTGTCCGGTCTCGGAGCCATTGGTATTTTGCGGATGATCGGCTGAATACCCCGAGGATTGTGAACAGTTATCTTGGCCCTGTCTGCAGTTTGCCCGGATCTCGCTGAAAAACCCGCAATGAAACAAGCAACCAGCACAAGCCAGCAGATCTTGTGTTTCATAATCACGGCCTCCCCATGAAACGTGCTTCATTTGACAGGATTGCCCCCGTCGCGGGTTGCGCCGGATGACTCGCCAGGCAACCCGACCATCCAGCCCGATCCTGCGAAACCGAATCCGGAGCCTGCAGGGGAGTATATCTTAAAGGAGTTGGCGATGGAAATTCCACAAGGGCCGACGGATACGTCAAAAAACTTGAGCCAGGCGTCAGCACCCGTCCCAGCGTGTATCAAATCCATGCCTCCGTGAAATCGGATACCTGAAAAAACCGGTTTGTCTTCATTCCAGTGGCGCATTCAACTCTTCGGTCCCCTGAACGACAAACTTGCCATTGCGGATAATATCGATTGTCTCACCATCTTGGGTGACCACAGATATGCGATCGATCGCCTCATAGGGAATGGTAATATCCGTATGGCAATAGGTATACGCCTCGTCGGGTTTTTCTTTTCTCTGCGAGGATTTTTCGTTCTCCCTCGCTATTATCTCCTTACCATCCAGATGATTGTAGACGGAATGGTCCTCTTCATGCCGGAAGCAGGTATCGCCGATAGCGAAATGAGGCCCCATTTTCTCGATGATCAAAATCGGCAATATCCCCAAAATGTCGTATCGTTTCGATACCGCATAGGCCAGCGTGTTTGTCCCGATTGCGAACTCCCCTACCGGCAACGACTTATGGGGAAACAGGAGGTTGTCCTCGATATACTTTTTATTGTCGTTTTCATTGTCGTAGTTGCTGCAGGAATACGCCACGATATACCCGTCCCTGAATGTCAGTTCCAGGTTGTCGAACCGCAATCCGTTTAGAAAGGTCTTCTCGACGTGTAAAATGCCGTTGGTCCCGTGCAAGACGGGGGAAGTAAAAACCTCCCCGACAGGTATATTGACATCCGCGCCGCAGTTAACAAAATTAGTCTGCGTCGCCCGATCGAGCAGCGGATGCATGCGCACGTTAATGTCGGTCCGATTGCCCCCCTTCCCTTTGATGTGCACATGTTCGGCTTTGTCCAGTTCGTCGATCAGCCGCTGCTGCAGGCGCTCGTATTTCTCGACATCCAGCATATTGACATCAAAAATATCGTCGAAGATCTTCGCGAAGTCCTTGCCTGTATCGGGGGAGGGAAACGCGATCATCGTGTAGCTTGTTTCACTTCTCGGCATGTATCGTTCAACGATTTCCATCCGGTGGTTACGGCATTGCTGAATCAGCCGATGGTGCTCTTCAGAAAACTGCAGTGGCTCTTTTTTCTTCACTGGGATGAAAGGCTCTTCTCCGAAGGTTTCCAAAAGAACGGTTCCGGAATGGGCTCTCAGCATTCCCTCCAGGTACCGGCAGGCCTCCGCATAACACTCAGTAAAGCGCCCCACATAGCATTGGTCGAGGTACAGGGCCGCATCAAATTTATGATCGTACCCATACTGCCTGTTGGGATTTTGGGAAACAACGGCACCGATAACAGGCTCAAGTCCCATATCGAGCATATCCTCGATCAGGCAGCGCAGGATGCGTTCGTATCCTACGGGATAACTGAAGCGCACAGTCGACTTGTGCGACATATCCTTGTTGTCTCTCTGAAACCCGGTTCTGTAGGCTTTCGCGATCTGTTTTGAAAGCTTCCGGATCTTGTCTTCCGGATACGCTCGGATAAAGCGGGCGGTCTGAACGTCCGCATCCGATACAAAGCATCCGTAACGGAAAAGATAACGCAGGTCATCGAGATCTGATTCCAGCACGATATCGGGCAGAAAGCCGTACTCGACGCTAAAATTCTGCCGGAGGTCGTCGACATAGTCCCGCACCGTCGGATTGCCTGGATCCCGTATGACAATTCGGTGCACAGAGTCCATGTCCCGGCCCCGCTCCGTCATCACCTCGTGCAGGTCGATAAAAGCCCTGTTGAGTTCCTCGGACTTGAAAACCTTGTGCTGGAAGGCGTATCGGATTTGCTGCCGTACCTGCACGTAGAAACAGGAGAGCTCTTGACCGAGCCGGTCCCCGAGTTGAGAAACGGCGAAGGAGGGATTCGCATAGGAACGGCCATAGAAATCGGGATGCAGTTCACAGAATAAGCCGTTATTCTCGTCCTTGAGACGGTCGAAACCAGCGGTTCTGAAATAGGATTCTTTCAGGCATTTTTCATACTCGGACGCCTTGAGGATGAACCGGCCTGTGATGTTGAAAAATTTCGAAAATACAGCGGTGTCACCGTTCCCTTCGATCCCATTGGTGCCGGCCACGATATCGCGGATTTTCAGCAGTCCTGCCTGATAGCTTGCTTCGGCAACTGCGTTTTCCTTGCTGTAATATTCCCTGAAATCAAACATATGGGGTTCCTCTGTTCCTTTTTCAGACGATCAATGGATCCGCTCCAGTTCCGTCTGTCTCCCGCTCAGGGTGAAGCCACTGACGATAATCAGAAGGGCGCCTACCAGTATGTACATCACGGAACTATCGGAAGGCGGTTTCAGAGAGAAAACCGAGAAATAGTACAGTACGGGAGCAATCTGCACGGGGATCTGTTGCATCGGGATGACTTTGTGAGCATCCGCGAACTTGAACGCCTCCTGTGTCTGCCGGATGCCGAGCAGGTTTACCAGGACCATTATAATACAGGCGGCTACAAAGATGACGATCTGGGCCGTTGTCCCCTTCCCCCCTAAAACGATCCATATAACCGCCAGCAAGGGCGCGATCCAAAAATTCGAAAGGCCGAACGGAAAGCCGTTGGAGAAACCCATGAGGATACCCTTGTACTCTTTGCTGCGGAGCGCACCCAGATGGGTCAGCCCCCACAGCGCAAACATGGTTGCCGTAAAGACAATGATTCTGAAAACTGTGTCCGTGTCGGCCAGAGCCTCCCGAACCGTCGATTTGTGGATCTCCAGGGCGCTCAGCCCTAGCAGGGCGATACCGGAAATGAGCAGAAGAATCCCCACATATTCCATCCTGTTTAGTTTCTCTTTCAAAATCCCGATAGACCCAACCACCAGAACAATATACCCCGTGGCCATGAGCCCCGGCACCAGCGCCGGCCCGATATAGTTCACGGCAAGCATAAACGTGGCGCCTCCACCTACGAATTCCATGAGGAATCCTATGATCCACAGAGGTTTCCGGAACAGGGTCCTCATAAAACGTGTCTGCCTTAATACATGGGGGATCCCGTTGATGACCTTCTTCTGGCAGAGTAGACCACCATTGATCAGGACACCGCATAAGACTGAAAGAAAAACGCCGAAAAAATAGTTGCCGGTCATCAATGAATTCCCTGCAGGTATTCCGGATCCCTTTGAGCCGTATTCCTTATACGCGCCGAGGGATTCGCCGATTCGAGCGTGCGCGGCATGGTCAGACGATGGTTATGCCGGGGCAGTTCAGACCTCAAGAAAGACGGAGTCCGCAAGGGCAATCCGATTCGTCGCCCAGGTCGGCGAACATGCGTCGCGGGCTTTCGGAGTGGGCATTATACAGAAGATCGGGCAGAAACGCGCGAGATTCCTCCGGGTTCCGCGCACCGATGTGGCGAAAACGGATCATTGTGATTTCGCTTTCCTTGAGGTGAACAGATCGTACAGGACGGGCAGCATGATCAGTGTCAGTATGCCGGAACTGAGGATGCCGCCAAGCATGGATATGCCGGCACCGTTTCTCATCTCCGCTCCGATTCCACGGCCGAAAGCGAGGGGGAGCATCCCCAGAACTGCTGCGATCGTGATCATAGCCACGGGGCGGAAACGCTCGCATGATGATTGAATCATTGCCTTATGTCTCGGAAATCCTTCCCTCACATGAACATTGAATTGGTCCACGATCAAGATCGCGTTGTTGACAACGATCCCGATCATCATCACGACCGACATGATTTCAAAAACGCCCAGGGAATTGCTCGTCAGCATCAGGCCCCAGACGGTGCCGATCAAGGCCAGCGGCACGGTAACGAGAATAAGGGCAGGCTGTTTGAAGGACTCCAGTATGGCCGCCAGCATCAGCACCACAAGCACAATAGCGATAATGCCGGCTTCTGCAAGGCCCTCCAGAGCCTCAGTCATTACCTCGTAGACGCCTCCGAACCGGTACTCATGCTGGGGGGGGAATGCGCCCTTTGCATCAATAGTCCGGCTGATCAGATCTACCGCAGTGCCAAGAGGCAACTGCGGATCCAGATTGGTGTACACTTTCGATACGCGCCGCTTGTCTTTGCGCGTCAGAAGCACCGGCGCCCGTCCTTCTTCGATATGGGCCAGTGATTGCAGCAGTACGGGACGGCCGGGTGTGCCGGGAAGAAGGAAAGCTTCAATCTGCTCTTTGCCTTTTTCTTCCTGCAGCTTGACCAGGATGTCGTAATTGCGCGCATTCTGCTTGAAGGTACCTGCGGTCATCCCTTCCAGATTCGCCCGTAGATTCATGCCAACTTCTGTCGCCGTCATACTTCTGTCGGACAGAACCTCCCGTCTTGGAAGGATCCGCAGTTCCGGCTTGCCAACCCGCACGGTCGTGTCGATATCACCGATACCGGAGTAGGGCCGGATCAGGTCACTCACCTTCAGGGCAAGTCGATCGAGCGTGTCATATTCCTGGCCAATGATTTCCAATTCGATGTCGCTGCTCTGCCCCCCGATGATCACGGGAACATTCACTGTTACTATCGCCCCAGGATAGTCCTGGAAACGCGAACGGACCTCGGCGATGATTTCCTCGATTTTCAAGCTGCGTTCGTCCCTCTCGGAAAATTTGAGCAGCATCTGGGCAAGGTGCACACCCTCGGAAGTCTGTCCTATAACGCCTTCCACCTTACCGATCGTGGTCAACACATGCTGCAATTCCGGCAGCCCCCTCAATCGGCCCTCAGCCTCCTCGATACGCTGTGTTGTCTTCGATAGAGCATACTCGGTCGGGAATTCAAACTTCACGAAGAGCTTCCCGAAATCGGAATCGGCAATCATGTTTGTTCCCATGTTGCCTGCGGTCATCATGGAGAACAGGAAAAGACCGATGACGAGCAACAGTACGACGACGGCCGACCAGCGATGCTGTTCATTGAACTGCAGCAGCGCCCTGTACCCCCGGATCACCGCGTTGAAGCCCCGATTCCACTTCGCTTCCATGAATTGCAGGAAAGAGCGGCCGTCTTCTTTCGGAGCCGACAGCAGGACCGAGCATAGAAGGGGCGTCAGGGTGAAGGAAACCAGCAGCGACACCGCCGTCATAATCAGCATGGTGAGGGCCAGCGCCTTGATGAAAAGCCCCAGAATGGTATGCATCGTGACAAGTGGAAGCAGGACCACTATATTGGTCCCGGCACTCGCCAGCACCGCGACCGTCGCTTCCGAGGTTCCGAGGCGGGATGCTTTCCGGGCATCGCCGTCCCGCGCGAATCTTTTTACAATCGCTTCGAGAACCACGATGGAATTCGTAACCAGGATCCCGACGGACATGCCGATAGCAATAAGCGTGGGGGTATTCATGGTCAGGCCCGACAGCTGCATAAAAAACATGCCGATGATGATTGTCAATGGCATAGTCAGAACCACAACGAGCAAAGAGCGGAGGTTGTACAGGAAAAGGAACAGGATCAGCGAGGTGAGAAGTATTCCCATGATGACGTTGATCCAAGCGCTGCTGTTCAACTCCTCAATGAAGCGCCCGTCGTCGGCCACCCATATCATGTCCAGCCCACCGGGAAGGGAGCGCTCAATGTCGTTCGTGGCCGTTCTCACGGCATGGACTACCTCGACGGCGTTTGCGTCCGCTTTTTTGACAATCCTTATGGCGACGCATGGTTTGCCATCTATCGCAGCCGCCTGCCGCAACTCCTTGGTGGCCATGACAACCCGGCCGACATCATCGATCCGGGATCGTTGCCCATTGATGTTGGCTACTTCAAGCTCGCCGATATCCTTGAGGTCCGTGTAATCTGCAACAAATTTCACGGAATATTCCGTGCTGCCGTCCCTCACATTGCCGGCGGGGATCGTACGTATGCCCTGTTGAATTGTGCGTACGACATGCAAGCTGACCATCCCCCTCGCCGCCAGCTTCTGCCGGTCCAACTGCACCTGAACCTCTCGTGTGGCCCCTCCGACCAGCTGGACATCGGCAACGCCCGGTATGGTTGTTATCCGATCCCGGAGGGTGTTGTCCGCATAGTCAAAGATTGCATCGATTGGAAGATCCCCGGTCAGGGCGAGGTTCACGATTGGGGACGCGTTGATATCGAACTTTTGAATGATCGGGTCTTCGACGTCCTCCGGGAAATCGGACCGAATCATGTCCAGTTTTTCCCGAACATCGGTGGCGGCAATATCCACGTCGACATCAAGGTTAAATTCCAAAAGGGTCTGGCAAAGGCTCTCCATGGAGGAGGAATGCACATGCTTCAGTCCGTCGATGGTGACGACGGCATCTTCGATCCGTTTGGCAATGTCCGTTTCGATCTCTTCGGGCGTCGCCCCGGGGTACACGGTAATAACGGTGATGTATGGCACATCGGTCTTGGGCATCAGTTCCAGCCCAAGCTTGCGGGCGGAATTCAGCCCCAGTAGGACGAGGGCTATGATCATGGCGCCCATGGCAACGGGCCGTTTGACCGCGGCATCGGCAAGAAACATTATTGCTCCTTCCTGATGACCGTAATCCCGACACCATCGTGCAATAATTCCTTGCCCGCGGTGATCACCCGGGCGTCCGATGTGAGATCCCCCTCTAGAATTTCAACCCACCCGTTCGTTTCGTACCCGGTTCGAACAGATATCATGCGCGCCCTGGCGCCGTCGCTCGCAAAAACAACGGGTCCGTCGGCACGGACCGCTATCGCTTCCCTGGGAACACCCAGCCCTTCACGGCTGTCGAGTAGCACCTCCATTTGTGCAATCCTCCCCGGAACGAGCCCATCCGGGGGACGTCGGATAATACAGCGAATTTCGAATGTTCTCAGATCCGTGCTGACTGTGGGGCTTTTGTAGGAAACGACCTGATTGCGTAGATGGATCTGCCCGATATGCACGTGGACCCTCGTTTTCCCGGGTGCAACACGGTCATAGGCCTCCTCAGGGAGGTAAGTTGAGATTTCTACCACGTTCAGATCTTCTATCCGAAGAACCGGAGTTCCGGCCGCGGCCATTTCCCCCGGCTCCAAAAACCGTTCCGTAACCACCCCGCTTATCGGTGCCTGAACCAGGGAATCCTTCAATTCTTTCTCCGCGATCGCAAGATTCGCCTGGGCCTGTTCCATACGCTTTCGGGCCAGTTCGACACTCAGGTGTGCATGCTTTAGGACGGCGGACGTCTGCAAAAAGTGGGATTCCTTCATTTCAAAAGCGTTTTCCGTTATGGCCTTGTCCTGCTCATAGAGCCGTTTGTACCGTTCGTAGTCCAACTGGACCTTGTTGAATTCGGCCTGAACCTGCTCGAGATTGGCCTGTCTTTCCCGAACAGAATATTCGGCCACTTCATATTCTTTTCTGGATGCTTCCAGGGCCTTGCCGAGTTTCAGGGAATCCGTCTGGAAGAGATCCGTCTTGCCGGCGGTAACCATGTCGCCTTCATCGACAAATATGCGGTCCAGGGTCCCCGGTATGCGGGCTGCCACGGATACGCTGTTTTTGGCTTCAACATTGCCGGAGGGAGCAAGAAGGGACGTGAAGATCATGCGCTGGACATTTTCCAGATACACCGGTGCATTGGCAGCCGGATCGGCTGAATCGTTTGCCTCTGCCTGCTCCCCTTCCCCGGAGCGACACCCGGAAATGCAGAGGCTCATGGACAGACAAAGAGCACTGAACATGGATAAGATTCCCCGCGTGGACATAATCAAGGTTCCTTCATGGTTCGGCCCAGCACATCATTGAGCGTGGCAAGGGCGACCTGCTGCTGAAATTTCGCCATCGTCATCATAAAAGCAGCCTGGTCTTTCTTCGTCACGGAGTCCATCAATTCGGAAAGCTGCAGCAACCCTTCCTTCCATTGCGCTTGTACCTCGCGGTGCCTCTCCTCGATGGCTGCAAGATTTACGGCTGCAACCTTCAATTGTTCGTCGGCCTGTTCGAGTCTGTGACGGGACTTGAGGACCTCGAGCATGATCATCATGCACGTCTGTTCGCGTTTAAGGAAGGCCTCCGTCTCCCGCTCACGCGCCGCTCTGTATTCCAACACGTTCTGGAAACCGTTGAATACAGAAAGGACCGCGGAAATGCCGTAGGACCATACGTTGGAATATTTCAGAAAGGAGTCGCTACTGTGCGAAAAGCTGCCGATTCCGACGATTTGAGGCAAAAACGCAGCGATCGCAGTACGTATCCCTTGTTTTCGGATTTCCAGGGTTCGATCGTCGATGTGAAGCTCCAACCGGTTCAGGAGCGCTTCGAATACATCGTCGGCAATGTCCCGTTGCGGCAATGGCTCAAACGGCGTTTCCCGCTTCAATTGCAGATCTCCAAAAGGAGACAACCCCAGAGTTTCCAGCAAATCCGCCTTGGTCTGCGTCAAGATTCGGCTGATGTTGTTCAAGGAAAAAAGGTTCCCCGCCAGAAGTGTTTCAACGTTCCGGCGCTGGGAGGACAGGACGAGCCCCTCCCGTTCAAAGGCTCTTGTTTCCTTCAGAAGAACTTCGGTGCTCGCTGCCGCGGCTTTGAAGTACCCTTCCGCATCTTCCAGCGTCAGGCAGGCAAAATACAGGGTGGTTACCTGCAACGTGATAAGCTGGCGCGTTCTCTGCAGAACGAGGTTGCTGATGTCTTCGCCTTTTTGGCGTATGTCGTACAGGTACCAGGCCTGAGGAAGAAATACCGCTTGCCGCAGCTGAATCGCCACATTTGCCAATTCCTGGTCGGAGAGCTGAATTGCCCCCCCCATCGATTCTCTCAATTGAGGCTTGTCCGTGGCCGAGAAGGAGAACTGGAGTTCGATGTTGGGGAGAAAATTTCCGAAAGCCGCTTTCCGGTCGAGCGATGCCAACCGCTTGTGAATTTCAAGGGTTTGAAGATCCAGATTGTTGGCCAAAGCCGTATCAATGCACTGGTCAAGAGAAACCGGCTCCCCGGCCGGCAGGATCCGAACGGTCTTCTCGGCAAGGCTCTGCGGATAAACCCCGGCGTGCTCGACCCTGGAAACTCTTTGGGCACAGCCCAGCGTAAAAAGCAGGAGGCCAAAGACCAGGAAAACTTTCAGCAGAAGTGAACCACCGGCATATTGTATGAAAGCAGCACCCTTATTGTATTTTTCATTCCACATCATGTCTACAATCGAGAGTCCCTGCCCACGGTGGATTCTCGCGCGAATTAGTTTCAAACCATTCCCATTCAAAGGAGCCCGGAAAGCACTCGGGAAAATCCAGGCGACGAGATCCGGAAGCCCTGCGAATGCCCCGGAGAGCCTCAGGGTTGTGGACCTGCGCTCATTCCCTCAGTTTCTTTTCCCGAAAGCGGGATTCAACAGCATCCACAGGATTCTGAATCGATCTTGAATGCCGTAGATTACGCCCATGCCCAGATTGGGTCTTGAGTTCAGACTCTCGCCCCATGTTGTCGGTGCATGCGGTGATCTTGAATCCTTCCTGGTCGGCGTCCCACTTCCGGCTCTCTATGTACTCTTTGATCGTAGCGCCATCCACCTCCCGCAGCGCCTCGCAGAAGTACTCTTGCGCCCACAAATGTTGCCCCCGGTACCGCTTGCCCAACGCGGGGGATTGCACCTGCGGCAGCCGCGACGACCTCCCTTTGATGTATTGCAACACTTTCGCCGGTGCCAGATCCGGCAGCACGGATAACAACCTGTGGTCGGGATCGGGCGAGATCGCTCCGCGCACAATCACCTCTTCTGGTGCCTCACAGATCTGGCGTATCAACTCGCGCACACGTTCTGCCACCCGCCCCCGTATCCCTGTATATCGATACTTCGTTACCCGTACAACGCGGTACTTATTGCCGTAGACCGCATGCGGGCTTTTCCTGTATCCCTTTCACGGCCTCATTGTAGTACAAATCGCGCTGAAAGCTATTGGCCTAAAAGACGAAGGGCTTAGACCCGGATTCAGGAGAAAAACCCTGCTGGAGGGCCACACTGTGGCCGCCATCCCATGTCGCCTCATCCTGTGGCGGCGCACCGATCTACATCGTGCACCCATACATCGAGAAACACTAGACACCTCACTACAAACCCGGACGGCTGCGCCGTCCGCCCTATCCTTCCCCGCCCGCCACGGCGGGGCTTGTCGCGCACCGGGTCAAGAACATCGAAATCACCGGAGAGATTGCCACCACCCTGCGTGTAAGAAACCAGGAGGTATATCTCAATTTCGGAAGCAATCCACTGCCGAGCAGCACAAAAGCAATACGCATCCTACCAAGGCCTTCTGGACAAAACGTATGATGACAGGATCACAGGCATTATGGATGATTCCCTATGGACTCGAAAATCCAAGTGATACAACTCAAAGATGCGTGAATTAGGTGAACCTCAATGCAACAGGAACGCGCGGGCAATTATGAACACCCACCGGGGCCCGAAATTCAAAATATCTCTAAATATACGCATGAGCTGCACTTATAGCAAAACAAAGAGGATAGGGGGACTGCTTTATCCTCTATAATCGAACGGCGTCCTAATCCGTAAAAGTTCCCTATCCCATGCAGTTACAAAGCCGTTTGACATCGTGGCAAGGTAAGGCGGACTGAGAATTGGCGTCCCCAACGGGATTCGAACCCGTGTTGCCGCATTGAAAGCGCGGTGTCCTAGGCCGACTAGACGATGGGGACACGCTGTCAAGGTTTCACAATCTTACACCTTTCATTGCAGATTTCAAGAATTCGTGGATGAAATTTATGCGTATTTTCAGTCCCGAATACAGTAAAAACGCTGGTTGGCCACCCCTTTCGATTCTATCCCCAACACTTTAGGCATCGTTTAAAGAATAAAATGCCTGAAAACCGCCTGGCATTGTTCAGTAGAACGTACTGAGGGAGATTGTCTTCCCACCCGACCCAACCGGACAAACGGGCGCCGGTACAATCAACAATCTCAGAGATCCCGCCGGCAACAAGATCAATTTCAAATTGGAGTTTGATGATAGAAGCGGCATGGGCAGCCCTCAGGAACCGGTGGCTAGCCGCCCCCTTTACCCGGCGGCATCCGGTTGATTGTATGGGAGCAGGGCTCCCTTTTACTTGAGCAGGACAGGAACAGCCGGGAGGGAAACAGACGCGGGCGTTCCTCCGTTCCTTCTGCGGTCCTGTCTCCTGTAGAAGTGTTGCCGCAAAGCATTCATGGAAATGAAGAGATGCGGCGCCTGCTATTCTTTACGGGACTCGAAGGGAAACTTGTAGTGCAGGCCGAGTTCGTCCCGCATCGTGCAGAGCTCCCGCTGAACAACAGCATCCACAGGGACGCCGCTGTTTTGGTATGTCTGCCAGGCGATGTATTCCTTTTCGCCGCAGGTGTAGATACGTTCCTGCCCCGGAACCTTTTTCGAGGCCCGAAGCGCGCGCAGGATATCGCCGGTGGTCTTCTTAAAGGCGGCTATGTCCGTAAAGCATTGGATATCGATTGCGATGAAGAAGTGGCCCAGGGCGTAGGGCACGACATTGCCCTGTTCATCCCGGCCGTTGAGACGTTTGAGGAAAGCCCCTTGCTGCAGGGCTGAAGACATAATTTCGACGACGGTTGTGAATCCATAGCCCTTGTAGCCTCCCGTTTCTTCGCCCAGACCTCCGATCGGTGTAAAGGCGCATTTCCCCTCCAGCAGGCTCTCGAGGATCGTGGCCGGATCGGTTTCGGTCCTGCCGTCACTGTTTATGACCAGTCCTTCAGGACAGGGCAGGCCCTGACGGGCGAACGCCTCAATCTTTCCCCTCTGTATAATGGAGGTCGCGTAATCGTTGGTGAACGGGAACTCTTCGTCGGTTGGGATTGCAAAAACAAGCGGATTGGTTCCCATCATATTTTCTATGCCATGGGTCGGCGCGATAGACGGGCGAGCGTTTGTACCCGTAATCCCGATCATGTCGGCTTCAACAGCCATCAACGGATAATGGGCCGCATACCCGTAATGGGTCGAATTGCGGACCGTAACCATCCCCAATCCATGATCACGCGCTTTTTCGATGGCCATCTCCATCGAGCGCTTGGCTATGACCATGCCCATGCCGTGATGCCCGTCCACGACAGCCGTGGCCTTGCAGTCACGGACCACCTCGAATTCGGCATCCGGGAACTGGACCCCCCCCTTGACGATGCGGTCATAGTAGATAGGCTTGAGGCGGCCGACACCGTGCGAATAGATGCCCCGTTTGTCAGCCATAATCAGCACATTGGCACAGACGCGTGCATCGTCGTCTGGAACACCCAAGCCTTTGAAGACGTCCACCATGAAATGTTCCAGAAGATCAAAAGGTATCCTCACGTAAAATTCAGCCAAAATGCACTCCTCGGTCTTGATAAGAAAGTGTCAAGGATACCATATCCGGCGTTTGAATTATTTCTTAAATTGCCGCAAATTTCCCGCACCATGTACCCTCGTAACGTGGAGTCGATCCATCCACATGGCCGCTGTTTCTGGTGCAATGCGGCACTCGTGGGCCGTCTGTCCCGAACGTCCTTCCCCTCTGAAGGAAAATGCGGGCCAGGCGGATCACCGAAACTGACCTTGACGACCACATTCTGCACCGAAGGGAGGAAACAGCCAGCAATGCGCCCATCAATCGGGAACTTTGCGCGATCATGCGGCCCTTCAACCTGATGATTCGGAATCCTTGTCTGTCAGGCCGTAGAATCTCCCTGCCCGGCTATGACAACGCAAGGCTCGGCTTTATCGAGCGGGAACGGTACGAATCTTTACGGAAGCACCTTCCGGATGCCTGCGTCCGGGAAAGGACTCTGGTCCCCATCACACGCTGGCTTAAAAGCGAGATACCGTCTCTTCAGCGGCGGCAGATTGTGCGCCTGGAAGCCTGGACGACGGAAAACCGCGAGAAGAACCAGGGGTCCCCTTTCACTTCGGGACACCGAATTGTCCTGAGGCGCAGGGAGAGAAGGAAGTCAGAAGCATGGGCCCCAAGGACTGTTCCTTGCTGTTACCGGAAAACCGGGGTGCCTTCAAGCTTCAAGGGAAAACGTGCTGAAGAATTCGAGCATTTATGGGAAAACGCCCGGCCTGACGTCGGGCCACCGGAGAAGCCGATGATCGGTCTCAGACACACAGCAGTACGGAGTCTTCCAGAAGGCCGGGATGAGACGCTTCGACGGGTTCCTGCTGCTGGCAATCCTGCTGCATCGCTCACTCGACAGGCGCAACAGGCGCGTCCCGCCCCGAGATAGATGCCGGTTCTCCTTTTTCCAGTGGGATGATTTCTCTCGATGCTTTACTTCAGGCTAGAATTTATTGTGAGAAATTCGCAGAACTTCGGTTTGTATTATCCTGGCAGGCCACACCCTGTACGGTGGGGCTTGTCGCGCACCGGGTCAAAGACCGACCGGATCCTCAGAAGGATCGAAATCTCTAAGTGATTATTCATAGATTCGATACCTGGTGAGCCGTGTTGGACTCGAACCAACGACCCTCTGCTTAAAAGGCAGATGCTCTGCCGACTGAGCTAACGGCCCACATATATAATGACGGGAAGGTTAACACGCTTGATCAGGGTTGAAAAGGCAGTTCTTTAAAAAAGAAACTGGTTCTGCCGGTAGAACCGCCTGGTAGCTCCGGCTATTTCTTCAGAAGGCTAACGCTGCCAAACACGGAAGATATTTCAATCCTCTGGGTTCCGGAGCCCAGTTTGCCTCTGGCAACCTTTCCCCCGTATCGGCTCTGATGCTTATCTATCGCGAAGTCGGTATTGAGTGTACCGCTGGTGCTCATCGAGATCCATCCTTCCAGATTCGACGGCGCCGTCACTTTGATGTTTCCGCTACCTGAATCTAATTTCATCCATCGCATTCCCTGGGCTTCTTTAATCGTGGCATCCAGGTTGCCGCTTATGGAATGGGCGAAGAGGTTCCCCTGAATGTTTTCGACCTTTATGTCCCCCCGAAAGCTGGTTACGATGAGAGTACCGCTGATGTCGGTGGCCTCGATTTTCCCGCTTCCGGATTTAAGTTCGATGGAAACATTCTTTTCCGACTTAGGGACTTTGACCTCAAAATCCAGTTTGGTCTTGCTACTATTGAATTTCGAAGACACGGGAAACAGCTCAACCCTCGGACCGAAATTATTTTCAACAATTCGAATGGTGTCGCTGTCCGGCCCTTCGCTCTTGGCGATCACCTTGATGGTTTCGCCCTTATATCCGGAAACGCTGATATCCCCCATTACGTTGTTAATGGTGACATGCCTGCCCGTTATGAGCGCATAGCTGCGTTCGAAATCCTGCTTCGCCTCGAGCTGGAAACCAGCCGCGATGACACAGGCCAGAATGACGATGCCTTTTCGTACCATTTCCGGAACCCCCCGGCGGTTCGTTCCAAATTTGGAGAATATCACGTCCCCTGGTTCGGGATCAGGCTCCTCGTATCGTTTTCGTCATACGCCAACAGAGATTGAAGATACCTCTTCCGCCTCCGGTCTCCTCAACCCAGGAAGTATCTATTCAAAGGCCCCGGTACTTAAGATGCCTCGCATAAACAATGGTTTCATATTTTTACCAGGACTACAAATATTAATTCATCCAACTACCCGTGCACGGGCTCCAGGAGAATGAGGAGCGCCGAGTCTGGCAGTGGCCCGTTAAATAGAAATCCAGGATGCAAGGCAAGAGTCTTTGGATGCAACAATTGTCTGGACACGATCCGGCCCCGTTGAAATGACAGATATCTCCGTATGCACCAGATCGGAAAGTCTCTTCAGGTAGTCCCGGGCGAGCAAGGGCAGCGCATCGTAATCCCTGATTTCGGTGGTTTTCTGCCGCCAGCCCTTTGCCGTTGCGTATTCCGGCCTACACTGTTCCAGAACCTGGATATCCGGGGGAAATGATTTCAGTATATTATTCTTGTAGCGATAGCCAGTGCAGATTTGAATTTCGTCCAGGAAATCGAGTACGTCCAGCTTGGTGATTACTAGGCTTTCGAGATTATTAACCTGCCTGGAATAGTTCACAACAACGGAATCAAACCATCCACAGCGCCTTGGTCTCCCGGTAGAGGCGCCGTACTCCTGTCCCTGATCCCGGATGAATTTGCCGATCTCGTCGTTCAATTCCGTAGGAAAGGGCCCTTCCCCCACTCTCGTGGTATAGGCTTTGGAAATTCCCACGACCCCGTCGATCCGCGTCGGCCCGACTCCAGTTCCGGTACAGGCACCGCCGGCAGTCGCACAGGATGCTGTTACAAACGGATAGGTGCCATGATCCACATCCAACATTGTACCCTGCGCGCCTTCGAACAGAACCCTCTTCCCTTCATCCAGGCTCCGGTTCAGAAACTCCGCGGCATCGACAATGTATCCGGAAAGCTTATCTCCAATCTTCGCGGTATTGTCGCATAACGCATCGATATCGATGCGTTCCTTGATCGAAGGGACAAAGGCCTTTTTCAGTTCGATGTTATCTTCCAGCCGTTTCCTCAGGGTCGGAAGATTGAAGAGGTCGCATATGCGCACTCCCCGGCGCCCCATCTTGTCTTCGTAAGCCGGCCCAATACCTCTGCTAGTCGTGCCGATTCTCTCCTCACCCCTACGATCTTCATCCCCTTTCTCAATCAACCTGTGGTAATCAAGTATCAGATGAGCACGGTTGCTTATAAAGAGTCTTCCCTTGCAGTCTATCCCTGCAGACCGGAGTTCCTCGATCTCATCGAGCAAGGCGACCGGATCAATCACCACACCGTTGCCGATCACGCAAAGCATTTCGGGATGAAGAATGCCGGAAGGGATCAGATGCAGAACATACTTGCGGCCGTCAACGATTACGGTGTGTCCGGCGTTATGTCCTCCCTGATACCGCGCAATGATATCGAAATGAGAGGTAAACAGGTCAACGATTTTACCCTTGCCTTCATCCCCCCACTGGGCGCCAACGATAACTAAGTTTGCCATCGGGTAAATCCCCGGCTTTCAATTTTGCGTATTTGATTCATGCCCCGGTTTTAGCAGCACCAATACCGGCACAACCCAACGTCGTCGGTTCCACGCAGAACCGCCGATTGGACAAAGTATGGCCACAGATGGGCAACTGGGCTTGGCAGGCAGATCAAGGGATTAGAGGTGATTGTCGATCATCTTGGAAATAGTCCCCTTGGTGGTATTTCCTACAATCTGCTCTTTGACAACACCGTCTTTGAAAAGAAGGAGCGTCGGAATCCCTTTGATGTTATATTTCCCGGATGTGACCATATTCTCATCAACATTTAATTTCAATACCTTAGCTTTGCCCTCATATTCTTCCGCAATGGCTTCCACAACCGGAGCAACCATCCGGCAGGGGGCACACCAGGCAGCCCAAAAGTCCACAAGGACAGGCTCTGTAGCATTCAGGACTTCATCATCAAAATTCTGATCGCCGACTTCTCCAACTTTTCCGCTCATCTTTCAAATTCTCCTATATCGAAGGCACATTATTCAGCTAAAATACAAGATATTATGGGATCGTACTGTTCGGATGTCAAGCCTTATACGCTGGCCCCTAAAAAGCGCTTGGGCCAACATTTTCTAAGAGATGCAGGCGTAATCGACAAGATTGTCCGGTGGATTCAACCACGTCCCGAAGACCTTTTTCTTGAAATCGGCGCTGGCGATGGCGCACTATCGCAGCGGCTTGCCGCCACCGCGGCCCAACTGGTGGCCATTGAACTCGACTTTGACCGCATCCCGCTCCTTGAATCGAATTTGGCACGGCATGACTCGGCCACGGTCCTCCATGCGGACATTTTGCGCCTGGACTTGTCCTCACTTGTCGCCTCACATCTATGCCCGCAACAGAGGCTGCGCATCGCCGGAAACCTGCCCTATAACATCGCCACGGCCATAATCGAGAAATTCCTCCATTGCGGCCTGCCAGTTCATGACATGGCGTTTATGGTTCAAGCGGAGGTCGCCCAAAGGATAACAGCCGAACGAGGCTCCCGGCAATACGGGTACCTCTCCGTCCACTGCCAGCACCACAGCAGCGTACAGATAGGTTTTAAGGTTCCCCCATCCTGTTTCGTACCGCGTCCCAAGGTGAACTCCGCCATGGTTTCCCTCAAACCCGGGACTGATTCACGGGATCCCGGGTTCGAAGCTGATTTTGGAGCGGTCGTCAAAGCCGCTTTCAGCCATAGACGGAAGACATTGTTGAATTCCCTCGGACTGCATCCTGCATTCAGCGCCGACGCCAAGCTGCTGCTGCATCATGCGGGCATCGACGGTGCCCGTCGAGCCGAAAGCCTTTCGATTGCCGAATTTGAAGCACTGGCCCGGGTTTACAATGCCCGGTTCCAATCCGCTTGATTCACAATCGCGACGGTCCTGGACTGCGGACGGTTCCAGCTCTTGCGAGCCTTGTGCCCCCGCCGGCGGGCATCTGCCCTTGCCACGGGAACACTCCTGCGGCTAGTGTCCGAGCACAACCGGAAAACGAGGATTCGTGCGCCTGCCAGGGCTGTCGAAATAAAACTCTCGTCTTGCACCGTAATACGAGCTAGGATAGATTGCGTTTTTTTCTGAGGATACACGCATCGTGACAGACCCAATCCTGAAAATCATACCCTTGGGCGGCCTGGGGGAATTCGGAATGAATTCAATGGCCGTTTGCTACGACCAAAGCATTGTCGTCATTGACGCAGGACTGCTTTTCCCGAGGGACGACCTTCTAGGGGTGGATCTTGTTATACCGGACTTCGAGTTCCTCATCCAAAACAGGGATAAGGTGCGCGCCATCGTTCTGACTCATGGACACGAAGACCATATAGGAGCCCTTCCCTACCTTCTCAAGGACGTCCAAGTGCCGGTATACGGAACGCCGCTGACGCTTGGTTTCGCCAAGGGTCGTCTGTCCGAACACGGTCTGCTTAAAAGGACGGAACTTGTCAGCATACAACCTCGGGAAATCCTGGAACTGGACGCCATTCAAATCGAGTTTCTCAGGATGACCCACAGCATCGCAGACAGCGTCGGGTTGGCACTGACAACACCGGTAGGCACCATTATCCATACAGGCGATTTCAAACTGGACCCGTCACCCCCCAACCGGGATATTACGGACTACGCCCGCATTTGCCATTATGCCGAACAAGGCGTGCTAGCCCTTCTCAGCGACAGCACCAACAGCGAACGTTCTGGCTTTACCCTGTCAGAAAATTTTGTCCGTCGGAATATCGAACAGATTTTTCATACCTGCACAGGGAAAATTGTCGTTGCATGTTTTGCCTCCAGTATCCATCGGATTCAGATCATTCTCGAACTTGCACACAGCTTCGGCAAATGCGTAGTTCCACTCGGCAGGAGTATGAAACAGAATATTTCCATCGCCGCAGACCTGGGTTACCTGGATATCCCCCCCGGTGTTTTGATTGATGTCGCCGAAGCACGGTCTCAGGACCACAACAAACTGGTGATCCTGAGCACCGGCAGCCAGGGGGAACCCATGGCAGCGCTGACCCGGCTGGCCTTCGGGAAACACAAGGATTTTTCGGTCGATGAAGACGACGCGATCATCCTAAGCGCGCGAGTAATCCCGGGGAATGAAAGCCGCGTCTCCCGCTTGGTCAATCACTTCTGCAGGCGCGGCGCCACCGTCTTCGATGAAAGCCAATGGGCGACCCATGTGTCGGGCCACGCCAGCCAGGAAGAATTGAAATTGATGCTGAATTTGACCAAACCCCGTTTCTTCATCCCCGTTCACGGCGAATACCGGCAGCTGTATGCACACACGAATCTAGCCCGCGAGGTGGGTATACCAAAGGAGCGTATCCTCTTGGCAGAAACGGGAGACATTATCAATCTGCAACCCGATTCCGCGAGTATCGGAGGCAAGGCCCCCGTCGGCAGACGATTCATCGACGAAGGCGGCATTGCCGATCTCGACGAGTACATCGTGCAGGATCGCCGCCGTCTCTCCGAAGAAGGCGTTATCCTCGCAGTCGCCGCAATCAACAAAGCCACGGGCAGGCTTGAGGGAACTCCCGAGTTGGTAAGCCGCGGCCATATTCAGAAGGAAGAAGGAGAATCCTATCTTGTAGAAGCCCGACAAATCATTATCGACACCGTCGAAGATTGTTCCGAGGAAGAGCGGAAGGATTCCATGCTGCTTTCCGACGCCATTCGTGCAGAATTGAAGAGATATTTCAGAAAACAGACCGGAACATATCCGATGATCATTCCGGTGATCTATGAAATATAGCGGTCCTCATTCACTAGAAGTGGCGGTGAATATATGCCAGGTGAATTAAGCGAAAAAAAACATGAATTCATCGGAGTTTTCATCCTGTTGATCGGGGTACTTCTACTGTTGTGTCTGGCCTCCTACAATCCCGGGGACCCGAGCATGAATTCCCTGTCATTGACATCGACCTTCGAGAATAAGATTGGACGCCTCGGAGCCTACATCAGCGATTTTCTTTTCCAGGTTTTCGGTTTCACGGCGTTCTTGCTTCTGGTTCCGATCGGTGTCCTGGGATGCAAACTATTGATGGGCCGGAAGTTTCAGATGGCCGCCTTCAGGATCGCTGGATTCCTGATTCTCCTCGCAGCCGCCTGTGCCGCGTTTCAACTGTTACCGTCCAAATTCCCGGACGCGAGTTTCATGGCCGGCGGCGTCATAGGAGTTTTTGTACTCGACCTGCTGCGCCCAAATCTGAATACCACGGGGACTATCATCGTGATCCTAGGCGGCCTGATCCTAGGGATCCTGGCATCAACGCCTCTCACGATTGGGGGAGTCTTCCGGGGCATCGGCCGGAAACCTCCATCCCCGATACCAGGCGCCCTGGACCATATACGAAAATTGTTCCACATGCTCGCTTCACTGAAAACGGTCGTGAACTTCAAACGCCCGAAACCACCAGCACCGCCGGAGCGCGCGCCCCGCCCGGAACCGATTCGAGTGACCCCGACACCGGCCATTAGCCATACCCCGCTTGTATACCCCCCCCTTTCGGAACCGGTCCATGCGCCCAAACCTGCTCCGGAGCGTGTGCACTCAAGGGAAGCGGGGCAAGCGCATTCCAAAAAATTCATGCTTCCGGACATCAATTACCTGAATCAACCTGAGAACCCGTTTCCGGTCAATGAAAAGGAACTGATGGAACGCGCCCAGCTGATATCGAACAAATACGCCGAATTCGGCGTGCACGGCAGCATCACCCAGATTCATCCCGGTCCCGTAGTCACCACATTCGAATTTAAACCCGACGCAGGGATCAAGTATTCACGCATTACGAGCCTGGTGGATGACTTATGCCTCGGCATCAAGGCGGAATCAGCCCGCATTGACAGGATTCCAGGAAAGGCGACCGTAGGGATAGAAGTGCCGAATCAGGACCGGGCAACCATCATGCTGCGTGAACTGGTCGAATCGGATGCATTTCAGAAATCACAGTCGAAGCTGACGCTGGCGCTGGGAAAGCAAATCAACGGGAATCCCATCGTGACGGACCTCAAGCGCATGCCGCATCTGCTCATTGCCGGGGCAACGGGATCGGGCAAAAGCGTCGCCCTAAATTGCATGATCACCTCAATTCTGTACAAGGCAACCCCGGAAGATGTCCGGTTCATATTTATCGATCCCAAAAGACTCGAACTGGGGCTGTATTCCGATATACCCCATCTGCTGACCCCCATTGTCACGGATGCAGAGGAAGCGGCGATGGCCCTGCGCTGGACAACCGCCGAAATGGAAAGCCGATATAGGAAGCTGGCCAAACATCGCGTGCGCAACATCGAACAGTACAATAAGCTCTTCAAATCCGGAAACCAGATGTCTTTGCTCGACAAGCTGGAGGAGGAGACCGAAGAACCAGAATCGCCCCTCTCCTATCTCGTACTCGTAATCGACGAACTTGCCGATCTTATGATGGTGTCATCCAAGGAGGTTGAAACTTCGATTTCCAGATTGGCGGCCATGGCGCGCGCCGTCGGCATCCACCTCATAGTGGCAACACAACGCCCATCCGTGGATGTCATTACGGGCACCATCAAGAACAATTTCCCGAGCAGGATCGCCTTCAAAGTATCCTCAAAATTCGATTCCAGAACCATTCTTGACACACACGGTGCCGAACAGCTCCTAGGCAATGGCGACATGCTCTTCATCGCCCCCGGCACATCCCGCATCACACGCATTCATGGAGCGTACCTGAGCGAAAACGAAGTCCAGGAGATCACAGAACACCTTCGCCAACAGGCCGAACCCGACTATGACGATTCGGTCCTCGTCTATGGCATGGAAGAAACCGATGAAGCCGGGAATCCGATCGACCCCGGGCAGCAGGACAGCCTGTACAAAGACGCCGTCCGGGTTGTTGTCACGGAAGGACGGGCATCCACGTCGTTGCTGCAGAGAAAGCTGAGCATCGGGTACGGACGGGCTGCAAAACTAATCGACTCGATGTACCACAACAATCTGGTTTCCGCAGCCGATGGATCCAAACCGCGTGAAGTTCTCGTAGGGCTGGATTTCCTGGAACGCCTGGACGCGGAATAACCCCCTGTCCCGGCAGGGCCTGACCCTGTCCCTTGACACCGACATTCCGTTTGTTAGAATTAAAAGTATAACGCTCTATCGTAGCTATTTATTCCGTGAGGGTTTCCAGTGAATACTTGGCCACGAACTTCTGCATTACTGATGTTGTCCCTTTTCTGTTTGGGCACAGGTCTCCCAGGCCAGAGTATCGAACGGAAACGACCTCCCCTGTTCAAGGTCGGGGTCGAAATGGTATTTGTCAACGTGTCCGTGTCCGACTCTTTAAACCGCTACGTGACCGGGCTGGACCAGGATCACTTCCAGGTTTTCGAAAACAAAGTCGAACAGGAGATCGTCCATTTCAATCAGCATTACGCCCCTGTCAGCGTCGGAATCATTTTCGACATCAGCGGCAGCATGAAGGAAAATGCGAATATCAAGAAAGCGAAAAACGCCATCACACAATTCCTGGAATACGGCAATCCCGAAGACGAGTACCTGCTGATCACGTTCAACCACACGACCAAACTGGTCCGTGATTTCAGCGAAAAAGAATCTGCGCTGCAAAATGACATCCTATTCCAGAAACCGGGCGGTAATACCTCGCTGTACGATGCCGTATACATGGGACTGAGCTATGTCATGGAAGGTAAAAACGAGAAAAAGGCCCTGATTCTCATCACGGACGGTGAAGACAACAGCAGCCGATATTCCGTTGGGGAAATTCGTGAATTCGCGAAAGAATCGAGCGTACAGATATACAGCATCGGACAGCTGGGCGATAACGGCTATGGCATGCCCATAATCCGGGATATTGTGGGGATCACGGGAGGACGTGCATTCTTTCCGGGCAATTTCAATGAACTGGACTACTATATCGATTTGATCCACGCTGAATTGCGCAACCAGTACGTGCTGGGGTACCGGCCGACCAACCAGGATCATGATGGGAAGTGGCGGCGCATCCAGGTTAAGCTGGACGCGCCCAAGGGGCTTCCCAAATTAAAGGTTCATGCTCGCGAAGGATACTATGCGCCGAAGAACTGATCTCCCGCACCACCCGATGCGGGCCTTTCCATGCATCATCCCATTGGCTATTTATTTTTATTTAATATCAAGCATTTTCCCCTATGATTTTCAAGCGATACATTCAGTATCCCAAGCGTATCAAGAGTCCTCCCCGGCTGAGGAGGCGTCCGAAGGCAGCAGATCTCCAAAGCAAAACAAAGGCTACAAGGTCGGCATCACGGTTGACCTTGTGATGATCTATGTCTCCGTTTTTGATAAAAACGGCCACTTCGTGAGCGGACTGGAGAAGGAAAAATTCAAGCTATTTGAAGACGGGGCGGCGCAGGAAACAACATACTTTTCCCAGGTGGACCTACCCATCACTCTCGGCATCACCCTGGACCTGAGCGGAAGCATGGAGGGTAAGATCGATCAGGTTAACAAGGCTGCACGCGCTTTCATTGAAGCCAGCAATCCCAACGATCAGATTTTTCTGATAGGATTCAACGACCAGGTCGAACTGCTGAAGGGCTTTACCAGTGACATAGATGAAATCTCCGATGCACTCGAGAACGCTTTTGTTATGGGAGGGACAGCTCTGTACGATGCCATCTACCTCGGGGTCGAGGAAGCACACAGGGGGGACAAATCCAAAAAGGCCATTATAGTCATCACCGACGGCGAGGATAAAGACAGCACCTACTCCCTCGAAGAGATCATTTCTTTTGTTCAGGAATCAGACGTGCAGATTTTCAACATCGGATTCCTGGATGAAATCCCGTCCAGAAGTCTATTTGGCCGCTGGTTTAAATCCGACGAGGAAAAAGCCCGTGATGCGCTGAGGCGGATATCCAAAGAAAGCGGCGGGGAAGCATATTTCCCTGCAAACATAACGGATATTCACGGTATTGTTTCAGAAATCGCTTCAGAATTACGCAACCAGTACAGTATCGGGTATTTCTCCAAAAACGATAAACGGGACGGATCCTGGCGGCGTGTCGTCGTCAAACTAGACACCGATGCCGTCGAGGCTCCCCAGATCCGTCACCGGCTCGGCTATTACGCCCCGAAAGAATAGGAAGGCTGTATCCTAGCCGTCTCCCGGACCGATTTTTCCATGGCGGTCCGCCCATCTTGTTCTATAATTAATTCCACTACCGTGACATCTCTATTCAAGCGGATTGATTCAATATGCTTCTAATGACACCCTCTGCCGAGATGATACCCGAATTCCACTACCTCATTACCGAAGGGGCATTGCTGCTGACTGCCTGTATTCTGAGTTTGGCAACAACTGGTGCGCCAAGGAAGCGCGTCCGATCGAAGGAAACGAAATCTCTGGGAACAATCTCCTCGATGATCAATCGGTCGCTTGATACCCACACGATTCTGGAAACCGGACTGGAAGAGCTGCTTGTTTCCTTGGTCATGGACGCCGGTATTCTCCGACTGCGCGCAGCGAATGTATCCACGGCCAGAGTTGTTTCCAAAGGTTTCAGCAAGGAAGCGTCTGCGGCCCTGGAAGGAATCGCCGACGAAGACTTCGTCCGCCACTCACAGCCGCATATTTTCAGCGAGGTTTCCCGACGGGATGACAGCCTCTTGACCGAGACATTACGCAATGCAGGGATGCATTTCTTTGCAGTCTACCCCGTGCTGTCCGGGAATCAGGCATTCGGGAGTCTGCTGTTGGCCTCAAGAAACGCCCACCATCTCTCCGGGGCCGATGAGGAATATCTCCGCACTTTCTGCGATATCCTGGGCATCGCACTAGCGCATACACAGCTTCGGGAACAATCCAACAAACTTTCCGAAGACCTCGTCGCCCTGCAGGAGGTCAATAAGATCATTTCCCAGAGTTTCGACCTCGAGGACATTATTCGAAGAATCGTTATCGAGGGGAAACGGCTGGCAAAGACAAGCCAGTGCCACCTGTTTCTGCTGGACAGCGCCGAGAACAAACTCATCGGATCCGCTTCAACGCAGACCGATACCCTGGATATCCGGAAGGTTCAGATAGAGTTTTCCGAAGCGTCCACACCCGTGAAAGCTCTGCGGCTGAAGCACGCCATTGCCCTTGGGAATATTGCCCGCGAAGAACGCGTCAACGACAGACTGATGGAATCTCTCGGCTGGCACGCGGCCATATTTGCCCCGCTTCTCACCAAACAGCAGGCGCTGGGGATTCTTGTCTGCAGCGACGAATCGGCGGACCGGAAATTTACACAGGAGGAAATCCTGCGCGCCGAGGCGCTGGCCCATCAGGCGGCAATCGCGCTGGAAAGTGCCCGGCTATTTCAGGTTGTGTCGCGTAGCCAAAAGGAGTGGGAAACGACCTTTGACGCCATGCAGGACTGCGTATCCGTCCATGATACAACTGGCAAGGTCATACGCGCCAATGTAGCTTTGGCTCGCCGTTTCAGTACCATCCCGCAGAAAATCATCGGGCGGTACTGCTCGCAACTCTACGGCGAGGATGGACCGGAATCCACTCGGTGCAGGCATTCTTTGCCACTCGGATCGGATGCGCTCATCGTCGAAGAAGTCAACCTCCCACAGATGGGAGGCGTGTTCCAACTATCGGTCAGCCCATGGTATGACAAAAACAACCGATTGGCAGGGTCGATCCATGTAGCCAAGGACATCAACAACGAGAAAATGCTGCAACAGCAGCTCATTCAATCCGAAAAATTGTCTGCAATCGGCGAACTCATATCGGGCATCGCGCACGAATTGAACAACCCTCTGACGGGCGTCATGGGATACTCCCAGCTCCTGCAGTTGCGTAAAGACCTGGACGATCCCGTAAAAGAAAGCCTCCAAAAAATCAATAATCTTGCCCTGCGTTGCCAGAAAATCGTTCAGAATCTCCTATCCTTCGCCCGCAAACAGAAACCCGAGAGGACCTTAACGGATATCAACGAAATCATCGGAAAAACCGTGGAACTGAGAAGCTACGAACTCCAGGTGAACAACATAGAAATCCGCCTCGACCTGGACCGAGACCTTCCAAAAACCATAGCAGACGCCCATCAGCTCCAACAGGTCTTCCTCAACATCGTGACCAATGCAGAACACGCGATGCTGGAGTCTAACAGCAGGGGGATACTGCACATTCGGACAAAGACCGATCCGCAGATGTCCCATATTGTCGTCGAAATCAAGGACGACGGCCCGGGAATACCGGAAAACCATCTGAATAAAATTTTTGATCCATTTTTCACGACGAAGGAGGTTGGAAAAGGAACGGGTTTGGGGCTCAGCCTTTCCTATGGCATGATCAAGGAACACGGCGGCAACATTTATGTCCACAGCCGCCTGAATGAGGGCGCAACATTCTTTGTCGAATTGCCCGTTATCGACACTCTTCTGGACGATACCGGCAAAAAGGAAGCCGCATACATTCAGGATCCGAAATTCGACGAACTTCTAAGGCAGAAGCGCATTCTCGTCGTCGATGATGAGACGTACATCCTCGATTTCTTCGTCGACGTATTCCAGTCCTTCTCCATCTCCATCGATACAGCCGGCAATGGCCTGGCCGCCCTTGAACGGATGGAGAACGTGGAATACGACCTGATCATTAGCGATTTCAGAATGCCGCTGATGAGTGGCAAGGAACTATTCAACTGGATCGTGGAAAACCGTCCCCGTCTGGCCAACCGTATTATTTTCGTTACCGGGGATACCGTCAGCAACGAAACATCCTCCTTTTTCGACGCGCATCAATGCCGATTTCTGGCCAAACCATTCAAGCTCGAAGAAGTAAAGGAAGTGATTCAGACGGTTATCGAAGAGAACACCTAACCCGTCTCCATTCAATCGACGGGCATGTCGGCGGTGGATACGGACACATCAGCTGCGGAATTTGTCGATTTGGGTGCGGTCGAGCATCGCATTGGCGGATCCGGTCCTATACCCTTCGAGATCGATGGTCACATAGACATACCCGAGCCGCTTGAACTGGGTTACCAGCTGCTGCGCCGTTTCTATATTCAGGGCTTTTCTGAGGTCGTCGGGACCGAATTCCAGTCGTGCCAGGTTGTCATGATGCCGTACCCTGAAGACCCGGAAACCCATTCCCCTGAGGTATTCCTCCCCTGTATCCACAATGCGGAGTTTCTCCTCGGTAATGGGTATCCCGTATGGGAAGCGGGAAGCCAGGCACGCTGAGGCTGGCTCGTCCGCTGTCGGCAGGCCGGCCTGTCTTGAGAGTTCCCGGATATCCTCCTTGGTCAATCCTGCCTCCATGAGGGGACTCCGCACGCAGTGTTCCTTCCCTGCTTGCCTGCCTGGTCGGTAATCATTAACGTCATCGGCATTGAAGCCGTCGAGAATCGTGGCGCAGGCATAATCCTCAGCGATCTTCTCCAGATTGGAAAACAGTTCCTTCTTGCAATAATAGCATCGGGTTGCCGTATTGGTCTGGAACGCCTCCAGTTGTAGCTCCTGGGAGCGAAAACTCCTGAAACCTATCCCGATATGCGCTATAACGCGTTCTGCCAGACGGCGCTGGTGCGACGGGACAGATGGACTTTCCGCCATAACAGCGAGCGCCTGGTCCCCTAGAACTTCATGCGACTTGAAGGCCAGATAGGAACTGTCCACCCCCCCGCTGAAAGCAATGACCGCAGGGGCCGTGCTTCGGAGGATTTCTTCTAACCTACGCTCCTTCTCTTTCAGCTCCATAGCACGTATTCTAAGGGGAAAACCTTCGCAACCCACTGTATTCGAGGGAGTCGCGCAGGCTTCCGGAACGCGGTTTATGGCGGAATGGTCCACGCATGCTTTTGCCGCAATCACGAAATTGGAAATGTCCAGCGGTAGGGGGAACATCCATGATGCAATGCATCTGAAAACTAGAGTGCACCGAAGCGCGTCCCCGAGGCATATATCACTCCGACCGAGAGAACAGGGGCCGGCGGTGCGTATCAAAATCAACTATCCTGCGAATTATCCAGGGTCAAGCATCCGGCATCGCATGCGTCAACGACCCGATTCCATTGCTCTCGATGAGACGACGCGGCAGCGTTGCGCATTGTCGTTAATCCTCTTCGTAGTCATCATCATCGTCGTCGTCGTAGAGGTCTTCTTCGCTCCAATCATCGTCATCGTCATCGTCATCGTCATCATCATCGTCGTCGTCGTCGAATGAGAACTCATCGTCGTC
>CAZYXB010000013.1:0-7660 GCA_964651155.1 uncultured Acidobacteriota bacterium | reverse complement strand
TCATCGTCGTCGTCGTCGAATGAGAACTCATCGTCGTCATCATCTTCAATAAGCGGTTCGAATTCGACAGGATCCAAGGAGATCACTTCAAGTTCTGTACCGCACTCGGGACAGATAATGATTTCGCCAATGTCCTCGAACTCCTCGTCGATAATGGCTTCACATTCCGGGCAATAACTCACAGCGGACCTCCATTAAAAGCATATCGAAAAACCGCGACGAACAATTATTAGCACTGGAGAAATTCAAGGTCAAATCAATTTGTGGAACAGCCTGAGCCGAATATCCTTCGCTGGCGAGCTTACTTAAGTTGTGTTACCATTTTCTGAGACCATACTCACCACATTCAGGAGCGGGATCAGGCATTATGAACAGAAACTTCAGACATACCGTCCTTCTTGTAACCGCTTGTGCCTGCATTCTGACTGTCATCGCACCCCGCAGTGGAGCGATGGAATCCGGAGTCTCCCTCCAATGCCCTCTGGCCGTACCAGTGAACCTTCACCAGGGCACAGACTCCCCGGAGAAACAGGGCGAGAATCCTCCCGGGCCCTCTGGGCATGCATCCATATCCGTCGCAGCCAATCTTGTCACGCTCCAGGTGCTGGTTACGGACGAACGTGGGAATGTAATCACCGGGCTGCAACCTGAAAACTTCGTCCTTTACGAGGACAAGGTGAGGCAAGAAATAACGCATTTTTCTCCTGTCGAGGCCAACATCACCACAGTTATGCTGATAGAGCAAACCAAACGCTCTTCCTACTCCCTCGACCAGCACTTTATCGGTCAGATCTATAACATCATGACCACATTCGTCCGCAGGCTCCGCAAAGGGGATTGGGTGGGAGTGATCGGCTACGATATTAAACCGACGATTCTGTGCGATTTCACCCAGAACCATCAAGAGGTTCTCGCCACCTTGAATACCCTAAGGGTTCCGGCCATAAGGGAAAACAACCTGTTTGATACCGTCATTGATACTCTCGACAGAACCCAGGAGATGGAAGGCAAGGTGTCAATCCTTCTGGTAAGCACGGGGCTGAACTCCTTCAGTGGCAAAACATACGAAGATGTTCTCAAAAAGTGCCGGAGCGCTAAAGCCGTTATCTATGCCATCGGCATGGGCCAGTATTACCGGCTGCTTCTTGAAGCATACGGATATACTTCGGCAGAAGAAAGAATGGATTACCTGATGGCGGACAACAACCTCCAATACTTTTCCGAATACACTGGCGGCGCGGCCTATTTTCCCCGGCACGATACCGAAGTCCCGGCAATTGTAGACAACATCACCAGCCTGTTGCGAAGCCAGTACAGTATCGGGTATGTTTCGACCAATACAAAACCGGACAATAAATTCCGCAAGATACAGGTGGATGTTCAATCCGACATCCAGAGGGACGGCAAGCCCCTGAAATTCAAGATCAAAACACGTGAAGGCTATATCCCCAGACTCCGATAAAAGCAGGAGGCCCGGGCATCCCTGCCCGGGGTAGAATCCTTCATGTCCACAGCAGTGCGCTATCCGAAGACCTTGGGATTGCTGCAGCCCGCGTCGTGAGGCCCCGTCGTAATCCAGGTTCGGCGACGATGCAGCTCGGCATCCCCTGGACGGCCCCGATACGAGAATAACGAAATTTTAGCAGCGCTTCTCCTATGCTGTTATTATTGGTTTCGGACTCTAGCCGGGAGAAAAGGTGATGGAAGGCGACGGGTGATACAATGGTTGAAAGCAATGGTTTCGAGCGATTGCAGCGGACAGATCCCAGCTGGGCGCGGTACTGTCCCCGCTGCGGAGACCTTCTGGAAGATCGCCTTGACGCAATCGAACAAAAAGCCCGAAAGGTATGCAGAAATTGTGGATTCATCCTCTACCTGAATCCCAAGGTGGCCGCAGGCGCCATCCCCCGTCAGGATGGAAAAATCTGGTTGATCCGCAGGAATATCGAACCGTCTTCAGGTAATTGGACATTCCCGGGAGGTTACGTTGATCTGGGAGAGCGTGTGACGGATGCCGCCGTTCGGGAAACTTACGAAGAAACAAAGCTGAAGGTTCGTCTTGACCGGCTGCTGAACGTATATTCCTATGCCGACGCAGGCATTGTCATGATCGCCTACTGCGCAACCGTCATAGGCGGTACACCGGAGATCACCCCTGAAAGCAGGGCGATTCAGGCATTTTGCCCTGATGAAATTCCTTGGGACGACCTGGCTTTCCCTTCCACACGTGAAGCTCTCCGGGACTATCTAGACCAGGAACTCATTTAGAAAGGATTTTTCGGTGGATACTCAATCTCAAAAACTCCTTGTGACCGCCGCATTGCCATACGCCAACGGCCCGCTGCATGTCGGGCACCTTGCCGGTGCCTATATCCCGGCGGATGTTTATGTCCGTTACCAGAGGCTGAAGGGTTCCGACGTACTGTTCATATGTGGATCGGACGAACATGGTGTCCCGATCACGATTCGGGCGGACCGTGAAGGCATTACACCCAAAGAAGTCGTCGATCGGTACCACGCGGCCATCAGCGAAAGCTTCCGCCGCGTCGGGCTCGAGTTCGATAACTACTCACGTACATCCCTGCCGCTGCATCACAGGATATCCCAGGAGTTTTTCCTGACTCTGAACCGCAAGGGATTCGTTACGGAACAATCGGTACAACAGTATTACTGCATTACCTGCGGCCGATTCCTGCCTGATCGGTATATCGAGGGGGAATGCCCGCATTGTCACCGGCAGGAGGCTCGCGGGGACCAGTGCGAAGCCTGCGGGCGCTGGCTTGAGCCTGAACTGCTCGTCTCCCCGAAATGCAAAGTGTGCGGGTCCCCGCCCGAACTACGGTCGACCAAGCACTGGTATTTCAGGCTCTCGGCATTTCAGGAGCAGCTCGAAAAATGGCAGGCATCGAAATCCGAATGGAAAAACAATGTTCGTGAATTCTGTTCCGGGTGGTTCCAGGAGGGTCTTACCGACAGGCCGATCACGCGCGACATCGACTGGGGAGTCCCGGTGCCTTTGCCGGATGCGGAAGGCAAGGTGTTGTATGTATGGTTCGACGCACCTATAGGGTACATTTCCTCCTCTGTGGAGTGGGCCCAGAAACGGGGGGAACCGGAACGGTGGCGCGATTACTGGTGCAATCCCGGGACACGGTTGATCCACTTCATCGGCAAGGACAATATCGTATTCCATGCCATTGTCTGGCCCGCCACCCTGATGGCGCATGGGGACTATATCCTTCCCGCCCAAATTCCCGCCAATGAATTTATGAACATCGAGGGGAAGAAACTATCCACAAGCCGCAACTGGGCCGTATGGGTGGACGAATACCTGAATGTTTTCCCGCCTGACCCGCTCCGCTATTACCTCGAGGCAAACGCTCCGGAAAACAAGGATGCAGACTTCGGATGGAAGGATTTCCAGTCCCACAACAACAGCGAACTCGCGGACGTACTGGGAAATCTGGTCAACCGGTGCCTTTCGTTTACAGAAAAGAATTTTGAAAACAAAGTGCCACCGGAGGGGGATCTCCAGGATTCCGATCGTGCCGTATTGTCGGCCATTGTCCAGTCGGCCGGGAAAATCGGCGATGCGCTGGATAAATTCCAGGTGCGCCGTGCTGTGAACGAAATGATGGATCTGGCCCGCATCGGCAATAAATACTTCAACGATTCGGCACCCTGGAAGTGTCTCAAGACCGACCGGGATCGCTGTGGCTGCATACTGAATACAACGCTGCAGCTGTTGGCGTCCCTCGCATTGATTATGGAGCCTTTCCTGCCTTTTTCAGCCGAAAAACTCTGGAGAATGCTGAACGGTCCGGGACCGCTCCGGCAAAAGAGGTGGGCCACAATCCCGGGAATACGGCTCCCCGATCATTATCCGCTGGGACAGCGTGAAATTCTTTTTGAGAAAATCGAAGACGGCGTCATTGAAGAGCAGATGGCTAAACTGAGCAGGCCATAGTCCAGAGGAGGAGCGACAAAGGAACCTGCAATCCCGCCCCGTGCCTTTGCAGCTCCGGCATCGCCCAGATCCGAGAAAACAAAGGAGTGTCTTGGCGCCTTCGTTTCCATTCCGGGAAACCTGATGAGGTCTGGCAATTCTTCATTGTTCGCATACAGGCCCTGAAGCGCATTGCGGCCGGACAATGGATCTGTTTACAGCGGAACGTGCTCAACCACCTTAATACCGTATCCGTGAAGGCCTACAATTTTCTTGGGCAGGTTGGTCATAAGACGAATCTGATGGACTCCTAGCGCTCGAAGTATCTGGGCACCGATACCGTAAATCCTCAGATCGCTGGAGGAATTCGAAACTGTATTGTTGTTTTGTATCTTCGCGACCTTCCTCACGGCATTTCCGTTGATCTGATCAATCAGATTCAGCCCCTTCCCTTCCTGCCGCAGGTATACAAGAATTCCCTGACCTTCATCCTGTATATTCTTCAGGGCGGTCTTCAATTGGTTCTTCTTACCATTGTGGAGTGAATGGAACACATCCGCCATGGTCGATTGTGAGTGCACGCGAACCAGTACCGGCGATTCCGTATGGATGTCCCCCTTTACCAGGGCGATATGCTGCTCGTTATCCAACTGGTTCTCGAAGATGATCATGTTGAAGTCTCCGAACTCGGTCGGGAAAACACATTCTGCAACCTGTTTGACGAAGGTTTCCGTTCTGAGCCGGTAGGAGATAATATCCGCCACCGTAACGATTTTTATTTGATGCTTCCGAGCGACGTGCAATAGGTCCGGAACTCTGGCCATGGTTCCGTCCTCGTTCATTACCTCGCAGATAACACCAGCCGGGTACAATCCGGCCAAACGGGCAAGATCGACGGATGCCTCCGTCTGCCCGGCGCGCATCAGAACCCCTCCGGATTGGGCCCGTAGAGGGAAAACATGCCCCGGACGCGCTAGATCCGAAGGAAGGGTGGCAGGATCGACAGCGGTCTGAATGGTCCTGGCGCGGTCTGCCGCCGAAATTCCCGTGGTCACGCCATGGCGCGCTTCGATGGAAATAGTGAAGGCAGTGCCGAACTTACTGGTGTTGTCCCTGACCATCATCGGGATGCGAAGCTCATCCAATCGCTCCCCTGTCATGGCAAGGCAAATCAATCCACGACCGTATTTGGCCATGAAGTTGATCATCTCCGGCGTGACCTTCACTGCGGCGGCCGTAAGATCGCCCTCATTCTCGCGATCTTCGTCATCGACGACGATGACGATTCCCCCCCCCCGCACATCCTCGATAGCTTCCTCGACGCTGTTAAAGCCCAAAGCACACCTCATCCAAATTCATCTTTGTAAGTTCAAAAAATACCTGAAAGCACAAAAAAATCAAAAAGTAATCTGAAAGCATTAACTCTCCGCGGTAATTCTAGTACAATGATGCATTTTCCGCCGGAGGAATTCACGGAATGATTCGGGCAACGTGCGTGTACCTATTCATCGCCCTGTACATCCTGCTGTTGGCACCTCCGGGATTGCTGTGGACGCTGATCTCCCAGGATACACGTCTGCTCTACAGCCTTGCCCGACTCTGTATCCGGTCCGCCGGCATCATCGGCGGGATCCGGGTCACATCCATAGGACGTGAAAAAATCGATTCTTCGAAGACCTATCTTTTTCTGTCGAATCACCGGGGGAACATCGACGGCCCTGTTCTCTTTCATGCCATTCCCAGAAACTGGAAGGCTCTTGTAAAACAGGAGATGATGCGTCTTCCTCTTTTCTCCCGGGTCCTCGAGCAGGCGAAGTTCGTTCCTGTTGAACGTTCGAATCCCCAAAAAGCCCATGAAGCAATCGATGCCGGCGCCCGATTGCTGGCCGACGGCAATTCTTTCATCGCTTTTCCTGAAGGGACGAGAAGCCGCGACGGATGCCTAGGAGTGTTCAAGAAAGGCGCGTTTATCATGGCCCTGAGAGCCCGGGTTCCGATCGTGCCGGTCACGATCATTGGAAGTGCGGCCGTCCAGCCTCCGGGAATCTTCGCCATGAAGCCGGGGCGCATACGCGTGGTTTTTCACGACCCGATTCCGACAGCGGATATGGGGCTGGAAGACCGGGACCGGCTGATCGACCTCACACGGAAAGCCATTGCCTCCGCATTACCGGCCGAAGATCCAGAAAACGAAGCGCCCCGCCATCGGCTTTGAATCTTCAACCGCCCTTATTCCGCAAGAAGTCTCTGGAGCTTTTTACCCTTTAGCCATCTGAGGGCATCGGGCTGGTTTGTGGTAATACTTACAAGGGTTTGAGCATACTGGCGCAGCGTATTCTTCATCATCAGGGGATTGTCTTCCTGATCCAAAAACCATTTCTCGGACCCGCGATCGTCCTGAACTATCATTATCGGAAGGACCGTGGGGGATCCGTCTACTTCCACGGTTATTTTCCCGTCCCCCACATAGTTCATTCTACCGGGGACCTGATCGATTTTGCATTGGGCCTTTTGTTTTTCTTTCAAAGTGCGGTACGTTTTCCGGCTCAGCCATAGCGTGGTTGCATGGTCGGATTTTGTATCTTTTCCAGGCATGAACAACTTCTTGTTTAGATACCCCCCAGCCTCCAGAAGATCCCGATTCAGGATGAGGACCGTTCCCTGCGACCGCATGTCCTCCCATTCTATCAGACGATCAGGGGTAAAACGGGCTATCCTGACCACGAATTCCCGCGTCACATCCTGCAGCAATACCTCCCAGACCAGGACCGTACCCTTCCTGAATTCCGGCATAGAAGGACTTTCCTGTGCCGGACAACTGCCCGGAACCATGCAGCTACAAACCAGCATAGCGATCAATCGAACCTGTCGTCGTATCAGCATCGAGGCTCAGAATCCTTGGCTTTTGAGATAATCAAGATTCAGCTTGGAACCTTTCTTTTCTGCACCGATAACCCCGAGTTGGAAAAAACGCTCGAAATACTTGCCTAGAATATCCACCTCGAGATTGACGGGATCGCCGACGTTCAGCTGATTCAGATTGGTGGATTCCAGAGTGATCGGAATTGCCGCAACGGAAAAAGCCTCCTTTTCAAGAGAAGCGATCGTTAGGCTGACTCCGTTGACAGCGATAGATCCCTTGTAGACCAGATACCGCTCCAATCCCATCGGGAGATAGAACCGCAGCATGAACCCCTCGCCGCTCGGGATCCTGTCTAGCAGACGTCCGACACCATCCACATGCCCTTGCACGATATGACCGCCAAGTCGGCCGCCCAGTTTGAGCGAACGTTCCAAATTGACCCGCATTCCCGGCCTGGCCTGCCTGAAACTGCTCAGGCGCAGTGTTTCGGACGAGATATCGCATCCGAAGGATCCTTCCCCGAAAGAAGTAGCCGTCAGGCAGACGCCGTTTACGGAAATGGAATCACCGGTCTTTGATTCCGGAAGTATTTCAGATGCAGAAATTGTGCATATGGCACCTTCATGAACAAACCGAATATCGCGAATCGTCCCGATTTCTTCGATGATTCCGGTAAACACAAACCGCCTCCTCGTCCGTCGATCGATCCCTACAGGAAACACCGCCGGCATGCGACTACAGGGATTGTACCCGATGTGCCAAATTACTGCAAAGGAACCGGGGCCGGCCGGTTTACGAATCGACATAGGTAAGCGGTCGCCCGCTGTCCCTGTCACACCACCGTACGTACG
>CAZYXB010000012.1:0-83174 GCA_964651155.1 uncultured Acidobacteriota bacterium | reverse complement strand
ATTTCAGGCCTTTTATCAAGGTTTCATTCAATTTTCATGCTGGTTTAAGGTCTAGGGGAGGACGCGTGCTGAGGTGGAAGGAAATTCCAGCCCCGGCACCACCGGCCGCGGATCCGGAACCTCCAGCGGAACCAGCTGCCCGGTCGAAACCGCAAAGAATGAAAAACCCCCCGGGTTCCGGCGGCGGATCACCCGGGGAGCCAGGCGGCGGGCCGGGGAGCCAGGCGGCGGGCCGGGGAGCCAGGCGGCAGGCTGAAAAACGGGCAAGGGTTACGGCAGCACGTGGAAATTCATTGCGGAAGAAACCACCATGAACCCAGGGACATTTCCATCGAGGCTCGACCGTCGAGAGGAGGTCGGATTGACAGCGACTGCACGGTTCGGATACCCTTGCGTGTTCCACGGGATACGGTTCGCCCCGAATGCCGCCGCGCATGCATCGGTGTGAGGCTGGCGTCGCCGGGCGCGTTTCCCCCCGACAGAGGCAGAAAATGGCGGAACTGGCCGAATTCCACAAGAGAAGGATCCTGGCGACGTTTCGGCATGTGGAAAAGCTGCTGAACCAGAGCCTGAACGTTCTCGACCGTCCCCGGCCGGCCCTGGCGCAACCCGGCGCCGCGGACATCCCCCCCGAAAAAGTCCTCCAGATCGAAGGCCGCGCGCACTCGATCCGCGCGCGCATGCACGGGTTCCTGGAGCGGTTCCAATTGAACGCGCCCGAACCTTCGGCGCCTGCGAGCTGGATAGTGAGAACCAACATGGCCGCGGCCGACATTGCGCTTGAAGACCTGTATCCGCATAAATTGAAGGGCTACGGGGAGATGAATCCCGCAGCGGCGGCCGAGCTGGCACAGACGGTCAAGGACATCCGCGAACAGATCCGCACAATGCTCGAGGCCATCGACTGACGCGGGAGGCCGCCGCCGGCTTCTCCCGCGGGCTCGTCCACGTGCCGGCCGCGGCACAATGCCGGCCGCGGCACAATGCCGGGCTCGGCACAATGCCGGGCTCGGGCCTGGAAGCGCCCTCCGGCAACGGCCGGAGGATCTGAAAAACACGGGGAAACGCCAAAATGAAAAGAAAAAGAACGGTATCGGGATTGCTTGTTTTTCTGGCGGGTTTCGGCAATCTTACCCTGTCGACCCCGGCCCCGGCGTTCCGAAACGTCGCCTTCAGAAGAGCCGTCTGGCATTCCAGCGCCGCCAATTACGACAATACCGGCCAGCTCGTCGCCGACGGCGTCCTCGGCGTGCTTTCCGAGGAGGTCCTCGACTCGAGCGGCACGTCCGCGTCCAACCCCACCTACGGGCAGATGATTCCGGGGACGGTCTCGAGCGAGTGGATCAGCGCCTCCGGCGCCCAGGAGTGGGTGTATATCGACTTCGGCGCGCCCACGGCGCTCCGCAGCGTCACGGTGCATTGGGGCGCCAACTACGCCCGCGCCTACGACATCCAGGTCTCGGCAGATGCCGCGACCTGGCGAACGGTCGCCACGGCCGCCGGCGCGGCGGATTCGGCCGTGGAATCGGAGTTTCCGCCCTGCGGGTGCCGGTTTGCCAGGATCCTCTGCAGGGAGTCCTCCGGCGCCAACTACATCATCCGCGAAGTGGAAGCCGCGGGGGTGAACGACCTCGATTACAGGGTTGCCGCCGGGCCCGCCCCCCTGCCGGACGGATCCCAGAAGCTGACGGGAGGGAACTGGACCATCCAGCGGGCGTCGCTGGTGGCCGCGGCGGGCCCGGCACTTTCGCAGGCCGGGTACGACGACTCCGCCTGGCTGCCGGCCGTGGTGCCCGGCACGGCGCTGGTGTCCTACCTGGCCGCGGGCGCGGTTCCGGACCCCTACTATGACGACTGGCAGATGCAGGCGTCCGACATATTCTTCACCGCCGATTTCTGGTACCGCAACTCCTTCGGGATCCCGGCCTCGCAACGGGGCAGGAAGGTCTACCTGAACTTCGACGCCATCAACTGGAAGGCCGACGTCTGGTTCAACGGACACTTGCTGGCCAACAGCCTGCCCGGCTACGCGCATTCGATCGAAGGCGCTTTCATCCGGGCCAAGTTCGACGTTTCGGACCTGGCCGCCTACGGCGGGCGGAACTACCTGGCGGTCCTGATCCACCGGAACAAAACGCCCGGCCTGGTCACCAGCCAGGGTCTGGCCGAGGGCCCTCTTCCCAACGGCGGCGAGCTCGGGCAGGACAACCCGACCATCCACGCGGCCGTGGGCTGGGACTGGCTGCCGACCATCCGCGGCCGCGACATCGGCATGTACAACGACGTGACCGTGACCTACGGCGGTGCCGTGCAGCTCGAAAACTCCTGGATGGAAACCGATCTGGACGTCCGGGAGACGTCGGCGAACATTTCGGCGGAAAACCTCGCCGCCGGCCGGGCGGTCACACAGCCTGCGGCGCAGGGCGCGGCCTCCCTCGGATACGTCAACGACGACGACGAGACCACCCAGTGGATCGGCCAGGACATCGACGGCGCCGGCTTTACGGTGGACCTGGGGGGGATGACGGCGGTCGGCAGCCTGCAGCTCGTCTGGGGGAGCGAGGCCGGAGGCGCATCGGCCGCGGCCGAGGGGCGGCATCCCGCGAAGTTCCGGGTCCAGGTCTCCGACGACGGCGAGCGCTGGCGGAACTTCGATGCCTATGCGGGCGGCCAGGTCGACACCGGCTGGTTCGGCGTCCGGCCGGCGGACCCGTCGCCCGGCACGGAGGAGTACGCGGGATTCGACCTCGCCAACGAAGTGTCCGGGCCGACGGCGGCCGTCCGGGTGTCCTGGGCCGGAAACGACGCGTTCCCCCTGCGGATCCCCGTCCCGCAGACCGCACGGTATGTGCGCTTCACCAGCACGAAGCGGAGGGTCGTCGAGCAGCAGGGCAACCGCAGCGTGCCGACGCGGGTCCGGGAAATACGGATCTACGCCGGGACGGCGGACGAAGTCGGCCAGAGCCTGATCCGCACCTATGCGCTCGACGACTCCAGGGCCGATCTCACGTTCCGGACCGAGGTGCACAACTACGGGCCGGCCGCCGCCGACGTGACCGTCCGCGGCCGGATCACCCCCGGCGACGTTGTCTTTTCCAAAACCGTCCAGGTTCCCGGGCGCACCAGCCGGGAGGTGACCATCGGCGGCATCGTCCTGGAACACCCGGCGCTCTGGTGGCCGAACACCTACGGCGGGCAGCCGCTGTACGCGGCCGACGTGGCCGTTACCGCCGACGGTGCGGTCGAGGACCGGACGCGCCTGAGCTTCGGCGTGCGCGAGATGACCTACCCGATCGACGGCAACCGCCTGAGCATCTACTGCAACGGCACGCGGATTGTGGCCAAGGGGGGCAACTGGGGCATGGACGACGGCCTGAAGACGGACACGCCGCAAATATACGACGCCAAGATGCGGCTGCATGCGGAGGAGAACTTCACCATGGTCCGCAACTGGGTGGGCATGACCAACAACTCGGCCTTCTACGACGCGGCGGACAAGTACGGCATCCTCGTCTGGGACGACTTCTGGCTGGCCAACCCCGTCGACGGGCCGAACCCGGACGACGAGGCCATGTTCCTCGACAACGCAACGGACAAGATCAAGAAGAACCGGCACCACGCCGCGCTGGCGCTCTACTGCGGCCGCAATGAAAGCAGCCCGCCGAAAACCCTCGACGACGGCCTGAGGGAGCGCACGCAGAAGCACGACCCCACGAGGGTCTACATCCCGAATTCCGCCGGCGATCCCGTCGGCAGCGGCGGCGGCTACGCCATCGCCGCCATGCCGAACCGCAACGACGGCGCCGGGATCAAGGAGTATTTCGACGAGGTGCCGTATGTCACGATCCGGAGCGAGTGCGGCATTCCCAACGTGCCGAGCCTCGAGAGCATGCGGAAGTTCCTGCCCGAGGAAAAACTGTGGCCGATCAACGAGTCGTGGGCGCTCCACGACTGGACCTACCACATGAACGGGCCGGCCAACACCTACATGGACGCCCTGCAGCTGTACAGGCCGGGCGCCTTCACGGTCCCGACCGACACCGTGCGCGGGCAGAAGCCGGACCCGGCGGACCCGGTGTTCGCCCGGTACAAGAAGGAGATTCTCGAGATGGTGGAGGCCGCCGGCCGGGCGTACACGCTGGAGGAATTCCAGAAGACGGCGCAGCTGATCAACTACGAGAACTTCAAGGGCGTCTACGAGGGGCTCGCGGTGAAGCGTTCCAACGGCTTCCTGATGTGGATGAGCCAATCCTCGTGGCCGAGCTTCATGTGGCAGACCTACGACTGGTACCTGGATACGAACGCGGGCTACTTCGGGGCGAAGGCGGCGAACCAGCCGACCCACGCCGTCTGGGACCCCCGGGACGATTCCATCGTGCTCTCGAACCTGACGCCGGCAACCTACACCGACGTCACCACGCACATGACGGTGTTCGACCTCGACGGCAGGGTCGTGGCGTCGGAGTCCTGGATCCGGCCGACCCTCGGCCCGGACGCCTACGGCATCCGGCTGGCGACGGCAACCGGCGCGTTCGCCCGATCGCCCACGGACCTTGTCTTCCTCCGGCTGACCGTGACAGACCGCCTGGGCAACACGCTCGGCGACACCCTCTACTGGCACAACTGGAAAGACTACATGCGCTACGAGTCGCTGACGGGCCTGCCCGAGGTGCGCCTCGACGCCGCCGTCTCGCCCCAGTCCGCCGTCACCCGGGAGATCGGCAGGGGCAACGCCCTGTACACGATCACGCTGACGAACAACGGCCCCGCGCCGGCGGTGCAGACCCGTATCCGGACCGTCGGCAGCGTGACGGGCGAAGACATCCTGCCCGCCTTCTACAGCGACAACTACTTCGCGCTGATGCCCGGCGAGAGCAAGAAGGTCACCGTGGAGTTCCGCCCCGAACGCCTCCAAGGCCAGACGCCCGTCTTCGAGCTCAGCGGGTGGAACACCCGGGTGGAAACGGTCGGCCGGACACCGGGCCGACCATAAGCGCCCGCGACAAACCCGGAATCCATGGAGCCTGCCGCCGGAGGACGCGCCCCGGCGGCCTCCATCAATAGATTTCCGCCATGATGCGCACAAGGGCGAATGCCGTCACGAGCTCATCGGGGCTGAATACGCAGTGCCCGTAGCGCGCTACCGGTATGTTCAAGTGGCGCAGCAGGGAACCGCTGAGCAGGGTCTTCAGGGTATAGATGGGTTCGTGCCAGTAAGGCACGATCGGGTCCTTCGTCGTATGCAGGGTGACGAGCGGGCTGGCAAGCTTCCCCGAAGTCTGGTAGCCGTTCTCGATGTTTTCGAGAGCCGCGCTGTCGGCGCGGAACCGGTCTATTTTCAGGTTCAGGCGGATGTCGTTTTTCGAGCCTGAATACCAGATGCGGCTGTTGTCGTAGGGGCATCCCCCCAGCTTCCCATTGGCGTCGTTTGTCGCGAAAATGCCGTACCAGAGCAGGCCGAGGATGGTCTGCTCCGACAGCGGATCGGCCGGGTCGACAGCCGCACCGGAAACCTTCAGGAGCTGTTTTGCCGCGGCCGGGTTCGCGCCAATCGCATGGAGGACCGCGCCGGCGACCTGGGGCCATTTCTGCAGCAGGTCTTCGGGAACGTACTCCGGGGTCGGTGTTTCCCCGGTTTCCGAAAGGTTCCTCAACACGTTCGGGAAGAAGTAATTGAACAGGACAAGGAAGTCCCCGAAGTAGTGGACCTGCTTTTTGAAATCCCCCACCGGCCCGCAGATCGCGAGGCCCCCGTCGAACAGGCCCGGATCCTTTTCGATGGCGAGCGCCGCCACCAGCCCCCCCTCGGATGCGCCTACGAGGAAGACGCTGCGCGGGCTGCCCCTGTCGGACAGATCCGGAAACCGGCGGACCAATTCCCTGACATCCTCCACCGCCTGCGGGATGACCAGGCCGGTGTAGCTGTAGCTCGTGGCCGCGAAGGCGTATCCCATGCCGGCGATGATTTCAGAAACTTTCTGATTCCCCGGCGGTATTGCATAGTCCTCGATCGCGGGTTCCTCCGTGGGGCCCTGGTACCCATGGGCGAAAACGACCAGGTCCCCGTTCCAGGAATCCGGCACATGGATCAGGTATTTCGGGCAGTAGTCCCCGACCGGATACGTTCCGGCGGGACACTCCGCATACGCAGCCGGCAGCGGCAGGGCCGCCAGCACAAGCAGCACCAGGACCGGGTGCAGGACGCGTCCGGGCCCCGGTTTTTGACAACCTGAAACCAGTCTCATGATCCACCTCCCTTTCCAGGCAGAAAACAGGGTACATTCCCGTCCATCGCCGGATGAACGACGGCCCGCCGCCGGGTTTCAGGCCCCGGGGATACCGTGCCTGCTTCTCTTGCTCGCCCCGCCCGTGAAATCCGCAAATCTGCCGTGCCGGGGCATATGCTTGTCGCCGGCCTCCTGCAGCACTTTTGGAGGGCCTTCCGGCGGCAGTCGAGCGTTTTCCCGATCATGGGCGTGCCATCCCTTCCGGAAAATCTTGCCTTCGAATTGTCGGAGGGCATTCTGATGGAGCTTGCCCCCATTATACCGGGCCGCGGCGGCCGGGGGAAGTAAAATGCCGGCCTGCGGCCGCGATGATCCGGGGCATCGGCAACCGGAGGCCGCCGGCCCGGCCGGAGACCTTCCCGGGGGCTCTGCCGGGGAAATAAGTGCGGCGGCGGAATCTTTCTCGGAACAATGCCGGGTCATCGATTATAATCCCATCAACCGTACTGCGACACAGCCGTGGACAGCGAACAGGAACCCAAAGGAGGTCCGAGTGCTCCGAGGAGACCCGAAGGGAAGGCGCGACTTCATAAAAACAACGGCCCTGGCCGGTTTGGCGGCTGCGCTTCCGGCTGCGGGAGTCGCCGGGCGGGGGGCGGCGGGCGCCAACAGGCCGGAGCCGGAAGGAAGGGGGAAAACGCTGCTCTTTTTGAGCGACAACCCGCAGGCGTACGCGGGGCTGATCGGGTCGCTGGAATCGCCCCCGAACGGTCTCCGGGTATCCCCGTTCAGGGTCCAGTATCAAAATCCGGAGGAAATCCTGCGGATCATCCACGCCGAGAGCATGGATATTCTCCTGATGTGTTTGGCGCCGATGACATTCAGCTTCGGCAGCCTGTACGACTCCATGGGCGACCTGGACGTCCCCGTGATCGTTCTCTCCACCAATCCGGAATTGATCCCCATCGACGCGAATCTCGTGGCGTCCCTGCGGGCAAACGGCGCCGAGGTCTCCTTTGCCCTGTCCGAGGATCAGGCGCTCGGACTGGTGAAACATGCGGCGGCTCCCGGGATGCTCGAAGGCCGGCGGGCGGTTGTTTTCGGGAGGCCGTTTGATTCCACCACGGTGCCTGCCCACAACCTGACCGAAGAGCAGGTTCGCCGGCGGACCGGCGTGAGGATGCAGTTCCGGCCGATAGAGGAGCTGGCGGCGTTGTTCGAAGAGGTGGACCCCCTGGCTGCCAGAGGCGAGATGGAGAGGTGGAAGAACGAAGCCGCGGAAGTCACCGGCGTCTCCGACGACACGATTCTCGACGCATGCAGGCTCTACGTGGCGCTGCGTTCCCTGGCCGGCGACGAGGGGCTGGACGCCGTGAGCATCGATTGCCTGGGGTTCACCCTCAGCCCGAAACCGGTGCTGCCCTACCCGTGCCTCGCCTTTGCACGGCTGCGGGACGAAGGCATCACGGCCGCCTGCGAAGCGGATATATGCGGAATGTTGTCGTCGATGTTTTTGGAGGCAATCAGCCGCAGGCCCTCCTTCATGTGCAACCTGATGTCCCTGGACATGGAACGCTCCAAAATCACGCTGAGCCACTGCGTCGCGCCGACAAGGCTCCATGGCCGGAGCCGGGCGCCGGCGAAGTACCGGATCCACGACTACCACGGCTTCGGGCGGGGGGCCGTTCCGGAGGTCGCATTTCCGCTGGGGGGCGAAGTCCTGACCGGCGGGTTCCTCAAGGACCTGAAGGGCTTCCTGCTGTGGCCGGGACGGATCCGGTCCCAGGTGACACACACCGACAGGGCCGCCCCGGCAGGCGGCCGCATGCTCAACGTTTGCGCCAATACCATCGACGTCGGGATCCGGGATGCCGGCCGCTTTCTTCAGAACATCCCGGGTCTCCACCAGGTTTTGATTCTCGGCACGTACAGCCGGGCCATCGAGGATGCCCTGTTCGGGATGCATATGAAGCTTGTCGGGCCGAGCGATTTCACGCCGCCCGAGGCGTAGACATGCCTCCCACCCCATGGAACACAAAGGAGAAGCAGCCATGAGCCTCAATCGAAAAACGGAAGGAAACACGACGCGGCGGGGATTTGTAATGGAACTGACCGGCGCCGGCGCCGGGATGGCGCTGGCCGGCGCGTTGTTCGCAGCGCTCTCGCCGGCCCGGCAGGGCATGGCGGCTTCCATGCACCCGCCGGCCTCGCCCGGGGCGGCGGCGCCGGGATCGAAATACCGCAGGTGCTTTCTCAATGAGCTCTCGGCCGGGGAGAGGGCCATCGGCTTCGGCGCCAGCGACATGTTCGTCACTTTCGCCGATGACGACATCATCGACGGATGCAACTATTTCTCGGCCATGTGGATGGGGGAAATGGCCACCAAAACGCTGGGGCACGGGCCGCACACGCATCCGGTCCCGGAAGTGCTGGTGGCGCTCGGGTCGGACCCGGACAATCCGAAGGACCTCGGGGCGGAATTTGAACTGTTCATGGGCGAGGAAATGGAAAAGCACGTCGTGAACCAGTCCACGCTGATCTATATCCCGGAAAACACCGTGCACTGCCCGTTCACCATCACCAGGGTGACCCGGCCGTTTCTGTTCATCCAGGCGCACTACGGCCCCAAACTGGCCGAGACCGCACGGAGGGATCTGGTGCCCGAAGACATGAGGAGCCGATACATCTTCATCGATTCGGACGGTTCGTCCGAAAAATGATCCCGGCCCGCCGGAATCCGGGCCCGGCCGGGGCGCTCTTCCGGTTGCGTTGCCGGAATCGCCCGGGCGCGGCCGCCCGGCGGCGCGGCTACTCCTTTTCGTAGAGCCGGAGGATGTCCCAGAAGGCGCCGTGATATCCCCGCGCGATCACGTCCATCAGCTGCGGATTGGAACTGCAGTCGCAGTCCTCGGCAGGCCCGGAGGGTTCGAAGAAACAGAACCGGTCGTCCTGCCCATGGACGGCCTGTATCCAGTCAAACAGGAACCGCACTATCTTCGGCTCCAAAAAAAAGAGGGGATCGAAAGGATCGTCGCCCCCCACGAGCCCCGGGGCATACTCCCCGGAAGCCACCCCTGCGGCCATTCCGGTGTGCGGATAGATCCGGACCCCCAGAGAGACGCCGACCCGGTCCGGGTCCACCCGCCTGACGAGTTCGACGGTCTGCTCGATGCTTGCAACCGTCTCCCCCGGGGCGCCCAGCAACAGGTCGAGCGTCACGGCAATCCCCGCCTCCTTCGCCCGGTGCACCGCACGGACGATGTCTTCGGCGGTGAATTCGCGCCCCAGCCGCTTCAGCATCCCGTCGCTGCCGTTGTCGGCCCCGAACTTGATTTCCGTGCACCCGGCCCCGCGCATGGCCCGGGCAAGCTCCTGCGAAAACGGCGCAGGGGCGCAGTAGGTGTGCCAGCGCATTCTGTCCCCGAGGCCCCGCCGGGAGATCTCGCGGCAGACAGCCAGGGCATGCGCCTCGGGCATGTTGAACTCGCCGTCGCACACGTGCAGCGCATCGATCCCCTGCCCGGTCAGCCGCTCCAGTTCATCGGCGACCACGCCGGGCGGTCGGACGCGCACCGAACCGCCCTTGGCCACAGGGTCCGCGCAATAGATGCAGCGGCCGGAACAGCCGCGTTTGGTCTCGAATCCGGCCTGCCCCCCGTAGCGGACATACCGCCGGTTGTCCACCCACGTCCGGCTCATGGGGGGAAGCTCGGAGAGGGACCCCCGGTAGGGCGGGTTGCGCAGCCACTTCCCGTCCCGGCGCCAGATCAGGTTGGGCAGGTCGTGGCAGGGCTGTTGTTGTTCCAGCCTTCGGGCCAGCGCGGGAAGAACGAACTCCCCGTCGCCCCACACCCCGAAATCGGCGCCGGCGCGATCGAGAATGCATTCGGGCATCACGGAGAACCCGACGCCGCCGACGACGACCGGGGCGCCGGTGCTCTCCCGCACGGCCCCGACCATGCCGACAAATCCCTGCAGGAAGGACTCGCGGCTGGAAAAGGTGCAGTCGTCGGTGTTGCGCAGCGTCATCCCGACCAGCCCGACGTCGGCCTTTCGGAAAAAACGGCGGATGGCCGGCTCCGGTTTGTCCTCCCAGAAAAGATCGAGAAGCGTGACCGAATGCCCTGCGGCGGCGAGAGCCTCCGCCACATAATCGAGCCCGATCGGGGCCACGGGAGGCTGCATGCGGTTGGTGTTGACCAGGGCCACGTTCATCGCCGATTTCCTTCCTCACGGGGCTGCGGCGAAAGTGCCGGCCGCCCCCTTTGTCACCGCCCCGGGCCCGCGTTTGCCCCCGTGCCGCCAGAGGGCTCCATCCTCTCAAACTTTGGGGTTTTCGGCAACCCCGGACCGAATCAAGGCCGGCACCGCGCGGAACCTGCCGCGCTCCGCACCGCGGCGCCGCCCTGCTGGAAGGCCCCGGGGGATCACCCGGCCGTTGTTTCGGGCAAACAGCCTCAAAAAAAAGATGATGATTTACCCCGGCGGTTCCCCGTAACATGTCCCGGGTTGGGTTTCTGCATTCGCCAATGGGCGCCGGGCGCAATCCCCGTCGCCGGCAGGAAGCACGAACCCCTGTTGGAACACGTTCAGGCACTGGAGACGACCGGATACCCGATATGACTGCGCTCGCGACCAACATTCTGACTCTCGACATCGAGGACTGGTGCCAGTCCTCGCCCGAGGTGTTCAACGGGACCGGGATTCCGCCCCGGTCCGCGCCCACCATGCGGGCGGTCACCAACACGCGCAGGCTGCTCGAGATCCTCCGCGAATACAAGGCCCGTGCGACCTGCTTCATCCTGGGCTCCCTGGCCGAGGCCTATCCGTCGCTAATTTCCGAGATCCTCGACTCGGGGCACGAGATAGCGAGCCACGGATTCCACCATTTTCCCGTGCACCATCTCAATCCGGATGAATTCAGAGCCGACGTCGCCAGGTCCCTGGAAAGCCTGGGAAGGATCGCGGGGGGGCCGGTCCGGGGATACCGGGCGCCGTACTTCTCCATCACGAGCGGCACCCGGTGGGCGCTGCCGATCCTGGCGGAACTGGGGCTCGAATACGATTCGAGCGTGTTCCCCCTGCACCGGCGGTATTACCGCATCCCGGGCTGGGCGGGTTCGCAGGATGCCGCGCGGTACCCGGTCGCCCTCAAGTTCGGGAACCGGCGCCTTCTGGAGCTGCCGCCCACGACGGTCCGCATCCTGGGGCAGAACCTTCCCTTCGCGGGCGGAGCGTTCCTGGGGCTCCTCCCCTCGAAACTGTTCACGCGGGCGATCCGGCGGAGGAACCGGGCGGGGCATCCGGGCATCCTGTATCTGCATCCCCACGACCTGGACGCCCAGGGCCTAGGCCGGTCCGCACCCGGCGCGCCCCTGCGAAAACGGCTGTGGCAGTGGGGATTGAGCGCCGGCCGAAGCGGCAACGAGGACAAGCTGAGGCAGCTGCTGTCGGAGTTTTCCTTCACCTCGATCCGGAAATGGCTCGACGCCGGCGCCGGGCATCCCCTTCCGGAGCAGGGGGCGTACCGGTTCGACGTCCCGGCGGAAAAGCTACGGTGAATCCGCCCCACGGCCGGCGTATTTCCCCAAGAGCGTGCGCCGGCTCATCCATACGGGCCTCGACCGCAGGTCGCCCGGCCCCACCCCGGCGACGCTCCGCCTGTTGAAGGTCCTCCTCAGGCACCAGGTCCAGAACCGCGCGATTCTCCACCACGCCCGCCGATGCACCCGGCCCTCCGGCACCTCCTCCAGCACGGCGAATCCCAGCCTTTCGAGCAGGCGGAGCGTCGCCGGGGTGTAGGTCAGAAACGCATGGTTGCCGAAAGCGGGTATCGACCGCAGCGACGGCTCCTCCGATGCGTGCAGCGCCAGCAGGGCGGTGGACCGGTAGATGGCCCGCGCCATCCTGGCCGCCCAGGCGAGATCCGCCCCGGCGGGCGGGATCGCCGGCACGTGTTCGCCCCAGAGGTGCAGAACGCCCACCGGGTCGCCCCTGCGGAACACGGTCCCGTCCGGGAGCGCCGTGTCTCTCGACGCCCTCTCCACGGAAAGGCGGTAGATGCATCCGGGGTCGCGCGAAAACTCGTAAATCCCCCGCAGGCGCCGCAGCCTCCTGTCGAAGGCCCGCGTGACCCGGTCGATCGCCCCCAGGCCGCCCCGGGGGTTTAGGGATGCTTGGCCTCCGGCAGCGTACGGCATCGACGATCCCATTGGACGCGGCTCCGCCAGATGGTGCAGACCATGCGGAGGAAATGCCAGGTATCGACAACGGGATGGAACCCGGATTGACGATCGCGGAAATAAATGGTGCGGATGGGGACCCAGGCCGGGGGCATCTTCAGGCGGACGGCCTCCCAGATCATTTCCACTTCCAGCTCGTAGCCGTCGCTGGCAAGATGCATCCGCTCCAGAAAATCCCGCGTCAGCAGCCGGAACCCCGACTGGTTGTCGGTCACGGGGATCCCCAGGGCCAGGGACAAAATTTTCGAGCCGAGGGGCGTGGTGAACCGGTTCGGCCACGGCATCTCGGCGAACTGCCGCTCGCCGATGACCAGACCGGCCCGGGCCTGCCGGTGCGCGTCCAGAAACCGGCCGAGGTCCTCCGGGTCATGCTGGCCGTCGGCATCCATCGTGATAACGGCCCCGTACCCCTTTTCCATCGCCCAGGCAAAGCCCGTCTTCAGGGCCGCCCCCTTGCGCCGGTTCGCCGGGTGCGCGATGACTTCCGCCCCCGCCCGCCGCGCGCATTCGGCCGTTGTGTCGGTGGACCCGTCATCGACCACCAGCACGGGGAGCCTGGCGGCGACCGCCTCCACGATGGGCCCGATGGTCCGGGCCTCGTTCCAGGCCGGGATGAGCACGAGGATGGACGTGTCGCCCGGGCTCCCGTCCCCGGCCGGATTCCGCTTCTGCCCGGCCCCTTTATTGTCTTCAACCGCCATTGCAATCAGCCCAGGGTGTCCTCGCGACGATTCCGGCCCCCCATGCGCGCACGAGCCTGCGTGCACGCCGTGATTCCGAACCATGCATCATGGGAAGCATAAAGATTTTCCCGGCGGCAGACAACGGAAAAACAGGGGGATCGCCGCAGCGGCCAGGGATCGTCCGGATAGGAATGAGGTTTCAATGCCGCAAACGGGCGGGCCAGGGCCGGCAGGCGCCCGGCGCCCGTTTACGCCCTTCCGAGCTTGCCGGCGGCCTCGAGCGCGTCGGCGGCGTGGCCGAGGCCGAGGGCTTCGAGCGTCCCCCTGCCGGGGTAGCCCGTCCGGGCATCCCACCCTTCGATCCGGTAAAACGCCGTCTTCCACCGTTCGACGCCCCCGTCGTCCAGGTACAGGTCCCTGCAGTCGACCCACGCCCACTCCGACCCGTCGTAGACGGGCAACCGCGTCCCGAAGTTGGCCATGGAGGCCCCCGGCCGGTACATGTACCCCGCGAATTTCTCCGTTTCCCGGGTCCTGCCCTGCAGCACGAAGATCGCCCTCTTCAGGTTCCAGGCCCTGCGGCCCGTCTCGATCCCGTCGACAAAGCTCTGGTTCTTGCCGGTGACGGCCCGGAGGAACCGGGGCTCGGCCTCGGGCGTCGCCCCCCTGCCGTCGGGGTTCGACGGGTTGAAATAATTGCCCATGGCCCAGTCGCAGAAAAGGGCCGATTCCTTGTAGTAGGTCGCGTAATGCTGGTGCCAGGCGACGAACCGGGCCTTATGTTCCGAATAGATGCCGGTCTTGGCGGCCTGCTCGCCCTGCCAGCTGTAGTCGAACATGAATGGGTCGTTGCTGTAGGGGGGGCTGGCGGCGGCCAGCAGGGTGACGTACTGCTCGCAGGACATCAGGTCCGTGGGGCCAAGCTGCATGTCGTGGTTGTTGATGTCCCTCGAATCCATGAGGTTCCCGTAGGCCCATTCGACCGCCGGCATGGTCCAGTGGTCCATGTACCCCCAGGCGGGAAGGCGCAGGATGCTGTCCAGATCGCCGATCCTGCCTACCCTCTCGGCAAAGCGGACCAGGCCGTCGGCGAGAAGATCGCCGATCCCGATGCGATGGGCGATGGCGTAGGCGAAGATTTCGGCGAATTCGATCTTTTCGTACTGGTCCATCGGCAGAGGGTGGGTGTCCACCTCCCTGCCCGGGCCGATGACGCCCATGTCGTAGAGCCTCTTGACGTACCACCCCGCCCCGGTGTTGGCCGGGCAAATGTCCCCTATGGCGCTGCCGGGAAGGCTCGGGAAGCTTGCGGCGCCCCGGAAGCAGAGGTCGGAGGCATTCAGCCCGAGCTTCTGGACCACGTCGGTCGCTTTCCACATATCCTCCGTTGAGGTGGGCGCATACGGCGGCGACGGCAGCCCGGCCCAGATCAGCTCCGTGCAGCTGTCCGAATCCGCCCCGTGGATCCGGCTCCGGCCGTGGCAGCCGCGGTTGCAGCCCGTGCAGCAGGAAACGCCGGCCGCCAGGTCCCGGCCCGGCCCGCGCTGGCCGCTCATGGGGAACGCGGCTTCAAACCACTTCCTGGCCTCGAGCACCCCCCTCGGGTCGGCGACCCTGATGCTGCCGGTCCCGACGACGGCGACAGCCTTCAGGTTCTTGGACCCGAAAACCCCGCCGAACCCGCCCTGGCCGGCGCCGGATCCGCCGCCGTGGATGAGGGACGCGATGCGGGACCTGTTTTCACCGGCCGGCCCTATGGTGACGATCGAGGGCCGCTGGGTCGTGTACCGGCCCCCCAGCTCCTGCCACTCCGATCCGTAACGGACGGGAGCCTTCACGCTCTCGATCTTCCATATCTCCTCCTGGGTTTCCCAGACGTCGAGGCCCCACAGAGGCGCGGCATCTTCGATCGTGACCCTGTCGTCGATGATGTCGATGTAGACGGGGGACTCCGACCTCCCCTGGACCACCACGCCGTCCCACCCGGCGAATTTGAGCATGGTCGCGAAGCTGCCGCCGAAATTGCTGTGGCCGAACCAGTTGACGGGCCATGTCTGCGGAGCGAGGCCGGACACGCTCGTCCTGCCCGCGAACGCAACGCCGGTGCCGGCCAAAGGCCCGGTCATCAGAGCCACGATGTTGCGCGGGTCGAAGGCATCCCGCAGGTCCCATCCCCCCGGCGCCACGCACAGGTCCCAGAACAGGGCGGTCCCCGTACCGTGCCCCCCGCCGTAGGCCTCGTACGGGGCGGAATCCAGCGCGCGGGTCTGCCGGGCGGTCAGATCGACCAGAAGTATTTTCCCCGCAAAGCCTGGTGTCGCCATCGTCATCCTCCTTCCCGGGGAAACGGTTTCAGCGTCGAACGGTTCAGGGTTCGGCTTCCGGAACGGCGCCGTCCGGGGATCGCGCCGGCCTGGGCCCGAGATCGACGTCGTACCCCCCGATATCGGCCTGCGAAGGCAGGTCGCCGACAAGCCGCAACGCGCCCATCGGGCAGACGGAAACGCAGGCCTGGACGCCGTCGGGCCCTCCCTTGCCGTCGAGCCAGGGCGCATCGGCGCACAGGTCGCACTTGGCCGACTTGCGGGTGACGGGATTCCAGACGGTGCGGTGGGGGCGGTGGGGGCAGGCCCGGATGCACGCCTGGCAGCCGATGCATCGGTCCGGGTCGATCCTGCGCACATTGCCGAAGGCCTCGCTCACATGGCAGGCGCCCGTCGGGCACTGCATCACGCACAGGGGTTGCGGGCACTGGCGGCACACGGCGATCTGGATGTCGTAGGGATAGCGGGTCAGCACGGCCCGGCTCACCTGGATCCGGGACAGGGAGAGGCAGGCTTCCCCTTCATGAACCATCGAGCATGCGAGCATGCAGCTCTGGCAGCCCGAGCAGAGCCGGCTGTCGTAGACGAGATACCCGGCCGACCTCGCGTAGGTTTTCTCTTCCCCGGCTTCCGCCGGTGCGCCCGCGCAGGCGGTCAAGGCCCCGGAGGCGAGGATGCCCCCGCCGCCGACCACGAAATCGCGCCGCGTATACGTCCTTTTTGAAGGCTTCTCATCCCCAGCCATGGGCCCCTCCGCGGGCTGGCCCCGAAACCAGCGCAAACGTCGCCGAAACTCCGTCCTGTCGGGTGCTTCCAAGAGACCACACAACCGGCCGATGTGACAAGCGGAATCTCGGCCTGCGTCCAGAACGCGCGGGGGCCTAGCGCCGCGGCACCCGCTGCCGGAGCTCTTCGAACCAGTCGAGAACGAAGTTGATTTCACGGGGGCCACCCTCGGCGGGGGCGGCGGCCGCGGACTCCTTCATCATGAGGAATCTCCCGCCGTCGGGGTGGATGTCCCAGGGGATGCCCAGGCTGAGGCCGACGTACGCGCTCCGGAAAAGGGTCCGGGGAGTTCCCAGGCGGAGGTCGGGCCCGGTCTCCACCGAGACGGCCATCATGGAATTCTCCCCGCTCAGGAACAACAGCTCCTTCCCGTCCGGGGACCACCGCGGGCAGCTTCCGCCGGCGGGGGAAACCTGCCATTTGCCCGCATCCACATCGGGGAACGGCCGCACGTAGATCTGGCCCACCGACCGGGTTTCCGCCTCGTTCGAATGGTAGGCGAGCCACCGGCCGTCCGGGGAAAGCTGCGGCTGCGTTTCAACGTACTCTTCCCGCAGCAGCGGCTTCCACGCGGGCCTGCCCTCCAAAGACACCGTCCCGATGTCCCATTTCAGGGACGCCATTAAATTCCCTTCGACGTCCGATGCGATCAGGGCCTTCCCGTTAGGCGCCATGGAATACGGGACGATGGACCGGTCCGGCAGTTCGAAAAGCTTTTCCTCCTTTCCCGTCCCGTCCGCGGGCTTGCAGTACAGATCCGCTTTATTCCCGTCCCGGACCACACCATACACGATCGTTTTGCCGTCGGGGGTCCAGAGCGGGCAGACGGAGCCTTGTCCGACGTCGAAGGTCAGCCGTGTCAGGGTCTCCCGGCCGAAGTCCCAGACCCAGATATCGGTGGAGGCGAGGCCGGCCAGGGTCAGGGCGACCCGGGTCCCGTCCGGGGATATTTTCGGGAACATGTATTCCATCCGCGGGGCGGGGATCTCCTCCTCCTTTCCGTTTTGGTCCACCCAGGCCAGGGTGCGCCCTGCAGGCGGGGCGGCCGCGGCCCCCGGTGCGTAGGCGAGCGTTCCGGCCTCGGACACGGCAAACAGGGGGCCCGCGGTGTTGTACACGCCTTCGATCACCGAAACCGGTTCCCCCGTTATCTCGAGCCGGCCGGGGTCGAAGGGGACCGCCAGGAGAGTGTTCCCCGACGCGTAGACGATGTGCCCCGTCCGGAGGTAGCGGCCGGCGCTGCCCGCGAACAGTTCCCTGCGCTCCCCCGACCCGAGCGCCTGCGCCACCACCTTGCCGGGCCGGGCGGCGGCGTCGGTGAACAGCACCGCCCGGCCGCCGGGCAGGATCTGGGGGGCCACGAAGGCGGAAGCCCCCTCTATCAGGAATTTTGGCGTACCGCCGCCGGGGGGGACCCGCAGGATGCCCCCGAGTGTTCCGCAGACTATCGTGCCGTCGGCCTGCCACTGTGCGCCGTAGAAGGTCTGGGTGTCGCACAGGGACTCCGGCACGCCTCCGCCGACGGCGATCTTCCGCAGCTGCGTCCCCGTCCAGTAGCCCACCCAGCGGCCGTCGGGCGAGAAAAAGGGCAGGCGCGCGCTCCCCTCGGTTCCCGCGATGAGCGTGGCCGTCCAGGCGTCGAAGGCGCGAAGGTACAGCCCGTTCATTTCCCCGTAGACGAACTGCCTGCCGTCGGGGGAGACGGCGAAAGCCGGCCCGGCAGAATCCCTGAACCGCTGTCCCTGCGGCAGCCGGTATTCGAAGCGCAGGACGCGGCGCGGTTCGGGCGCCCGCAGGCTCCACGCCACCGCCCCGGCCAGGGCGCCCAGGATCGCGGCGGCCGCGACCCAGGGGAGCAGCCCCCGGCGCCACCGGGCGGAAGCGGCCGGTGGCGCCGTCACGCCGGCCGGATCGCTGAGCGCTTTACGCAGGTCGACCCTCGCGTCCCCGATGCTGCCGGAGCGGTCCGCCGCGTCTTTTTCCAGGCACCGCTCCAGCAGCAGCCGGACCCGTGGGTGCAGTCCGGGCGGCAGCCTCCTCCAGTCCGGATCGGTCTTGAGCACCGAAGCCAGGACGTCGGTGACGGTGCGCCCCTCGAACGGGGGCGTTCCCGACAGCATCTCGAACAGGACGGAGCCGAACGCCCATATGTCCGCCTTCCTGTCGACGGCCTCCCCCCGCGCCTGCTCGGGGCTCATATAGGCGGCCGTGCCGAGGATGACGCCCTCGCGCGTGGCGGCCCCGCTCAGGGTGGGGGAGGCCGACAGGTTCGAGCCCTCCTGTTCCGGGGCCAGGGCCTTGGCCAGGCCGAAGTCGAGGACCTTCACCCTGCCGTCGGGCGTCACGGCGATGTTGGCGGGTTTGAGGTCGCGGTGGATGACGCCCTTGCCGTGGGCCGCTTCCAGGGCTTCGGCGATCTGCAGGGCCAGTTTCAGGGCCTCCCCGACAGGAACCGGCCCGCGCAGGAGCCGGGATTGCAGCGTCCCGCCCTCGACCAGTTCCATCACGAGGAAACTGGTCCCTCCGGATTCCTCCAGCCCGTACACGGCGGCGATGTTGGGATGATTGAGCGAGGCGAGGATTGTGGCCTCCCGCCGCAGGCGCGCGATCCGGTCCGCGTCGCCGGCGAACTCCCCGGGAAGGACCTTGACCGCCACGTCGCGGCCGAGCGTCCGGTCCCGGGCCCGGTAGACCTCCCCCATCCCGCCTTTGCCGATGCTGCCGGTGATTTCATAGTGAGCCAGCGACTTTCCAATCATGGACATACGCCCTCCGGGAAAATCCTGCCTTGAGGCTGCTCGACGAATCTGTTCGGAGATTTACATCCATTATAGGCCCGGGCCGGCGGGCCGGGGAACAGAAAAAACCGGTGCCCGGCCCTGGCCTGGCGGCGCGCGTGGAATTTGCAGGTTTCCGGATCCGGTATCTGCTACTATTTTTATACTACTATTGAGGCGCCCGCGTGACCGAAGGTATGCTGCCGAATCCGCCCGCAACCCCCACCCGCCCCGACAGGACAGCCCGGGCCTGGCCGGCCACTTTGGCCAACGCGTTCCGGATCGCACTGGACACCCTGTGGATGCACAAGCTCCGATCCGCGCTGACGCTGTTCGGCATCATCATCGGCATCGCCGCCGTCGTCCTGGTCGGGGCGACCCTCGGGGTCGTCCGCGATTCCGTGGTGCGAAGCACCGCGCGGACGTTCGGCACCGACAATTTCCTGATCGCGCAGGTGGGCTCGGTCGGCGACCTCGGCCGGAAGGAGCTGGCCGAAAAGCTCCGGAAAAACCCCAGGATCTACCGCAGGGAGGCCGACAGGCTGGCCCGGCGGCTCGAGCCGTACGCCCGGACGGCGTCGGTCCTGCAGGCGCTTTCCGACGTCCGGGCCGGCGACAGGGTATTCCTCACGGCGCAGGTGACCGGGTCGACCCCGGCGATCCAGTCCATCCGCGACATCCCGGTCGGCGCCGGGCGGTTTTTCACCGAAACCGAGACCCGGCGCTCCCAGGGCGTTGCGGTGATCGGCCAGGCCCTCGTCGACGAGCTCTTCCCGGAGGCGGATCCCCTGGGGAAGCCGGTCCGGATCCAGGGAAGGCGTTTCGTCGTCGTCGGCGTCGAACAGAAGCAGGGGTCCAGTTTCGGCAACTCGCTCGACCGGAACGTCTACATCCCCATCGGGGCCTTTGAAAAGATCTGGGGCAGCAGGAATTCGGTCGACTTCTTCGCGCAGCCCCACGACCCGGGGCGGTTCCCCGAAATACTGGAGACGGCCCGGTTCCACCTCCGCCTTCTGCGGCGGATGAGGCCGAACGAACCGGACAACTTCGACATCCTGACGCCCGAGGCCAACCGGGACTTCATGGCGGAGATCGTCGACGCCGTAAGCATCGCCATCGTGCCGATCAGTTCCGTCGCCCTCGTCGTTGCCGGCATCGTGGTGATGAACATGATGCTCGTTTCGGTCACCGAACGGACCCGGGAAATCGGGATCCGGAAATCCCTGGGCGCCCGGAACCGGGACATACTCGCCCAGGTTCTGCTCGAATCCACGATCCTGACGGTGCTCGGCGGCGCCGCCGGGCTGATGCTCTCCTTCCTGGCCACATTCGGCCTGGCCGGGGCGTTCGATTCGGACGTCTCCATCGAGCCCGCGTACGCGCTTGCGGCCCTGGCCGTCGCCGGGGTCATCGGAATCGGCGCGGGCATGTTCCCGGCGTACCTGGCCTCCCGGATGCAGCCCGTCGAAGCCCTGGGCTCGGAGACCTGACATGAAGCGGAGCCTGCTCAGCCGCGAGGCCCTGGACACCTCGCTGACGAACATCCTGGCGCACAAGTTCCGCTCCCTGCTGACGATACTGGGGATCATCATCGGCATCGTCACCGTCGTGCTGGTGGCTTCGGTCCTGGTGGGGGTGCGCCGCAACATCGTCATGCTGTTCGAGGGGCTCGGCACCGACAACATCTTCGCCTACCACCTGAACCGGGACCCGGGCAACACGCGGCTGCGCCCGGAGGAGATGACCCGCAGGCCCCTTTCCGCCGACTTCGCCCGCGCGCTTCTGGACGCCTGCCCTTCGTTGAAGGACACGGCCGTGGAGATCTACCTGCCGAACGTCGTGGCGGGCCGCGCCCAGACGGCCCGGTACCGGAACCTGGAAAACGAGAACATCCAGGTTCAGGGCGTCACCTGGAACCTCGCCCAGGTCACCAGCGCGGAGATGCGGTCGGGGCGCTCCTTCTCCTTCGAGGAGGAAAAGCGGCGCGCGAAGGTGTGCCTCCTGGGATCGAACACCGCCGACAGCCTGTTCCCCTCGACCGACCCGATCGGCAAACGAGTCGAAATGGGCGGGGCGCTCTACACGGTCCTCGGCGTCTTCGCCAGGCACGAGGGGGGCGGGTTCACCGGGGAGAACCGGCGCAACAACGTTTTCGTGATCCCGCTCAGCGTCGCCCGGCTGCGCTACCCGGACGCCGACAGGGTGATCCTCTACTGCCAGGCGAGGCCGGGGATGCGCGACCGGGCCCTCGAGGAGATCGAAGCGGAGCTGCGGCGGCTGCGGAAACTCAAATCGGGGGACGCGTCGGATTTCTTCCTGAACACGTCGGATTCGATCATCGCGGAGATCGAACGGATAACGGCGCTGCTGCGCATAGGCACCTTCATCATATCCGGCCTGGGCCTGCTCGTCGGTGGCATCGGGGTCATGAACATCATGCTGATGTCGGTCACCCAGCGCACCCGGGAGATCGGCATCCGCAAAGCCGTCGGCGCCCGCAGGAGCGACATCGTCTGGCAGTTTCTGGTCGAAGCGGCCATGCTGACGACCATCGGCGGCGTCTGCGGCGTTTCCCTGGCGGGGCTGCTCGGGCTGGTCCTGGCCTTCTTCGTCGAAGGCCTCCCCGCCGTGCCGCCCGCCTGGGCCGCCCTGTCGGGCCTGGGCGTCTCCTGCCTGGTCGGGCTCGTCTTCGGCGTATGGCCCGCCGTCAAGGCCGCCCGCCTCGACCCCATCGAATCCCTCCGCTACGAGTAGCCGCCGGTCCGCACCCGGCGCGGCATCACTGCTTTTTCACGTAGGTCGGCACCGACACTTCCGAATGCAGCGTCCGGTGCACCGGGCACCGGTCCGCGATTTCCCGCAGCCGGTCCCTCTGCGCATCATCGAGCGGGCCGACGAGCTCGAGTTCGCGGTCGATGCGGTCGAGGTACCCCTCCCGGGTCTCGCAATCGGTGCAATCCGCCGCGTGGATCTTCTTGTGTTGCAGCCGCACGACCGCTTCCTCGAGCGGCCAGTTCTTCCGCCGGGCGTACATCTGCACCGTCATGCCCGTACAGGCGCCGAGCGCCGCTGCCAGAAGGTCGTAGGGCGACGGCCCCCGGTCGGTTCCCCCGGCCGACCGCGGCTCGTCGGCGGCCAGCGCATGCCGGCCGGACCGGATCTCCGTATAGAAACCGGATGCGCCCGTGCGGGCCACGATCCGGTGATCCGGGCTTTCCCCTTCGGCCGCTTCGGGGATGTCGGCGTACTTTTTCGCCCAGGCGCCGATGACGGCCCCCGCGTAGAGCGCGTCGGTGCGGTCCGACAGCATGTGATCGGCCCGGTCGAGCGACAGGAAGCTCTTGGGGTGCCTGGCCGCCTTGAAGATCAGGGCGGCGTTGTCGATCCCGACGACGTTGTCGACCGGGGAATGCAGGATGAGCAGCGCCCTTTTCAGCCGGTTGATTTTCGTCTCCGCATCCGGCTTTTCCAGGTCCTCGAGAAACTGCTTCCGGATCCGGAACCGCCGCCCGGCCAGGCGGACCTCCGCCTCGCCGCTGGAGGCGATCCGGTCGCCGCTTCCGGCAAGCAGTTTCTTCACATGCCCGGGATCGCCGGGCGCCCCGATCGTGACCACCGCCCTGCAGGACGGGATCTCCCCCGCGGCGTGCAAAACCGCGGTGCCGCCCAGGGAATGCCCGATCAGCAAAAAGGGGGCGGCGTAGTGCTTCTGCAGGTGCTCTGCGGCCGACACGAGATCGGATATGTTGGAGGAAAAATTGGTGTCGGCGAAATCGCCCTCGCTTTCGCCGAGCCCGGTGAAATCGAAGCGGAGCACCGCGAAGCCTTCCCGGGTCAGGGCCCGGCTGATGGCGACGGGCGCCCGGAAGTCTTTCGAGCACGTGAAGCAGTGCGCGAAGACAGCGTAGCCCACGGGCCGTCCGCCGTCCGGGAAATCGATGCGGGCGGACAATTTCCCCCCGTCGCGGTTCACGAAATACAAGTCCTCGGAGCCCATGATCCCCTCCCGCCGTTGCCAGGTCGGCCGCCGCCCCGGCGGCGCCGCGTACTCCAGTGTACCCAACCACGGTCAAATATCAATACGTACCGGGGCGGCCCGCTTCGGGGGGCGGCGCGGCGGCTTCCGATCGGGGGCAGGGGGGGACCGGCAGCAGTGCCGATCCGCGGGGGAAGGCCGGAAGGCCCCCGCCGGGGGGATCCCCCCGGCGGGGCTTCCTTGGTATTTGCCGGGCGCCGGGATGCCCGGGGGCTTATTTCTTGGCCAGGGCGCTCTTGATGATGCCGATGATGGCCATGAGCACGCCGCCGCCGACACCGCCGCCCAGGATGCTGCTGATAAGGCTCCCGACGTCCAGGCCGCCGGCCGGGGCGCCGGCGCCCAGCATCTGCAGCAGCTGCCCGCCGAGGCCGCCCCCGACAATGCCGGCGATCGAGTTGCCGAGCGTTCCCAGGGAGGATTTCTTCATCAAAGAACCGGCGATATTGCCGCCGGCGGCACCGCAAATCAGCTGAATGATCAAAGACACAAAATTCATCGTTGGTCCCTCCATGACTGCATGACCCGTTAGGCGGGGCCGGCTTCCGGTTTTCGATCGGCAGCCCCGCGGCCCTCGTGCCCCTGAGGGCACAAAACTCCGCCCGGCATTGTCGGGGGCGTCCCCGCCGCCTGGCGGCAAACGGCCTCGTCCGCCGCTTACTTGCCCATCACTCTCAGGTCGATCCTGCGGTTACGCTGCCTGCCTTCCTCCGTGTCGTTCGAAGCCACCGGGTAATTCTCCCCGTATCCCTCCGCCTCGAGCCTTGAAGGATCGACCCCCAGCCCGACGAGCCCCATCATGGTGTTTTCCGCCCGTCTCTGGGACAGCTGCATGTTGGCGTCGTAATCCCCGGTGTTGTCGGTGTACCCCCCGATCTTGAGCGTGACCTGCGGGAAAGCCTTCAGGATCTCCGCGATGTTCTCCAGCTGCTCCATCGAGGACGGTTTGAGGACGTCGCTCCCGGTCTCGAACTCCAGCCGGTCGAACGTAAACCACGTCTCCTCGTCCGCCACTTTGGTCGGGTCCTCGATGAACGCGACCAGCTTGTTCTCGACGCCCAGCTCGGGCACGTTGAGATCTATCCCGTTCGGCAGCCGGACGGTCAGGAATTCGCCCAGCGCGTTGAAGGCCTGGCCGACTTCCGTCGCCGCATCCTCGAGGACGGCCTCGGGGGACCGGCCGCAGTTCTTAAACGCCAGGTACAGGATGGCCAGGAGAATGAGCAGGGGGATGAGCCATTTCCAGAAGGACCCGCCCTTCTTGACCGGCTCCGCATCCTGCAGGCCCGCAAGCTGCATCAGCTCCGGGGAGGCCTCGCGTTTCAGGAGCCCGGCCTGGCCCGCCAGCAGGCCCATCAGGCCCGACGCGTTCAGATTCGACGTCTTCACCTCTTTCCCCAGAGCCCCCAGCACGAAAGGTATGGCCAGGCTCAGGAGCGAGGAAATCCCGCTTTTGGCGACGCCGCTTTTGCGGCCGACCCAATCGGTCAGGTTCCCGACATTATTTCCAAAAAGATTGCCCAGCAGGTTCGAACCGGCGTTCATAAGGGTTTTCGCGGTGTCTCCGCCCGAGAACGCCGAAGAAAGCCCCTTGAAAGTGCCCTCTCCGAACCCGCCTTTGTCTATCAGGTTCAAAATTTCCGAGGCTCCCTGGGAGGTGGAGCCTTTGCGGGCGAGCGCTCCGAGGACGGCGGGGAAGATCGAGGACAGCGCGGAACCCGTTTTCGCCGAATCCTCGCCGATAAATTTCCCTATCTGCCCTATGATTTCATCATTGAACTCGCTTTTCAAAAAATCCAGAATTCCAATTGCCATGATCCTTGCCTCCGTTTGCCTATGGATGCCATGAAAACGGAAGGGAACACCCCCCGGGCCGCAGGCGCCCGCTCCCTTTCGCATCGTTTCCGCGGATTCCCGGAGAAGTGGCCCTCCGGTTGATTCCTGTACTTAATACCTGGAATGGATTGTACTATACCGCGGGACGGGTTCCGCTACTATTTTATGCATCCGAACACCCCCGGCGGTTCCCCCGGGGCGGACAAACCGGCCGGGGGATCGGCCACACCCTCCGGCGCAAGTCCCCTGGAATACGGCCGCCGCGCCGCGTCAACGGCCCCTGCGGAGACGCCCTTTAGCGCCCGGCCGGCGGGGGCCGCAGCCCGAGGACGGTCGCCGGGCCTATCAGGCCGGAATCTTCGAGCGCCGGCGGGGGGCCGAAGCCGGCCATCCAGCCCGGCTCGTCGGCCAGCACCTTTTTGTCCGCCGCGGACAGGCGGTCGCCGATGATGCGGTTCGTCCACTGGTTGGTGACCTCGATGTCGAGCCGGTTCGTTCCTGCCTGTACATAGTCGGTGATGTCGGCCCTGTAGGGCGGCTTCCACAACACCGCCACCGGGCGGCCGTTGACCTTCACCCGCGCGATGTCCCGGACGGCCCCGAGGTCGATCGCCGTCCGGTACCCCGCCGCCTGCACCCATTCCGGAACCTGCAGGGTTTTCGTGTATGTCGCGGTCCCGGAGAAATACTTCACGCCCTCGACCGGGTGTTCCGTCCAGGACTGCAGATCCAGGAGCCGGATTCCCGGCGGGGCGCCCAGGCCCGGCGGGAAGGCCACGTCCCAGGGCCCGTTCAGGGTCGCCAGCGTTACGGCCTCCGCTGCGGCAAAGGCGCGGGAGGGCGACGCCGCCGCGCGGCGGAACACGACGAATACCGACTCCCGGGGCGCGAACTCCAGGCCGACGGTGGTCCGGCCGCCGGCGGTTGCGTACCCGGCCTGCTCGATCGATCCCGTGTCCGGGTGCCACAGCTCCGCCTCCTTCCCCCCGACCCGGAAGCGCGCCTCGATCCGCTGGGGGCGGTCGGTGCGGTTGGCCACGAAATAGATGTCGGCCTCCCCGGAGCGGCGGTGGATCCAGGCGACGGAGGAATCCAGCGGGCCGGCGAACTCGGCGTCCCTGGCGACGCCGGCCAGCGACAGGACGGATTCGAGCGGAAGCCCCCAGGCGACCAAGCCTTTGCCGTAGTGATGGACGTTGCGCTGGATCCCGTCGAGATCGCCCCAGATGGCCCGGGCCAGCGCCCGCACTTCATCGTCCGCCCCGTCCGCCCCGCCCTGCAGGCTCGGGGACCCTGCCGGCTTCGGGCCGGCCAGGACCGCCCCGCCGGCGACGAGACGGCCGATCTTCCGGAGCAGCTCGGGACGCATCCGGTCCGTCTGCGGAAGCACGAGGATGCGGTAGCTCATGCCGTCGGGCAGGGTGAGCCGTCCATCATCGGCGACATCCATCCGGTGGAGCAGCACGTCGGCGTTGACCGTGTCGTAGTCGTACCCCTCGGGAGGGGCCGGCACGAGCCCGGCGCCCCAGAACGGCTGGCTCGACGGGGCCCCTTCGGGCAGCAGGTACGCCAGGTCGGCGACGAAAAGCCCCTGCTGGAGCATGTGGGACGTGCGCGCCAGGTAGGCGACGGGGGCCCCGGCCTGCTCCGCCCAGGTGATGTTGCGGTTGAAGTGCGTACCGACCATGGTGTTGCCCGGCTTGGTGTCGAGCGGCTGGTGGGCCGAGGAGTGGAACACGATACGGTTGACCCCCTGGGCGAACCAGTAGTCGGCCAGGTTCTTGTAGGCGGCCGGCGCGTCGTACCCGCCGCCGGTGAAGGCCTCGGCGGCGACGAGCTTCTTCCCGTAGACGTGCGCCGCCGAGGCGGCCATGCGCACGTCGGCGTAGTACTGCTGCGGGGGGTGCATCCGCCCGAGCCAGAACTCGCCCATGGGGATCTCCACCATACCCTTGGCCAGAAGGGTGTCCTCGAGGATCTCCATCGAGACGCCCGGCGCCTCGGCGTACAGGCCCATCCCCTTGCCGCGGAGCAGGCGGGCGGCCGTGCCGTAGTGGGCTTCGGCGACCAGGTCGACGATGGTGCGGCGGAAATCCCACAAAAACCGGTCGCTTCTCTCGGAGCTGCCGACGACGCGCCCGGCAAGAACGGGCAGGTAGAAGGTCGGGTCGTACCCGCGGCGCGCCTGGAACTGCTCGATCATGTCCTCGGTCCAGTTCTGCATGCCCGCTTCCCAGCTGTCCATCATCATGTACCGCAGGCTCCGGCCCACGAGCGGGCCGAGGGCCTGCTCGATCGGGCCGAGGTAGCCGTCGAGGTACGATTCGACGTGCCCGGCGTTGAGCTTGTCCACCTCCAGCCCCGCGCCCGCCGGCGACCCTGCGCGGTTTTTGGAGCCGACCAGGGAATAACCCATCCGCAGGACGGTCCATTTGCCGGGCGGGGCATCCCACTCGAGCACGCCGTCGGGGTCCATTTTCGCGGTCAGGTCGACGACGTCGGCCGGCCGTATGGCCGCCTCGGGCCCGGCCGGGGGCGTCGGCACGGTTTCGTAGGCGTAGATCAGGCCGAACCCTGCCTTGTCCTGCCAGCGGTCCACCCGGGCGCCGGTGTGGACGATGAACTCGGCAAGCGGGTATCTCCCCTCCGGCTTGGGCGCACTCTGGCTCATGACGGCCTCGGGATCCGGGGCCGCCCCGGTCAGGACCACCCGGAGGAACCTGGCCGACACCGCCGGGAACGCGTAGGTCTTCAGGCCGCCGGCGCGGTAGGGAACTGCGCCGGGCAGTTCGACGATCGTCTCGTAGGCCGCGCCGTCGGCGCTGATCTGGATGCGCCCGAAGGGCACGCCGCGGCCCGGGGCGAGGAGGGTCACCGCCCGGATCCGGGCCGGGCGGGGGAACGCGTACTGCACCCAGGCGACGCCGTCGTCCCCGGCCGTGATCGTGGCCGCGGTCTCGAGGAGGTCGTCGCACAGGACGCCGGGATCGACCGCGCCGCCGCTGGAGGTAAGGACGGGGGCGAGATCGCCCATCCACGTCTCGTCGGGCGGGGTCCGGAAGGCGACCACGGCGCTGTCGCGGTAGAACGCGTCGGGGGCGCCGCCGCGCCGGGGCGCGGTGCCGCGCAATCCCCCGAAAGCCCCGGCGTGCGCCGGTGGCTGCGGGAGCCTGCGCCCGATCCTGGCGGGCCCCTCGATGCCGGTTTCGCTCCAGACCAGCTTCTTCATCGCCTGCTCGGGCCCGACCCACGGCCCGCCCGTCAGGCTCCAGCCGGACGAGCTGAAGATCGACAGCTCCAGCCCGAGACGGTCCGATTCGGCGGCGGCGTGCCCGAGGGCGTCAAACCACGCCCGGGTGAAGAATTCGACCTTGTCCGGGACGATCTGCCCGCCCTCCATGCCGATATCGGCCACATGCGCCCCGCCGATCCCGACGCGCTGCATCCACTCGAGGTCCCTGGTGATCCCCTCCCTGGTGACGTTGCCGCCCGTCCAGTGCCACCACACCCGCGGCTTGGCCGCATCGGGCGGACGGAGGAAGCCCCTTTCCAGGTCGCCGGCGTCGCCGCCCGATACCATCGAAGCGGCCAGGACCGCCAGCCCGGCAACCGCCGCCGCCGCAAACAGAACCTTGCATGTGCGCATCATGATCGCATCCTCGGTATAAGGGAACATCCGCCCGGCGCGCGCGGCCTGAGTCACGGCCCCTCGGCCACGAGCCGGACCGGGCCGAGCAGGCCCGAAGGGATCGGCCGGATGGCGCCCATGTCCTGGGGGTCGAAGCGCTTGCCGTAGAGCTGGTTCAGCAGCCGGTAGTCGGGCAGGGCGCGGCCCGCCATGTGATTGACGGCGGTGTTGGCCGCCAGGATCCGGATGGCGTTCTCCCCCGGCCGGAGCAGACCGGTCACATCGACCGCGTAGGGGGGGCACCAGGCCGACCCCGCGCGGCGCCCGTTGACCACGACGACGGCCGCTTCCCGCACCGGCCCCTCGAACCAGGCCCGCATGCCGTTGGACCGGCCCTCTTCCTCGAGCGGGCGCCCGCTGCCGAAATCGATCCTCTGGGCCAGTCCCGGAGCCAGCATGGCCTCCGGAACGGTCACGGTCTTTTCATAGGCCGCCACGCCGGAGTAATAGCGCGTCGCGTCGTCGTCGGTCCAGGAGCGCAGCCGCTCCATGTCCGCCGTCAGGCCGGTGGAGCCGAAAGCCACCCGCCAGCCCGCGCTGAGATCGATCGCGGCCCGCTCCCCGGCACCGGAATATCCGGCACCGGAGTATCCCGCCGCCTCATGGCCGAAGACCAGGAACCGGCCTTCGTACGGCTCGAGATCGACCTCCACCGAGGGCATCCCCTCCCGGCCGGCCAGGACCGCCGCCGGGGACGATCGCCCCGACATCGGGTCCCACCACTCGGCCCGCAGGCCCGCAACGCGGAACGACGCCCGGGCCGACAGGCGCCGGTTGGAGGTGTTGGCCAGGAAATAGACGTCCGCGTCCCCGTCGCTGCGGTGCACGAACCCGATCTCCGGGGCCCCCGGTTCGAACGCCGCATCGGGGGGGAGCATGGCGCGCAGCGCCCCGCCGAGGTCCGCCTTTTCGTCCTCGACCAGTCGCGACCTCCCCGAGGGGGCGGCGAAGAGGCTTTGGCTGATCCGGCGGATTTCGGCGTGATCCGATTCCGCCGCCCCGAGCCCCGGGGCCGCCTCCGGCCATCGCCTGCAGGCGATCAGCCTTCCGCCGGCGCGCACGAAATCCTCCAGCATCCGGTAGGTATCTGCCGGGATGCTCCGCACGTTCGGGAGCACGACCACGCGGTACCTGTTCGGGCCGAGCAGCAGCGCGTCCCCGTCGATCCCACCGGCCTGGCGCAGCACGCCGTCGTCGAAAAAATCCAGGTTGTACCCGGCGTCGAGGACCGCGCCGACCGCGTCGGGACCGACCCGGGCCCGCAGGCCTTCGATCAGGTTGACGTTGCCGGGCACGAAGCCGGCATAGGCGTCCGACACGGGGAGATAGAAGGCGACGTCGTTGGCCGGGGCGCCCTGGCGGAGAAGCCAGCTCGACCGCTGCAGGTAGGCGGCGACGTCGGGCATGACGATCCACCAGGGGTTGTTTTCATTGAAAACGCCCGCGGCATAAAACCGCCAGCCGGGGTACGGGGCGGCCTCCGGGCTGTAGGGCCAGCCGTGCCCGATGAGCTGGTTGACGCCCTGGAGGAAGTGCAGGTTGGCCTCGGCCTTCATATCGAGCGGCGTCGCCCGGAAGACGGGGGAATGCAGCCAGGTCCATGTCTCCGAGGTGGTCACCGGGCGGCCGAACAGGTGGCTCGACGAGGACGCCCAGCGCGTGGCGCTCACCGACTTCCACTGCACCCCCTCCCCTTCGGAAATGTCCGCATGGGCGGCGGCGGAGATCGAGGCCGGGGGGATGCCGTAGCCCTGGACGCGGAACAGCGTGGCATGCCGGCGGGCCCATTGCCGCACGGTCTGCATGAAATGGTCGGAAAAAAGCTCCGTGAGCGTCCGCCCCCAGTCCTGGCGGACGGCCGCGGTCCGGGGGCCGAGGTCGAATGCGAGCGCCGGCAGGTGCGGGAGGAGGTCGTATCCCCGGCGGCGGCGGAACTCCTCGGGGAAATCGTCGGTCCAGTCGCTCCCGTAGACTTCCAGGCTGTCGCAGAAGACGGCATGCGGGATATCCGGCCCCAGCGCCTCGATCAGGGGGCCGCCCACGCGCTCGAGGTACCGCCCGACGGCGGCGCGGTCGTAGTGGTTCAGGACGAAGCCCTCGGCGCCGACGGCGGGGCGCTTGACCATCATGCCGGTGCGGCTGGAGAGGAACACCAGCGCCTCGTTGGCCCCGCCGGGCCCGGCGGGCAGGGCCAGGGCGCCGTCGCGTATGTCCTCGACCCGGCGGACCGTCGCCTCCTCGATGGCGCGGTCGAGGACGCGGCAGACAAAGACCGCCAGAAGCGTTTCGCCCGTTTCCATCGGGGGGAGCGCCAGGCGGCGGGCGCCGTCGGGGATGCGGAGCCTTTCGATGCGCAGCCGTCCCGCGGCGTCGCCGACCGGCACCCGGGCGCCGCCGTAGGGCCATCCGCTCCCGAGCGTCAGGTCCATGCGCAGCCCGAGTTCCCTCGCTTTGCCGGCGGTCGAGCGGAGCGCGTCGAGAAAATCCTCGGAAAGGAAGGGAAGGTTGCGCGTGCCCGTTCCGGCGTCGTCGAGCGCCAGCGGGTAGACCGGCTGCACTTCGAACCCGCCGATGCCTCCCTCGGCCATCAGCCTCATCTCGCGCTCGAGCTCGTCGGGCGTCACGGCGGGGCCGAACCACCACCAGCGCATCATGATGCGGCTGTCTTCGGGCGGGCGGGCGAACGTCAGCCGCTTCGAGGCAATGTCGCCGTGCGGGGCGGCTCCCAGAAGGAGGAGGCCCGTCAGGAGGGTTGCACACACTGTGGAAATTTTCATACGCTTCCCGGGAAAAGGGGCCGGCCGGCGGTGCTTTCCTGCATACAATAACGGGGCAGACGCCCCGGAATCAACCCTAATAACCGCCTGCTCGCGCCCGGTCCCCGGGGCCCGTCCCCGGAACGATCACCCCGCGCTCCACGAGCCATGCCGCGAGCAGCATCGGCCAGCCCGACGCGGTCCCGAAGCCCGGCCGCATGCCGATCCCGTGCGGGGCGGAGGGGAACACGTGCAGGGCGAACGGGCGCCGCAGGCGGGCCATCGACCGGGCGAAGCGCAGGCTGTTTTCCACCGCCACGCCGGCGTCATCGGCACTGTGGAACAGAAACGCGGGCGGCGTGTCTTCCGTCACCCGGTTCTCCAAAGACAGCCGCTCGATTACTTCGGGCCCGGGATCGGGGCCGAGGAGGTTGGCGCGGGACCCCTGGTGCGTGTAGGGATCGGCCATGGTGATGACCGGGTAGGCCAGCACCGCAAAGTCCGGTCGGGCTGTGACGGCGTCGAACGGGCCCCCGGCCAGCGCTTCGGGGGATGCGTGGAGGGTCGCCGCCATGGCGGCCACGTGCGCGCCGGCCGAGAAGCCCATCACCCCGATCCTGCCGGGGTCGATCCCCAGTTCGCCCGAGGAGGCGCGCAGGAAGCGGATCGCCGTGGCGACGTCCCGAAGCGGAGCCGGGTACCCGAACTCCTTGAGGCGGTACTTGAGGACGTAGGCGTCGATGCCGATCGAGTTGAGCCAGCGCGCCACCTCGTAGCCCTCCTTGACGATCGACAGGATGGAGTAGCCGCCGCCGGGGCAGACCACCACGGCGGCCCGGGGCCCGCTCCCCAAAGTCGACCGGAACGCGCCGAGACGGGGGACGCGCACGTTGGCGACACGCTCGTTCTCCAGGCGTTCAGGCGGGCCGTCACCGGGCGCGCCGGGCGCGAGGTCGATCCATTCGGTGGACGCGAAATCGGGGATCGGCCTTCGCACATGCGCCGACAAAGGCAGCCCAAGCCGGGCGATCTCCTCGACCGCCATCTGCGCGACCCTGGACGCCCCCCAGAGGGAAAGGTGCGAGTCGTCCCCGGTTCCTTCCGGGAACCGCGCATACTTCCCCCCGGACGGCCACAGGAAGAACTCCTTCGAGCCCTCCTCCCCGAGCCCCTGCACGCAATCCCGCGTGCGGGCCTCCAGATCCACCAGCGGCACGTTTTCCGACCGCGCCACCTCGCGCACCACCTCCGGGTACTCGCCGTGGGTCGGGACCAGCCGCCCGTCCCGGTCGAAGCGGCGCCGGATTACGGGCGTGGCCAGCAGCGGGTTGCCGCCGCGTGCGCGCAGCTCGCCGACGAAGCGGACGAGGTTCTCCCGGTAGGCGGTGCGGGCCTCCGCGTAGCGCGCCGGGTCCTGGGATTTGGCGTCGTTGTGGCCGAACCCGATGAGAGCCCAGTCCCCTTCGTTCACCTCGCCGAGGAGGGCGTCCCAGTGCCCCTCGCCGCGGAAGCTCCGGGTGGACCGGCCGTTCAGGGCCCGGTTTTGGACCTCAACGGTGCCGTCGAAAAAGAACTGCAGGGCTTCGCCCCACCCCCGCTCCGGGTTCTCCGGCGCGGGCGCCTTCGGGGCCATGATCGAGTCGCCCGCCAGGAACAAATGGACCGGCCGGTCCGCGGCCCGGCCCTCCGGGAACCAGGCGGCGCCGAGCGTCAGCAGTCCCAGCGCCAGCAGTCCCAGGGCCAGCAGTTGTGTCTTCATGGATCGATTCCCCCCTGACGGCACACGCGGGAAAGGCCGGCGCGCCCGCGGCAGCTGCGGGGTCCCGGCATTCTTCCCTTGTGTTGCCGGCCGTGATTTTACTATAGTGGGGCGGTCACCGTCTGAAATTTTACCCATTGTCGCAGGCCTTCTCTGCCGCGGATGCAAACCGGGAAGCCTTCTCTACTGGAGCCAGCCATGCGCATTGAATACGTCGCCCCGCTCTCGAAGGCCTTAGAGCGCATGAAACAGGCGCTTTTCCACCCTTTCGATATAGGGAAATGGTTCACTGTGGGGTTTACCGTCTTCCTGGCCACCCTGCTGCAGACCGGGGCAGGCGGCGGTCGTTTCTTCCTCCCCCCCAACCCGGCGAAGAGACTCCGGCAGCCTGACGTCTGGAGTTTCCCCCAAGGGGCGCTCGACTGGCTGTCGGCGCATCCGTTCTGGGCCGCGGCCATTGCCGCGGGGGTGTTTCTGCTGCTGGTTGTCGTTCTGGTTCTCACGTGGCTCGGATCCCGCGGCACCTTCATGTTTCTCGACAACGTCGCGCAGGACCGCGCGCGCGTGCTCGAGCCGTGGCGCCGGTACAGGGCTGCGGGCAACTCCCTGTTTCTCTGGCGCGTGGGCTTCGGCGCCGTCGCCGCCCTGCTCCTGCTCCCGGTGGCGGCCTCGGCTCTTTTTTTGATCGCCCGGTGCGCGCGGGGGGGCGCCGCCCCGGCCGCCCTGCTGGGGATTGCCGCGCTCGGCCTGCTGGCGCTGGCCATGGCGGTGGTCACCGGCTACGTCTCCCTGTTGACCAACAGCTTCGTCGTCCCCCTCATGTACCGGCACGGCCTGGGGGTCCTTGGGGCCTGGCGGAGGTTTCTCCCGATCCTCAGGAGCCACTTCCCCCACTTCATCCTTTTTGGCCTCTTCCTCCTGCTGCTTTGCATCGGCATCGGCATCGCCGTCTTCCTCGGCGGCTGCCTCACCTGCTGCATCGGCTACATCCTCCTGGCGATCCCCTACATAGGCGTGACCGTTCTTCTGCCCGTTCACTGGACCCTTCGCGCCTTTTCGCTGGAGTACCTGGCGCAGTGGGGGGCCGACTACTCGGTATTCCCACCGGCCGAGGCCCCCGAGGCGCCCGGGGCCGCCGCGCCGGCTGAAGGCCCGGCCACGCCGGGGCTGTGACTTTTCGAGGAGGCTTCCCCCGTGCACACTTTGGCAGACTCTGCAAAAGGGAGCGCCGTGCGGCCGCTGTCGGCAATCGAACGCAGGAACCGCTGTGCCGGAATCGCCCTGCTTCTCGGCCTGATCCTGTACGCCTTCTGGTTCGATCCGGATGCCGAAACCCCTCTGCGGTGCTACTTCAAAGAGGTGACCGGGCACAACTGCTTCGCCTGCGGGATGAGCCACGCCCTGCATGCCTCGGCTTGCCTGGACTGGGCGGCGGCCTTCGGCCACCATCTCTTCGGCCCTGTCCTGTTCGTGTCCGCATGGGCCCTGTCGGCCTGCTGGACCGCGGAGATCGTGCGCGGCAGGAGGATGATCGCGCGCCTCGAGTCCACATACCTGAAGGCGGGCGTCGCCCTTGCGGCCGCCGTCTGGCTCGCCTGGTGGCTGGCGCGCCTTCGGGGAACCCCATGAAAGGCGGATGGATGACACTGGGATTGTGCACACTGCTGCTCGGGCTTCTGGCGGCGTCCCCGGTCCTGGCGGCCGGGCCGCGCGCCACCCTGCCGTTCGATGACGGATGGCTCTTCTTCCGGGGGGACGCCCCGTCGGCCGAGGAGGCCGGCTACGACGACGCCGGGTGGCGGCGCCTGGACGTCCCGCACGACTGGAGCATCGAGGGCCCCTGGGACGGATCGAACCCGACGGGCCCCGGCGGGGGCTACCTGCCCGCCGGGACCGGCTGGTACCGCAAGGCCTTCACCCTGCCCGAGGAGCATGCGGGCCGATGCGTCTTCGTCGAGTTCGACGGCGTGATGGCCAACAGCGACGTGTGGATCAACGGCGAGCACCTGGGGAAACGACCCTACGGCTATGTCAGTTTCCGCTACGAACTGACCGGGAAGCTGCGGTTCGGCGCCCGGCACCGGAACATCCTGGCGGTACGGGCCGACAATTCCGGCCAGCCCGCCTCCCGCTGGTACACCGGGGCGGGCATCTACCGCCACGTGCGCCTGGTTCTGGCCGATCCCGTGCACCTGGTCCCGTGGGGCACCTTCGTCACCACCCCGAAGGTCGCAGCGTCCGGGGCCGACGTCCGGGTGGAGGGGTCCGTGAACAACCGGTCGGGGCGGCAGGCGGTCGCGGCCGTTACCGTCGCGATCGCATCCCCGGGAGGGCGCGTCGTCGCCTCCGCCTCCGCGGAACCCGTGAAGATCCCCCCCGGTGAAACGGCCGATTTCGCCCTGACGCTGCCCGTGGAGCGCCCCGAACTCTGGCAGCTCGACCACCCGGCCCTGTACGAGGCGGAGGTGTCGGTCCGTTCCCCGGAATCGGTCCTCGACCGGGAGACCGTGCGCTTCGGCATCCGCGACGCGCGGTTTCTGCCCGGCACCGGGTTCTGGCTCAACGGCAGAAACGTGAAGATCCGCGGGGTCTGCCTGCACCACGACGGGGGCGCCTTCGGGGCCGCCGTCCCCCTCCGCGTCTGGGAGCGGCGCCTCGAGCGGCTCCTCAGCCTGGGGGCCAACGCCGTCCGCACGGCGCACAATCCGCCCGCGCCGGAATTCCTCGACCTGTGCGACCGCATGGGCATCCTGGTGATGGACGAACTGTTCGACTGCTGGACCATCGGCAAGAATCCCCACGACTACCACCTGCATTTCGACCAATGGGCGCACGCGGACATCCGCGACACGGTGCTGCGCGACCGCAACCACCCGTCGGTCATCCTCTGGAGCGCGGGCAACGAGATCCGGGACACCGTCCGCGAAGACCTCGCCAAGAGGATCCTCGCCGGCCTCGTCTCGGTCTTCCGCCGTCACGACCCGACGCGGCCCGTGACGCAGGGGCTGTTCCGGCCCAACGTGAGCCACGACTACGACAACGGCCTGGCGGACCTGCTCGACGTCGTCGGGACAAACTACCGCGACCTGGAGCTGCTGGCCGCATGGAAGGCCGATCCCACCCGCAGGATCGTCGGAACCGAGCAGCGGCACGACCGCGAGACGTGGCTCGCCGCGCGCGACCACCCCGAGCACGCGGGCCAGTTTCTCTGGAGCGGCATCGACTACCTGGGGGAATCGTTCGGATGGCCCGTCGTCGCGGCCGGCTTCGGGCTGCTCGACCGCACCGGCGGGATCAAGCCCATGGCGTACGAGCGGATGAGCTGGTGGCGCGACGATCCGGTCGTCTACGCAGTCCGCCGCAGCAGCCCCGCGAAAAAGGTCCCGACCGACCCCGGCTTCGTTCCGGCCATGGCGGGGCAGACGCAGTTCGCGGACTGGACCCCCGAGGACCGGGGCCCCCACGAGGAGACCGTCGAGGTCTACAGCAACTGCGGGGAGGTCGAACTGCTTCTCAACGGCAGGAGCCTCGGCAGCAGACCGCGCAACGCCGACGACGCGCCGCGCGTCTGGCGCGTCGCCTGGGAGGCGGGAACGCTCGAGGCAATCGGCCGCAACGGCGGCTCCGTCGCGGCCTCGCACGCGCTGCGGACCGCCGGGCAACCGGCGAAGATCCTTCTTGCGCCCGACAGGCCCCGGCTCGCCCCGGCATGGGATGAGGTCGCCTTCGTGACCGCCACGGTCACGGACCGGGACGGGACCCCGGTCCCGGACGCCGCCGTGGAGGTCTCCTTCCAAATCGACGGCCCCGGCGTGATCGCGGCCGTCGACAGCGGCGACAATGCGAGCCACGAGCCCTTCCGGGCCGCCGGCCGGCGCGCCTTCCAGGGCCGATGCCTGGCGATTCTCCGGGCCACGGCCCCTCGCGGGACGATCACGGTCACCGCCTCATCCCCCGGGCTGGCCCCCGGTAGGGCCGCGATCGAGGCCGGCGGGGATTGAACGGGCCCCGGCCCTACCGCCCGGCGCCCGAAGACGAGAAGGCGCGCCGGAGCTCGGCGTCCAGGCGCGCCAGGTCGGGCTTGTGCCGGGCTATTGAGAGCGACTGCGCGTAGGCGCCCCCGAGATCCCCCAGGTCGATCCCGGAACCCACCCGCACAAACAGCGGTATCTGGTGGAGCTCGGCCGGTACCTCCGCCGTCGTGCCCCCCTGGTGGACTCTCCCGGGGTTCCAGGCATCCCGCCAGCTGCCGCCGGCGGGGAAGTAGACCATCTGGGAGCGCTTCTGCTTCTCCCAGATCGGCGTCACCAGGAGATCCGGCCCGTACAGGTACGTCTGCCAGTGGCTCCAGGCCTGCGGCGCACCCGGGTCGGCCAGAAACAGCGGCCGGACGATCGGCGTGCCGCTGCGGCGGGCCTCTTCGGCCTGCCGGTAGCTGTAGTCGGCCAGCCGGGCGTGCAGCCGGGCGTACAGCCTCCAGATGGCGATCAGTTCCGCGTCGTAGCTCGGCTCGCGGGGCAGGCTCCAGAAGGCCAGGTTGCGCGTGGGCCCGACTTCCATGATCGGCGTGAAACAGGAGAAGGCGAGCCACCGCGCGCAGACCTCCTGCTCCATCAGCTGCTGGTTGTAGCCGCAGGTGTCCGATCCCCAGTTCGGGTATCCCATCACCGCCGCGCGCTGCACGGCGATGATCGAGGCCCGCAACCCCTCCTGCGTGCCGCCGATGTCCCCGCCCCAGAACACCCCGTAGGGCGCGCTGCCGGTGTAGGCGCTCCGGGGCATGAGGACGAAGTCGTCCCCGCGGTGCTTCCGGGCGACCTCGTAGGCGGCCTCGACGTACATGGCCGGGTAGGCGTTGCGGTTCTCCCGGATCGACCGGCCGTCATGGACCGTGACGGGACCCTGTTCGGGGATGTTCTCCTCCCCCCGGTCCAGCTTGAACGCCGCCACGCCCTGCCGGAGCAGTTTCGCCACGCCCTCCTGCCAGTAGGCTTTCGCCTCTGGGTTGGTGAAATCGACCATCGGGTAGTTGTTGGGCTGCGGCGGCTGGCCGGCCAGGTTGTAGCCCCTGGCCAGGGCCTCGGTTTCCATCCTGCCCTGGAAAAACGGGGCGATCCACAGAAGCATCTGCATCTTCTCGCCGTGGAGCCAGCGGACCATGGTCTCGAAATCGGGCAGGCGCGCGGGATCGATCTCGAAATCGTCGTAGCCCAGGCGGCCGGGACCGTAGGGGCGGTCGACCCAGTAGACGCCGCAGGGGATTCCGAACGCCTTCATCATCAGCACGTCCTCCATCACCTGCGAATTGAACGGCCCGGTAACCGGCGTGCCGTCGTAATAGGTCTTCCGGTGCGTGTGCTCGTCCCGCCAGCGCCAGGGCAGGTACGTCCACCGGGGGGGCAGAACCGGCGGACCCGCCTCCAGCGCATGGGCCGCCACCAGGCGGCCCGGGTCGTTCGCCGTGTAGATTTTCATCTCCAGCGACGGCCCCTCGAACCGGATGCGGACCCTCCGGGGGTCTTCCGCGCAGAAATCGAAAACCCCCGGCCAGGTCCCCCGGACGAAACAGGCGTACCCTTTCGAGGAGATGTAGAAGGGGGCGTAGACCGAGGTCGTCGGCTTGACGATCATGTCGACCTTCTGCCCCCGCAGGTCCATGGCCGCCTGCAACCCGGGCGCCCAGGAGGCCTGCTGCGGACCGTCGACGACCCGTTCCATCAGCCCGGTGAAGTACTCGCGGTCGGCGGCGGAAATGGAGAGGCCCCATCCGAGGATGCCCGTATCGGGCCGCGCCTCCATCCGGAGGACGAAGTCCCCCCCCTCGGGCTCGACGGCCACCGTGACGGTGCGCCCGTCGGCCGTTGTCGACCGCACCTTCCAGCGGGCGCCCGAGACGGTCCTGTCCCCCCCGGTGAGTCCCGCGGGAAGGACGACGCGCCCGGCAGCGGTCTCGTAATGGATCCCGTCGATCCGCACAGATGGGGCGGGCGCTCCCGCCGGGGCGGGCAGCCGGGTCCCGGGCCGCAGAACCAGGGACGCCTCCCCCCCGTCCGGCACCGGGCCGGACATGTTTTCCCGGGTCCAGGCGGCGCCGAGCGCCGCCTGGGCGAGTACCGCAACGACTGATCGTCGGAATTTCATGGCATCTCCTTTTTTGACGGGAGCGGGCGCCGCCGCATCCGCCGGCACTCTGCGGAAACGCGCCCGCCGCACGATCCCCCCGTCCAGGGTCCCCGTGTTGCCCCGGCCGGACCATAGAATAGCCCGAAGCCGGGTCCGTTCGAGCGTTTTTTTGACCGCGCCGGCCCGGAACTGTCCTATCATGGGAGCTGGAACCGCCCGGGCCGGCCGGTCGTCAAACCCCAGCGGATGGTACAACGCCTTGAAGGAATCGGAAGAAGCACTTCGCCTGAAGGAAAAACTGCTGAGCGACATTCTCGGCAGTTCCCCCGTCCCCCTGTTCATCGTCGGGAGCAACCACAGGGCCGTCCAATGGACCAAGGCCCTGGAGAACTACCTCGGCCCCCGGGCCGCATTCCTTCGGAAACCTTTCACGGCGGGGACTTTGGCCCGCACGGTCCGGGGCGCCCGGCACGCCCCGCCGGCGGCGGCGACCGGCGGGGGCGCCTAGGCCGGCCGCGGGCCCCCGCCGCAAAGATCGCACAAGGGAGAGCACGGGACCCGGTTGCGGGCCCGGCAGTCGAACGGTTATGCGCTTCTCAGATTGTTTCCCGGGCCGGCGCGGCCGGCAACCGGAGCGGACAAACAGCCGGAAAAAGGCCGCTGCGGCGGCCTTTTTCCGCAGCCTGGCTGCCGAGGGCCTCTCCGACGGGCAGCTGTTCGCCCGCATATTGGAGGATCCCGAAGCCTTCGAACACGCCGTTGCCGTCAACCGGCTGCATGCGCTCATCCCCGAGCTGTGCGTTTTGGAGGAAAACCCGCCGGACCAGGACCCCAATATCTACCGTCCGATGCCCCTAGTGAACCACATGCGCGAGGCCATCCGGCAGACATTCGGCTGGGTCGGCAACTTCGGGGCCGACGAGTACACGGGGGCCGATGCGAAACGGTACGCCCTGCTGTGGATCAACGCGGCCCTGCTGTTCCACGACCTGGGGGAAATCGCCATCCTGAAGGGGACGCATCTGCCCCTGTGGTACCATTTCACGGTTGAATGGCCCCGGTGGAGAATCCGGAACATCCTGAGGGAAACCTACCCTTTTTTCGGGATGGATACGCCCGAAGGACGCAGCTATATCAACCACCTGCGGCATCCCGAAATCTCCGCGGCGCTCGCGGGCAGGGCCCTTTCACGCCTGGGCTGGGACTCCCCGGCCAGCCGGATCGTCGAGTTCCTCGTCCGGAATCATTCCGTCCTGATCGAGCAGGCGACCTACGGCCGCCTCAAGGACGGGCGGATTCTCCACGACGACGTGTACAAGGAAATCGTTTCCGTGACCGAAAAAACGGGCGTCTCCGGGCCGGACCTGCTGAAGATGCTCCAGGTGGTGCAGATCATGGACGCTACGGCCGTAAAGCCGGGCATGGCCCAGATCCCCCAGGAAACCATGATGCGCGTCTGGATGGCCTACACCTACATGGCCGCCGTCCTGGAGGCCGGTCGCTCCCCCCGGCGGCACAAGGCGTTCGTGCACTACAGGAAAGTATTCAGCCGGATACGCAAGGAAATGCCCTTCGGCACGCCCTTCGGCACGACGTTTGCGGAGCTGATCAGCCGGATCGGGCAACGGGAGGGCGCCCTGGAGCCCAGCGACAGGGCGCTGCTCGAACAGGAGCTGGAATATTTCGAGAAATTCGAGATCATCCGGGAAGACCACATCCACATCAACAACCAGTTCAACCGTCTGCTTCACCTGATCGAGAGGATGGCGGGGGGACAACTGCCGCCGGCGGAAAAAGGCGCGCTGCTGCAGGCTTACAAGATCGCCTACCGGTCCCACGACGGGCAGTTCCGCCGCGCGTTCAAAATCATCCCGACCGGGGATAAACGACGGAAGTTCATCGAGCACCCCATCCGGGTCGCAAAAATCCTGGTGGACCTGTTCGGCGTGACCGACCCGAGGACCATCGCGACCGTCATGCTGCACGACGTGCTCGAGGACACGGACATCCACGTCGACGACATCCGGGCGGCATTCCAAAGCTACGACCCGAAGGGGCGCATCAACAGCGCCCTGGCCGTCCTGACCAAGCCGGAATCCCGCAGGGTCCTGAAAAGAGGCCTCGAAAAGGACCTGGCGTACTTCGCCTACGTGGCCCGGGTCCTGACGGCCGGGGACACGGTCCTCGACGACCGGGAACTGTTCGAGTGGCTCCGTTTCGTTCTCCCGCGCGCCAAGGCCGCGGACAAGATTCACAACCGGCGCTCGCTGGCGGCCCGGAAAGTGGAGGGGCGCATCAAGGAAATTTGCCGCAACGCCAACACCCTGGTGATGTTCATGGAGTCCTCCAACCTGACCCCGGAGGAAAAACTGAAGGTCCTCGAGGAATTCGACCGGAGCCTCCTGGACATATTCCGCCTGCCGGATTTCAGGGAGGAGGCCAACGCCCGCAGGTTCCGCGCGGCCCTTTCCGAGTTCGCGCGGCTATTTTGGGGCCACGAAGCCGCCGGCCGGGAATTCGGCCCGGCCCTGGAGACGCTCCCCGACTACCTGGGAGATCCCGATGCCATGGCCCGGGAGCTGGGGGACCTCGAAAAGGCGCTGCCCGCCCTCTGCCGGGCGTCGGGCCTGGACCGCCCGCGGACGACGGCCGTGCTCGACGCATTCGCCTTCTTCCTGTTCCAGATATCGGAAGCCAACTGGATTACGGACAAAGGGAAGCGGACGCTCATCCGGTTCCAGGAGATCGTCCGGCGGTACAAGGAACAGATCACCGCGGGGGGATGGGAACCGGAATATGCCGGGATCATCGAGGATCTGGCCCGCTACGCCCAGGGGTATGAAGACGCGCCGGCACCCGTGATCCGGATCAGCCGGCTGCCGGACATCCGCGGCCTGGCCTCGCCGGCCGCATGCCTCTGCCGCTGGCCGGAACGCCTCCTGGCCGGGACCGGGAGACGGCTGGTGGCCCGCCTGCTGCCGCGCGTGGCGATGCTACCGCTCAAGGATATCTACTGGCTCGGCGGCAGGGATGTACACAGCGTCGACCGGCGCGCGGTCGAGGGCATCCTGGGCGGGATCGGCGTGCGGAAACGATCCGGGAGGGTCGTCCTCACAATCCACCCGCACCTGATACGGTCGCTTCTCGAACAGGTCCCGTCGCGGGTAACCCGCGCCATCGGGCGGCGCCCCGCCCGCGGCCGGCTTCCGGTCCGGCCGCCCCGGTGACCGGGCGATCCGCATCGCCCGATGACAATTGACGCTGCGGGAGATGCATTCCGTAGTACAATCGCCCCCGGGAAATCATTCCGTCCCCGGCGGGAACCGCCGGGATTCCGCCCGGCCGGGCGGACGCCGCAGAACATGGGAGGTTGCATGAGCCTCGACCAATCGAGAAGGCGGTTCCTTCAAAACGGGCTTGCCCTGACTGCCGCCGGCCTCGCCGCATGCTCAGGCAAGGACACGCCGGCCCCGCCGCCGCCCGGGCTGGCCTACAGGACTCTGGGGAAAACGGGGTTGCGGGTGACGGGCGTCGGCTACGGGATCGGGTTCGCCCCGGTGCCCGAAGTCGTCACGCGCGCCCTCGATCTGGGCATCAACTACTACGACACCGCGCGGGCGTACGGCGACAGCGAAAAGATCTTCTCCGGCCTCATCCGGGGGAGGCCCAGGGACGGGATCATCATCGCCACCAAGTCGAGCAACAGCACAAGGGACGCGATCGTCCGGGACCTGGAGACGAGCCTGCGGACCCTCGGGACCGATTACGTGGACATCCTGCACCTGCACGGCAGGGACGATCCCGAGCAGATCCCGGACGAGGCCGTCCAGGGGCTGCAGGAGTGCAAGCAGTCGGGGAAAGCGCGCTGTATCGGCTTCAGCTGCCATGATCCGAACAACATGGTCGATTTCGTCCTCGAGAAGGGCGTCTTCGACGTCGTCCAGACGACCTACAGCTTCCCGATCGGGGCCACCTACCGGAACCGGGCAATCCAGAAGTTCCACGAGGCCGGCATCGGCGTGGTCGCCATGAAGGTCGTGGTGGCCCTGAGCGGGTTCAACCTCAAGTCGGTGGACAATCCGCCGGCCACCCGGGGCCTGGGCCCCCTGGCCGGAATCAAGTGGGTCCTGCAGAACCCCGCCGTCGGGACGACGGTCCCCTTCATGCGCACCGTCGGGGAGCTGGAGATGAATTTCCGCGCCATGGCGGAACCGTACACGCCCGACGATGATAAGATCCTTTTCAGCATGAACGAACAGATACGGTCCGACTACTGCCGCATGTGCTATTCGTGCAGGGGGCAGTGCCCCCGGGGCGTGCCCGTTACCGACGTGCTGCGCTTTCTCGCCTACAGCGATTTCGGCGGCAACTACCACCAGGCGCAGGCAAACTACAGGGGGCTCGGGGCCGACATCCGGCAGGTGCGCTGCAGCGACTGCGCCGCCTGTACAGTCCGCTGCCCCAACGGGGTGCACGTGCAACAGAGGCTGATCCGCGCCCAGAACCTGCTGGCCTAGCCCGCAGGGCTCCGGTCCCCCCCCCCCCGGCCGGAAGCGGGGGAGCGTTCGCCGCCTTCTTTTCTTGCCGGGAGAGGGGGCATGGATTTAGACTGGAGGCATGCGTAGGCGTATTCCCTGGACGGCGACCGCTTCCGTAGCGGGCCGCGGGGCCCCGAAGCCCGTTGCCGCCCTACCCAACAACCCCGAACCTATGCCTTGCGGGAGAGTGTCATGAGCCGATACCAGATTGCCGTCTTGGTGGGAAGCATCCGCCGGGATTCCTACAACCGGAATCTCGCGGAAGCCCTAGGGAAAATGCTGTCGCCGGAATTCTCGTCGCTGCTGGTGCGGATCGACGATCTGCCCCTGTACAACCAGGACGACGACGACGACCAGGCCGACACCGTGAAGAGGTTCAAGAGCGCCATCGAGGCCGCGGCGGGCCTTCTGTTCGTAACCCCGGAACACAACCGCTCGATCTCCGCCGCCCTGAAAAACGCCCTCGACCACGGATCGCGCCCCTACGGGAGGAATTCCTGGAGGGGCAAGCCCGCCGGGGTCCTGGGCGCTTCGCCCGGCGCCGTCGGCACGGCGGTGGCGCAGCAGCATCTGCGCAACATCCTGGCCTGCCTCGACATCAGCGCCATGGGCCAGCCCGAGGCGTTCATCCACGTTACAGAGGGGTTCTTCGACGAATCCGGCGCTGTAGCCGCCGGCAGCAGGAAGTTCCTCGAGAAATGGACGGCCCGGTATGAGGCATGGGTCCGCCAACATGTCGACCGGTGAGGGGCCCCCGCCCGGGCGGCGCCGCGTCGTGCTCTGCCTCACCGCCTGCGCTGTGGCGGCCGTCCTGTATTTCGGGCTCCATCCCCACGGGTATGATTTTTCGAATCATGCCTCCTGGGAGGCCGGCGGTGCGGGCCTCCGGTTTGAAAAATACGGGATGGCGCTTGCGCGCCTCGACAGCGGCCTGGTCGAACGGGTCCGCACCCGGGAGGGTTTTTCCATCCTTCTGGTTGTGCATCCCAAACAGGCTGGAAGCGGCGGTTCCGGGCATATCCTCACCCTGCACGGGGGCAGCGACGCACAGCAGCTGGTCGTCTGGCAGTGGTCGTCCCACATCATCGCGATGAACGACACCGATTACGCCCAACGGCGGAAGGTGGGCCGCGTTTCGGCGCGGATTCCCGCCCCGCCCCGGCAGGCGATGGTGCTGGCGCTTACGGCCGGCAGGGGGGGCACGACCCTGTACGCCGACGGGCAGGCCGTCGCGTCGAACCGATCGCTCCTTTTGCATTTTCCCGCCGGCCGGGACACGCTCCTCGTCCTGGGCAACTCCGTCTACGGCGACGAACCGTGGCAGGGTACCGTGGCCGGGCTGGCGCTGTTCGACCGGGAGCTGGAGCCGGGATCGGTCGCATCCCTGTACGATTCCTGGGCCGGGACAGGTTCGCTGGCCTCGGCCGGCGGGCGAAATCCCGCCGCCCTCTACCTGTTCACCGAGAAGGGGGGTTCCCGCGTTTTCGATGCCGCCGGCGGGGCACAGCCCCTGGACATCCCCCGGCGGGCGACGCCCCCGAGGAGGAAAATGCTGGCCGGCGTCCCGGGCGATGCGGGACCGCCGGGGGGCCTGGCCCGCGACGCACTCCTGAACGTCGCCGGGTTCCTACCGGTAGGCTTTCTCTGCACGGCCGCCCTCGGTCTGTCGGGCAGGGCTTCCGGCGGGAGGGCCGCCGCCGGCGCCGTCCTCTTCTGTTTTGCCCTGAGCCTAACGATCGAGACCCTCCAGGGGTGGATCCCGAGCAGGAGCTCCCAGATGACCGACCTGATCCTGAACACGGCGGGGGCGATCGCAGGCGCCTTCGCCGCCGTCCTGGGAGCGCCGCGCCTTATTTGGGGATGGTCAGAACCTGTCCCACCTGCAGAGTAGTGTCCTTGAGGCCGTTGGCCTGCTGGATCGCCTTCGTGTCCGTGCTGAAACGCCTGGCGATCTGCCAGAGGGAGTCGCCCTTCTGCACCCGGTAGGTGCCGCCCGGCGGCCTGGACCCGGATGCGGCGGAAGCCGCCGGGGATGCGGCGGCGGCGCCGCTCCGGGGCACCTTCAGTCTCTGGCCGACGCGGATGAGATTTTTCTGCCGGATGTTGTTCGCGGACACGATCCTGGAAACGCTCGTACGGTACCGGGCCGCTATATCCGACAGGGTCTCCCCCTTGCGGACAGTGTGGTAGACGACGGTGGTCTCCGGCGGCGAGTACTTCGGGATCCGGTCCACCCCGGCGAGGAAGGCCTCCGTTTTCCCTGTCGGGATCTTCAGCGCATAGGCCGCCGAAGGCGTCGCCCTGTGGCGCAATTCCGGGTTCAGCGCACACAGCTCGCTTTCGGTCGCGGCGATCGCCTTGGCCACCTCGGCCAGGTGAACCGGTTTCGCCAGGGTGACCGATTCGTACGGGGCGGGGCTGTCCTGCTCGCCCAGTTCGAATCCGTATTGTCCGGGATCTTTCAGAATGTGCAGCGTGGCGAGGAACCTCGGGACGTAGCGGGCGGTTTCGTAGGGGAGCGCCTGGAAGAGGTCCCAGAAGTTGTCGAGGTAGTTCACCTTCTGGCGGCGGATCCTCTGCAGCACCGCCCCCTCGCCGCAGTTGTACCCGGCCAGCACGGTCGTCCAGTCGCCGAATATCTGGTGCAGCTCCTTCAGGTAGGCGATGGCGGCCGCCGTCGACTTCTCCGGATCGAGGCGCTCGTCGACCCAGGTGTCCCTCTTGAGGCCGAACTTCTGTCCCGTGGACGCGATGAACTGCCAGAGACCGAGCGCGCGCGCCCGCGACAGGGCATCGACCTTGAACCCGCTTTCGATCAGGGGAAGCCAGGCAAGGTCCTCGGGCAGGCCGGCTTCCTTGAGCAACGCGAGGATCATCGGCATATATCGTCCGGAGCGCCGGTAGGACTCGATGAAGAATTTGCGCTCCGGCCCCTGGAACCGCGCGATCTCCTTCTCCACGTGCTCGTTCAGGGTCAGGGGGATCTCGTTGTGGTTGCCGCCGGTCGCCGTATAGCGCGAGGCATAGATCTCCAGGACCCTCTTGGAGATCATGTAGCGCAGGTCCTCCTTCTGCTGGATCAGGCCGGGATCGCGCTCGGTGTCGACGCCCGCCACCAGGGTATAGGCTTCGTCCAGTACGGCCAGGGCCCTGTCCTGGTTCCCTTCCGCCCAATGCTCCTGCGAGGCAGTCACCAGATCGAGCGCCGCATCGAGGAGGCTCTGGCCGCCGGCCTCCTCCTCGCCGGCAACGTCCGCCGCCGGGCCGGCGTAGGCGTCCTCCGGCAGGGAAAATCCGCCGGGAGGCTCCGGGAGTTCCTCCGGGCAGGGCACGGGGCCGGCCTGCTCCGCCGACGCAGGCGCCGACGGGGCGGGGTCGGCCTGGGGTGCGCCCGGGTTCCCCGCCGCGGGCGCCGCCGGGGCGGGGTCGGCTTCGGGTGCGCCCGGGTTCCCGGCCACGGGCGCCGCCGGGGCCCCGGCTTGGGCGGCACCTTCGGCCTGCCCGGCACCTTCGGCCTGCCCGGCACCTTCGGCCTGCCCGGCACCGGGCGCCCAAACGGCCGGCGCGTGGACAACCTGGTTTTTGGGGTGGCCGCAACCAAGGCATGCCAATGCAACCAATAGGGCGATACTTTGTGAAACGCGTGCGATCATGGTCCTTTCCTGCGACGGCGCCTCGAGCGGCACCTTCGACGGTTGTACGCCGATTCGAACCGGGGGTTCCCGAAAATGGCCCGGCGGCGCGAACCGACCCTTATGGCGGGCTCCGGGAGGCCCCTTTTAGGTCCACCGGAAAATCTTTTGTATCACGGCCGTCCCGCCCGTAGAAGGAAAAACGATGCGCGGTCGACGATTGCGGCAGGGGGGACCGATCCCGGCTGAAAATTCTACGGGAAACGGCCCGTTGCGGATACAATAGCTTTTTTCACCCGGCCGGGCGCCCCGCTGCCCGCCCGGGAAGAGGCCGTTTCCCGTAGCGGGGGAACATGTTCCTTCTTCCAAACGCCTGTCCCCCGGGGTGCCCGAACGCGCCCCGGGGGACACAATCAAGGGATCGGGGAATACGCATGGAAAACAGATCGGTCGTTGCAGAAAACAAACCTTCTCCCGGTGGATCGGCCGCCGACGAGTTTGAAAGGGAATCCGTCCCGGAGAGCCGCCTGAAGGGATTGCGCAGCTATATCGGCATGTTTGCGGGCGAGCATGCAGCCGGGACGGAATTCGCCATCGGGCCCCTTTTTGTGGCGCACGGGGTCACGGCATTCGACGTCCTGGTGGGGCTTCTGCTCGGGAACTTCATGGCGGTGCTCTCCTGGCGCTTCCTGTGCGCCCCCATCGCCGTGCGCGTCCGCCAGACCATGTACTACCAGCTCGAGAGAATCTGCGGGGTCCGGCTCGTCACCGTCTACAACCTGGCCAACGGCCTGATGTTCTGCTTTTTGGCCGGCGCGATGATCGCCGTCTCCGCGACCGCCGTGGGCATCCCCTTCAAAATGAAGATGCCGGGCCTGAACGACTGGCTCCCCAACAGCATAGGCTGGATCGTGGTGGTGCTCGTTGTCGGGCTGGTCATTTCCATCGTGGCGGCCAGGGGCTACGACGCGGTCGCCCGGTTCGCCAATATCGCCTCCCCCTGGATGGTCCTGGTATTTTTGGCATGCGGCATCGCCGCCCTTCCCAGGCTCGGGATCCACTCCCCGGCGGATTTCTGGCCCGTGGCCAAGAGCGTCGTCTGGACCGGGGTGCCGATCGAGGGTCAGGCGCAGTACTCGTTCTGGCACGTGTTCTGTTTTGCCTGGTTCTGCAACCTGGCCATGCACGTGGGCATGGCGGACCTTTCGATATTCCGCTACGCACGCAAGGCCAGCTACGGCTTCGCTTCAGCCGCCGGCATGTACGTGGGCCATTACATGGCCTGGATAAGCGCGGCGCTGCTGTTCGCCGTGCAGCTCCAGGCGGACCCCTCGAACACAACCGTGGCCCCGGGGCCCATGGCCGTGGGCATCGCCGGGTGGGCGGGGGCCGCCTGCGTCATCATCGCGGGATGGACGACGGCCAATCCCACGATCTACCGAGCGGGGCTCGCCTTTCAGATCCTGTTCCGGAACTGGAGCCGGTTCCGCGTCACCCTGATCGCGGGCGCCGTGGCCACCTTCGGCGCCATGTTCCCCGCCCTGGTCATGAAACTGCTCGATTTTGTCGCCCTCTACGGCCTGATACTGATGCCCATGGGGACGGTTATCTTCCTGGATTACTGGGTATTGCCGAAGCTGCGGCTGACAAGCTTCTACGCGGAGCGAACGGGTGTCGCCACGAACTGGGCCGCGGCGGCGGCGTGGATTCTGACGCTTGGTTTCTGCCTGGCGCTGCTCCTGCTGGGGGGGATCGAGAAATTCTTCCTGTTTATTCCCGGGTGGTTCATCGCCGCGGCCCTGTACATCGCCGGCAGCATGATCATCCAGAAACGGGCATACCGGAGGATCGAACCATGAAGATGCTTCTGCGCCTCATTGCGGCCGCCGCTCTGGCGGCCACCCTGGTGCCGTCGATCCTGGTGGCATCGGGCGCCATCGGCCTGGAAACACAGAAAACCGTGATGTTCGCCGGCATGATCCTGTGGTTTGCGACCGCGCCGTTCGTCATGGCGCGGGACCGTTCCCGGTAGGCCTGCGGCCGCCCGGAAGCCCGGGCGCCCTCCGGCCGATTGTGCAATTGCCGGTTGGCGGAGTCTGCGCGGCAGTGGTAGGATTGCACCGGAGAACGATGCATGCCTACTGACACGCAATCGCTGCCCCGAGGGTACATGGGCAGGATGTTGACCATAGACCTGGCCCGGCAAACGCATGCCCGGGCGGCGCTCGATCCGGGGATCTGCAGCCTTTTTTTCGGCGGGAGGGGGCTTGGCGGCGCGCTTCTGTTTGAGCATTTCCTCTCCCTGGAGCGGCAGGGGAAGTACCGGAACGCCTTCCTCGAAGTCGATCCCCTGGGGGAAGACAACCCCCTGATCTTCGCGACCTCCCCGACGACGGGGACCCCCATGCCCTCCTCCGGCCGGTTTCACCTGAGCTTCAAGTCGCCCCTGACCGGAGGCATCGGCAGCGCCAATTCCGGCGGGCATTGGGGCGTCGCCCTCAAAAAGACCGGCTACGACGTGCTGCGGGTCACGGGGAAATCTAAGGACCCCGTCTGCCTGGCCATCCACCCGGAAAAGGTGGAATTCCAGGAAGCCCGGGAGCTGCTCGGGCTCAACGCGGAGGAGATCACCGACCTCCTGCTCGGCCGGGCGCCGAAAGGGGCCCGGGTCATGACCATCGGCGAAGCGGGCCGCAACCTGTCCCCGATGGCCGCCATCATCAACGACCGCGGAAGGGCCCTGGGGCGGGGGGGCGGGGGGGCGGTGTTCGGCTCCAAGAACCTGCTGGCCGTCGTGGTCCACCCCGACCCGGCCGCCGTGATCACCGTCGCCGATCCCGAGGGCATGCGGGCGGGCAACGAGGGCGGCGCCGCCTACAAGGCCCGGATGAAGCTGGACCTCGGGAAAATGACCCGGAAAGAGAAGGCGTTCGGCATCCTGTCCTCGATGGGGACCCTGGGATTTCTGGGGATGGTCCACAACTACAACGAGCTGGTGCACAACAACATGCACGACACCCGGCACCGGGACGAGGACATCGAGAAGATCAACGGGGAGGCGCTGCGCAACCACGTGCGCGCCGCCCGGACGGGGGATGCGCGGATCGAGTCGAAAAAAGGCGCCTGCCACAACTGCCCCATCGCCTGCAGCAGGCTCACGACCATCCGCGACGGCGACGGGACCCTGCTCGAGCGGGGCGAAGGCCCGGAATTCGAGACCGTGGCGCTCCTGGGGGCCAACCTGTCCATCTACGACCTGGTCCCGGTCACCCGGGCCAACTACTGGGCCAACCGCTACGGGCTCGACACCATTTCCCTGGGGGGCACCCTCGCGGCCTTTTTCGAGCTGTACGGCCTCATCCGGGACGGCGGGGGGACGCCGACGCCGGAGGAGGAGGCGTTTTTGAGGGACGTCGGCCCCTTCCGCGAGCAGTGGGGCGAACCCCGGTTCGGCCGCGGGGAGATCCTCGTGCCCCTGGTGCATCTCATCGGCAGATCCGAGGGGATCGGCCGGATGCTGGCAGAAGGGTCCTACCGGTTCTGCCGGAGGTACGGCCACCCGGAACTGTCGATGACGGTCAAGAAGATGGAGATGCCGGCCTACGACCCGCGGACGGCGTTTTTGCAGGGCCTCTGCTACGAGATGAACAACCGGGGCGGATGCCACCTGGAAAACGGGTTCACCGCCATACGGGACTACTGCGCCGGGTACGCCGAGTGGCCGGGGGACCGCATCGAGGGGAGCGCCATCATCGCCAGGAACGCGGCGCTGACCAACACGACCGTCGACACGATCGGCGCCTGCGCCTTCGCCTCCCTCTCGCTCTCCCTCGACGAGTTCGCCATGCTCGTCAACGCCGTCACGGGGCTCCGCCACAGCGGGGGGACGCTCGAGAGGATCGCCTGGAGGGTGCTGACGCTCGAGAGGGCGTTCAACACGCTCGCCGGGTTCAGCGACCGTGACGACTGGCTGCCCGACCGGTTCTACAACGAAAGCCTGCAGGTCGAAGGCCGGTCCCTGGTCTGCGACCGGGAGTCCTTCGGCCGGATGCACCGCGAGTACTACGACGCCATGGGGTGGGACCCCTCGGGGCGCCCCGAGGAGGATACGCTCCGGGAACTCGAGATGGAACATCTGGTGCTGCCGAGAGTGTGCGCCCCCTGCCTGGCCGCAAGCGGGAAATGATAATGATGCCCCAGAGAACAGACACAGGCAAAATCTACGAACAGTTCCGCCGGGTCGGGGACGCGCTCCGCCGGGTCGACGGCAACAACACGCACAGCGGCAACCTGTCGGTGCGCGATCCCGGGGACCCGGGGCGGTTCTTCACCACGGCCTCCGGCTCGCAGATCGGCGCCCTCGAACCGCGGGACATCGTGCCCGTGCGGTTTGTGGAAGTGAGCTGGGGCGACGGCCGGGCCTCCACCGAGTCGAACATCCACCGCAAGGTGCTCTCGCTGCCCGGCACGAATGCGTGCATCCACTGCCACCACGTCCTGTCGACGGTCCTGTCCTTCGACAGCCGCGAGAGCCGGATCTTCCTCGAGTACACGGGGGAGGACCCGCAGGGGAACCAGGAATTCCTCTTTCAGCCGGTGGACATCCACGGCGCATCCCTCATCGGCGCCGTCCGGACCGGCGCCTACCGACAGCCGGTCGGCTCGTCGGAAATGGAGGAGCGGATCCCCAGGTACCTGGCGTCGTCGCCGGTGACGCTCGTCAAGGGGCACGGGCCCTTCGCCCGCGGCGCCACCCTGGAGGAGTGCCTCGCGCACGTGAGCGTTTTCGAAAGCAGCGCCACCTTGGCCCTCAACCTCGCCCGCCGGGGCGTCGGGCTGCGCCCCCTCCAGGCCGCCGCGGCCGCGCAGGGCCCGGGATCGGTCTTCCCCCGCTACCCGCGCGAAAAGCGCGCCCTTGTTCCGGAGGGGAGCCCGGTGGAGGACCTGTCCACGATCCGGGAGTTCGCCCACTGGTCGTCCTACATCTACGACATGAAGATCGGGGCCTACGGCACCGGATCGATGAGCCGGAAGGTCACCGCCTCCTCGATGGTGTACTCCCCCATGTCGGCGGTCCCGGACGGCATGGACGCCGGGCTGCGCCGGACGCCCACGAAGATATCGGACGCGGACGACTTCGAGATCATGCTCCACAAGCTCGTCTACACGCACACCAACTACACGACGTGCATCATGGCGTCCAACCCGGTGGCGACGGCCGAGGGGATGGCCATCCTGGCCGGCCGCTTCGGGACGGGGGCCCTGCTGGGGGATCCCTCCGGCATCCCCTACGACCGCGCCGACCACCCCGTCGTACCCCCCATCGACGCCGAGGCCATCTACCTCAACCCCCGCCTGGGCCTGGTCGATCTCTCGCACCTGGACGACCGGTCGGCGGAGAACCCGATCCTGAACATGCTGCGCTGGCACAAGGGCTGCTGCGTGGTCGGCGGCTTCGGCGTGATCGCCACCGGCGACACGACGCTCGAGCAGGCGGCCCACAACCTGGCCTCGGCCGAGAGGATCGGGAAATTCAGGATCGAGGTGTCCGTCAACGAAAAGCTCCTGGGCGGGCCGTCCCTCGAATCCTTCGAGCCGAGGACTCTCTGACCATGGGAAAGGAAACCCGCATTCTGGAGGCGTACGCCATCGCGCGGGACGCCTACGCCGCCATCGGCGTCGACACCGAACGGGCGCTCGACCGGCTCGACCGCACGCCCGTCTCCCTGCACTGCTGGCAGGCCGACGACGTGCGCGGCTGCGAAGGGTCCGGCGCCGCGCTCTCGGGCGGGGGGATCCAGGCGACGGGCGACTATCCCGGCCGGGCCCGGAATCTTCCGGAAATACGCCGCGACCTGGACAAGGCCTATTCCCTGATCCCGGGGAGCCACCGCCTCAGCCTGCACGCGATGTACGGCGATTTCGGCGGCCGGCCGGTCGACCGCGACCAGATGGAACCGGGGCACTTCCAGTCCTGGGTGGACTGGGCCGGGGAGCGGCGGATCGGGCTCGACTTCAACTGCACGCTGTTCTCCCACCCGAAGGCGGCCTCGGGATTTACGCTCGCGTCCCGGGACGGGGGCATCCGCCGGTTCTGGATCGAACACGTGCGGCGCTGCCGCGACATCAGCGCCCACATAGGCCGGGAGCTCGGAAGCCCCTGCATCCACAACATCTGGATCCCGGACGGGTCGAAGGACATCACCGTCAACCGCTTCCTCCACCGCCGGCTCCTCCTGGAGTCGCTCGACGCCGCCCTCGACCGGCCCTACGGGCCGGGCACCGCCAAGGACGCCGTCGAATCGAAACTTTTCGGCATCGGGCTGGAATCCTTCACGGCGGGGTCGCACGAATTCTACCTCGGGTACGCCGTCGCACGGCGCCTCCTGCTCTGCCTCGATATCGGGCACTTCCACCCGACCGAGCAGGTTGCGGACAAGGTGTCGGCGGTGCTGCAGTTTCTGGACGAGATCCTCCTGCACGTCACGCGGCCCGTCCGCTGGGACAGCGATCACGTGGTGATTCTCAACGACGACGTGCGCGCGCTGATGCAGGAGGTCGTCTGGGCCGACCTGCTCGGCCGCGTGCATATCGGCCTGGATTTCTTCGACGCCGGCATCAACCGGATCGGGGCCTACGTCATCGGGACCCGGGCGACGCAGAAGGCGCTCCTGCTGGCCCTGCTCGATCCCGTCGAGGCCCTGCGCGGGCATGAAGACGCCGGGCGGAAGTTCGAGCTCCTGGCGCTTGCCGAAGAGGCGAAGTCGAAGCCCTTCGGGGCCGTGTGGGACTGCTATTGCCTCAGGAAGAACGTGCCCGTCGCGGAATCCGTGATCCCCGAAATCCAGCAGTACGAAGCCGACGTGCTCCGCACGCGCCGCAGCGCATCCTGACGGGAGCCCCCACCGTGCCTCGGCCGCCCAAAGACAGGTTCCTCGCTTTCGACATCGGCGCCTCCGGCGGCCGGGCCATCAGCGCGACGCTCGAGGGCGGGAAGCTCTCCGCCAGAGAGATCCGCCGCTTCCCCAACGGGATGACGCGGATCGACGGCCGCTGCCACTGGGACGTCACCCGCCTGTTCGGGGAAGTCAAGCGCGGGATGTCCGACGCCGTGCGGCAGGGCGAGATACCGCTGTCGGTCGGAATCGACACCTGGGGGGTGGACTACGGGCTCCTCGACGGCGCGGGGCGCCTCCTCGGCCTCCCCTACGCCTACCGGGACCGCCGGACGGACGGGGCAATGGAGGAGGTCTTCGAAATCATTCCCCGGGAGGACATCTACGCCCTGACGGGCATCCAGTTCCTGCAGTTCAACACCCTGTTCCAGCTCTGGGCCGCGGCGCGGGACCGGCTGCCGTCGATGCCTGCCGCCCGCGACCTGCTCTTCATGCCCGATCTGCTGAACTACCTCCTGACGGGGGTCAAGGCCTCGGAGTACACCTGCGCCTCCACCTCCCAGCTGATGGACCCGAGGACGGGGCGGTGGGCGCCGCGGCTGTTCGACGCCATCGGCGTTCCGGCCGGGATCATGCAGGAGATCGTGCCCCCCGGAACGGTCCTCGGGAAGCCGGCCCGCCCGGTGGCTGCCGAGACGGGCCTCGGCGGCGCGGACATCGTCGCCGTCGCCTCCCACGACACCGGAAGCGCCGTCGCGGCCGTCCCGGCCGTAGACGACGCCTTCGCCTACATCAGTTCCGGGACATGGTCGCTGATGGGGATCGAGTCCCGCGCCCCCATCATCACCCCGAAGTCCCTCGAGCTGAACTTCACCAACGAGGGGGGGATCGCGGGGACGGTCCGGATACTGAAGAACATCATGGGGCTGTGGCTGCTCGAGCAGTGCCGTCAATCCTGGGCGGCGGGCGGGGCCGATGTCCCCCTCGAGGCCCTCCTGCCGGCTGCGGCCGCCTCGAAACCCTTCCGGAGCCTGGTCGATCCCGACCACCCGCGGCTGCTCCACCCCGACAGCATGCCCGAGGCCCTGTCGGGTTTGGCACGCGGGGCCGGGGAGCCGGTCCCCGATACCCCGGGCGCATTCGCCCGCTGCATCCTCGAAAGCCTGGCCCTGCGCTACCGGCAGACGCTCGAGGAGCTCGGGCAGATTTCCGGCGCGGCCATCCGCACCATCCACATCATCGGCGGCGGGAGCCAAAACGAGCTGCTCTGCCGGTTCACGGCCGGCGCCACCGGGCTCCCGGTCGTCGCCGGGCCGGCCGAAGCGACCGCCCTGGGCAATATCATGGTCCAGGCCATGGCGCGGGGGAGGATCCGGACCCCGGGGGAAATCCGGCAGGTCCTGAGGGCGTCCTTCGAGTTGGGGCAGTACCTGCCCGAGGACACCCCCGTGTGGGACGCCCAGTACCGGAGGTTCCTCGACGTGTGCCGCCGGACGGGGGAGTGACCCGGGCGGTCACATGTCCCCGACCACGATATGGGTGACGTGCACGGGGCCGTGCACCCCGACGACCCGGATGAGCTCGATGTCGGAGGTGGCGCTCGGGCCCGACACGAAATGCACCGCCGCCGGCAGCGCCCCCAGCCGGCTCAGAAACTCCATCCCTTCCGTCAGCCGGGGCCGTATGCGGCTCGAGGGGACCACGAAAAGGACCGATTCGGGCAGCAGCGACACCGAGGAGCCGCCGCCGAGCAGCAGCACGGTGGCCGACTCGGCCAGCGCCATGGTCGCGACGGCCAGGCCGGCGGCGGCACGGGCGGCGAACCCGACAAGCTCCTCCCGCGGGCTCCCCCCGCCCCAGACGCGGATCTCCCTGCCGGCCAGAAGCGCCTCCGCCGGGCCGAGTCCGCCGAGCAGCGGATCGTTCGCCACAACGACGGGGCCGGGCCCCGCAGAGGCGACGGCGCTCCGGAGCGCGCCGGGGAGCCCGGCACGGGTCGTTTCGACGACCGCGGCGCCGATCTCCCGGCTGCAGTCGGCGAAGGCGCGCGCCAGGATCTCCCGGCCCGGCCCCGCGGCCGTGCCTCCGGGCTCCAGGCTGCGCCCGGAGCGCGCCCCCGGGGCCTCCAGGGGCGCCGTACGGCCGAGCGCCGCGCTGACCGCGGCGAGAAACCCCTGCTGCGTCGTCAATCCATCCTCCCTTCCTTCCGGCGCCTGGCGAACCAGTCGCGGAAGCGCTCCCCGGGGATCCTCGGGAGCTCGCGCGAGCGGGACCACGCTCCGAGCGGGCCGATCCGCGGGGCCGCGTTGGCCAGGCGCGCCCACCTCGTGGCGGCCGCGTAGAGCCCGGGATTCCCCAGGATGCGGCCGTACTGGCCGAAGGCCAGGCGTTCCACCCGGCCCGTCCGCCTTGCATCCTCGGCCATCGCGCGCCGGTGTTCGAGGATGAGCTCGTACAGCGGTATTTTCACGGGGCAGACGTCGTTGCAGGCGCCGCAGAGGGAGCAGATCCCGGCCAGGTCCCCGCTTTCGGCGTACCCGGTCATGGCCGGGACGAGGGCCAAGCCGAGGGGCCCCGGATACAGGACGCCGTAGCCGCGGCCGCCCACGTGCCGGTAGGCGGGGCACACCAGCATGCAGGCGCCGCAGCGGATGCAGCGCAGCACGTCCCGGAAACGGCTTCCCAGCACGGCCGACCGCCCGTTGTCGACCAGGACGATGTGGTGCTCCCCGGGGCCGTCGACATCCGCGGCGCCCTGCGGCCCCGTCGTCAGGGTCATGTAGATCGTGGACCGGGCCCCCACGGCGCTGCGCGGCAGCAGGCTGCAGAGGGCGTCGAGGTCCCCGAGTTCGGGCACCACCCGCTCCATGCCCACGAACGTGATCAGGGTTTCCGGGATGCCGGAGACGAACCGGCCGTTCCCCTCGTTGGTCAGAAGCGCCACGCTGCCGCTAGAGGCGACGGCGAAATTGCACCCGGTCACCCCCACGTCGGCCTCGAGAAAGGCCTTGCGCAGAATCTGGCGCACGTGCCGGGTCATCGACTCCGGGGCCGAGTCGCCGGTGTAGCCCGTCTGCCCGGCGAGCACTTCGCGGATGCGCTCCCGGTTCTTGTGCAGGGCGGGGATCACGATGTGGGACGGTTTGTCCCTGCCGTCGATCTGCAGCAGGTACTCGCCGAGGTCGGTCTCCAGGATCTGGACGCCGATCTCCTCGAGCGCCTCGTTCAGACCGATCTCTTCGGTGACCATGGATTTGGACTTGACGCCCCTGCGGGCCTTCTTCTGCAGAAACACGGTCCGGGCGACGGCGGCGGCCTCGCGGGCGTCGCGGGCGAAATGGACGACCGATCCCGCGCGCCGGGCATTGCCGGCGAACTGCCCGAGGTAGAAGTCCAGGTTCTCGAGCGTGTGCGCCCGGATGCCGGCGGCCAGTTCGCGCCACTGCTCGTACCGGTCGAGCTCCGCGCAGCAGTCGGCGCGCATGGGGTTGATCCGGTCCTGGGCATTGGCTATCGAGGCGCGCATGAAGGTGTCCGACAGGCTCTCCCGCATGCGGCGGCGCAGGCCGAGGTTGCTGGTCTTTATGCCCATGGCCCCCCCGGAGGCGCGAGCGCCTCGACGATGTGCAGGACGCGGATCCCGAGCTGCAGCCTCTGGATCCTCCCCCGGATGTTTGCCAGGCAGGCGCCGTCGGCGCCCAGGACGTAGTCGACGCCGGCCTCGGCGATATGCCGCACCTTTTCATCCACCATGGCCCCGCTCAGGTCCGCCATCTTCACCGCAAAAGCGCCGCCGAAACCGCAGCACGTGTCCTGGCCTTCGAAAGGGACCAGCTCGAGGCCACGGATGTTTTCGAGCAGGCGCAGGGGGGGCTCCCGGACTCCCAGCAGGCGCGCCATGTGGCAGGACGGGTGGTAGGCGGCGCGGCCGTGCAGTTCGGCCCCGACATCGGTAACGCCGAGAACGTTCACGATGAAATCGGTGATCTCCCGGGTCCGGTCCGCCAGCTGCTCGGCCCGGGCCCTCCAGGCGTCGCCTTCGGGGAAGTAGCGCGGGAACTCCTTCACCTGGAGCACGCAGGAGCCGCTCGGGGCGACGACCCAGTCGCAGCCTTCCATGAGCAGCGCGTCGATGGTGGCCCGCATCGAGTCCCGGGCCCTGCGCTGGTACCCGCTGTTGACCAGGGGCTGGCCGCAGCAGGTCTGCCGGGGGTTGAAACCGACCGTGCAGCCCAGCTTTTCCAGCAGCCGGACGGACTGGATCCCGATCGACGGGGACACCGTGTCGGCGATGCATGTCACAAAAAAGGAAACCCTCATCCGCCCCCCGTCAGACGACGGCCATCACGCCCCCGGACCGGATTGCGAGCGGCCGGACGCACCCCGGGCCGAACAGCCCCTCCATGAGCCGCGCGTAGGCCTCGACGCAGTCGCCGGGGATGTAGGCCTGGATCGTGCCCGCGAAGCCGCCGCCGTGAATGCGGGACACGCCGCGGCCCCGCCTCCGGAAAAAATCGTTCGAGACGCCGATGGCCAGAGCCGCCGGCTGCTCCCGGCCGTCGCCCGGGGCGGCCGTGTTTTGCAGCATGGCGCTCGAGGATGCGCCGCTTTCAGCGACCAGGCCGAGGTAGGCGTCGAAGTCCCCGGCCACAAGAGCCGCCGCCATCCGGGCCACGCGGCGGTTCTCCGCGAAAAAATGGAGCGCGCGGAGCACCGCCCGGTCTCCCGCGGCCGCCCGGGCCGGACCCATGCCGGCCCGAAACGCCTCCTCCCCGACCTCCCGCAGCGCGGTCTTCCCGAAAAGCGCCGCCACCCGCTTCATGTCGGCGGGAATGGAGGCGTAGGCCGGGGTAAGATTCGCGTGGCTGCCGCCGGTGTCGACGACCGCCAGGGTATAGCCCGTCCGGCTGAAATCGAAGGGGATTGTTTCGACCTCCGGGGACGCCGGGTCCCGGAAATCGATCGCCAGCACGCCCCCCGCGGCCGACGCCAGCTGGTCCATCAGGCCGCAGGGCTTTCCGAAATGGACGTTCTCGGCGTACTGGCCGATTTTCGCGAGCGTGACCGGGTCGACCCCGCCGCCGTTGTAGAGGGCGCTGAAAATCCCGCCGACGAGGACCTCGAAGCTTGCCGAGGAGGACAGCCCCGAGCCGACGGGGACATCGCCGGCGACGACGGCGTTGAAACCGCCCGCGGCGAAGCCCTCCCGCTCGAGGCCCTCCGCGACGCCGCGGATGAGGGCCGGGGACGTGCCGGCCTCCCCCGCGTGCGGGCCGAGGCTGCGGAGATCGACCTCGAAAAGCTGCGGGAAGGCCGAGGAGTGCATCCGGACCAGGCTGTCGGCCCGGGGTTCGGCGGCGGCGATGGTGTCGCGGGTGACCGCGGCGGCCAGCACCCTGCCGCGGTTGTGGTCCGTGTGGTTCCCCCCGAGCTCGGTGCGCCCCGGGGCCGAGAAAAACCGCAGCGACCGCGCCGGGTAAAAGCGCGCGGCGTACTCCTCGGCCAGGGCGCCATACCGCCGCTTCTGGGCATCGAGGGCCCCGGCGCCGTAGAGCGCGGCCAGCTGAGTGTCCGACGGGTGCGTCATGACCGTTTCCCCCCGCCCCGGCACAGGGGCATCACCAGAAGATGGCATACAGGACGAGCGTCACCACGATCACGGCGATGCCGGCGTAGCGGACCGACGCGGTCAGCCGGATATCCTCGAACCCCTCGCGGACCGGCAGCACTTTCGGGGCTGCGAGCGGCCGCAGCGCCGTCATAAGGGCCATGAGCGCGAGGATCAGGGCGAAAGTCACCGCCATCCTGTTGAGGAAGGCCATGTCCGCGGCCGCGAAGAACAGGATCCCGTAGATCACGGGGCTGGCGACGAGCGCGGCGACCCCCGCGGCCGGCGGGCATTTTTTGAACAGCATCCCGAAGACGAACGCCGCGAGGATCCCGGGCGAGACGAATCCCTGGAACTCCTGGATGTAATTGAAGATCCCCTGGAACCTGGGGTTTCCGAGCTGCGGGGCGATGAGGCAGCCGAGGACCACCAGAACCAGGGTCATCACGCGCCCGGTCGTGACCAGGGCTTTCGGCGACGCGTCCCTGTTGATGTGCCGCTTGTAGAGATCCATCGTGAAAATCGTGGACGCGGAGTTGAGCATCGAGGCCAGCGAGCTGATGACGGCGCCCGCGATGGCGGCGAATATGAAGCCGCGCACCCCGATCGGGATCAGGTTCCGGATCAGCAGCGGGTAGGCGGCGTCGGGGGTGGCAACCAGCTGGTCGCTGTAGAGCTGGTAGGCGATGATCCCGGGGAATATCACGATGAAGGGGATCAGAAGCTTCAGGAATGCGGCGAACAGGATGCCCATCTGGCCCTGGCGGATCGTCTTGGCGGCAAGCGTTCTCTGGGTGATGTACTGGTTCAGCCCCCAGTAGTAGAAGTTGGGGATCCAGAGCCCGACGATCAGGGCCGTCCAGGGGAGGACGGGATGATCGGCGGGCAGGATCATGTGCAGGCGGTCCGCGTTGGCGGTCATGAAGCTGCCGACGCCGCCCGCGGCGGAAAGGCCGATCGCCAGCACGACCAGGCCGCCCACGAGCAGGGCGCCCCCCTGGAACAGGTCGGCCCAGGCGACCGCTTTCAGTCCGCCCCAGGTGGTGTACAGGGCCGCGATGCCCCCGATCAGCCAGACGGCCGCGGCAAGCTTCATGTCGAAGATCGTGTTGATCGTCAGCGCCCCGGAGTAGATGACGGCCGAGATGGTCACGCCGACGTAGATGACCATCGTGTAGAAGGCCATCAGCCCGCGCGCCGTGGCGTTATACCGGTGCTCGAGGAACTCCGGCATGGTGAATATGCCGCTCCGGAGAAACCGCGGCAGGAAAAAGAACGCCACGAACACGAGCGTGATCGCGGCCATCCATTCGTAGCTCGCCACGGCCAGGCCGACATTGCCGGCTCCCTGCCCGGCCTGGCCGACGATCTGCTCCGTCGAAATATTGGCGGCGATCAGGCTCAGGCCGATCATCGGCCAGAGAAGGCCGCGGCCGGCAAGGAAAAAATCCTCCCCGGACTCCTCCTTGCGGCTTTTGTACATGCTCACGCCGACGACGATCCCGAAGAAAAGCAGAAAGGATGCAATATCAATAAAACTCAGGTCCATGGCCATTCTCTCCCGGTACAGTGTTGATTCCCATCCGGTCTTCACCGCGCGGGGCAAAACCGGGCCGGCTGCCTCGATGACGGGCGCCTTTGCGTATGCGGTGGAAGCGGGCGGCGGGCCTACCGCACGATCTGTACCTGGTCCGATATGCCCTGTTCGTAGGTGCTCCACCCGGAATTCATGCCGAACGGGCACCGGTGGAAGACGGCCTCGATCCGGCGGATCATCCCCTTTTCAATCTTGAACAGCTCCGCGAGCTGCCAGGTCCAGTTGATCGAGTGGTGGTCGAAAAACCCGAACGCGAAGACGATGCCGCGCTCGCGGTCGACCGCGACGAAGCGGCGGTCCCGGATGCGGGACACGAAATTGAGCAGCCCGGATTCGAACTGTTCCTTGCATCCCCAGGACGCCGAATACGTGGTCGCGGTCTTCGGATCGGGCCTCTGCTGCCCCTCGGGCACGGGGACGTTGGTGCTCGGCATCCCGTTTTCCAGCCGGTGGCAGTCGTCGGTGAACGGGTAGTAGCCCTTGCCGTCGTTCTTCTGCATCCCCGTAAAGTAGTAATTCGCCGTACGGATCATCTCCTCGCGGGAAGGCCTTTCGGCTTCCGGGATGACCTCGCGGTAGATCGGGTGGGGCTCCCCCAGCTTTTCGACGCTCTCCCCGGTGGGGGGGAACGACATGCCGGAGCCGCCCGAGGAGGAGGTGTCGGGGCGGATGACCAGCTGCTCGGCCTCGGTGATCCGCCCGTCCAGTATCTTGAGCCGGATGGCGACGGCCACGAGCGTTCCGCCCCCCTGCTTGTTGGAGGCCCCTTCACGGGCGGTGCCGATAAAAGCCACCTGCTGCGCCTCCACGTCGGGGACGTAGAACGCGTAGGCCCCTTTCCCGGACATGCCGTGCCACAGGCCCTCGTTCCCCAGGGGGAGCCGGACGCCGTTCTCGGTGAACTTGCAGTCCCGGGAAAAAAGGTCCAGGCCCGGGTCGTTCTCGAGCATCGCATCCATGTATCGGTCGATGTAGTTCTCCAGGCAAACCCGGTCGCAAACGCTATCGCCGGCAGCGACCGCGGCCGGGATCAGGGCCGACAGCGCGGCCGCCGCAATCCATCTCTTCCACATACCATAGTCCTCCGGTTATACAGGGCACACGCTTTCACAGGATTATTCCGGGCTATCATAATCGCGGTGCGGACTTCTGGCAACAGAGAAGACCGGCGGGCGGCCCCGGGGGCCTTCAGGGCCTTCCGGCCGCCGGCCTGGACAGCCTCCGGATCGGGCGCGCCGGAGCCAATACGTCGCCGACACTCTCGAGGAGGATGCCTTCGGGCAGCTCGAAGGAGACACTCTGCCGGATGTCTTCGGAGGAGGCGCCGATTTGGATGGTGTACCGGCCCGGTTCGGCCACCCAGCCCGAGCGGGCCTCGTCGAAGGAGGCCAGGTCCCGGGCGCTCAGGACAAAGCGCATCTGCTGGCTTTCTCCCGGTTCGAGCAACCGGGTTTTCCCGAAGGCGATCAATGCGATCGCCGGCTTCTCGAGCGCCCCGTCGGGCGCACGGAGATAGGCCTGGACGACCTCCCTGCCCGCGACCGGTCCCGTGTTGCGCACCCCGACCGTCACGGTGAACGGATCGGGCAGCCGGCTCGCGTCCACCGCGGCCCTGTCGTACCGGAACCGGGTGTAGGAGAGCCCGAAGCCGAAAGGATAGGCCACGGGGACATCGAAGGTCGCGTAATACCGGTACCCCACCCAGATGTCCTCCCCGTAGATGGCCTCCGCGGGCATTCCCTGCATGGAGCCGGGCGTACCGGGCGGCGCGCCCCCCGGCGGCGGGCCGGGTTGCCCGCCCGGAAAGCCGTCGGCCGACGGCACGTCGCCATAGGCCATGGGGAACGTGTCCACGAGCCTCCCCGAGGGATTCACCCGGCCCGAGAGCACGTCGGCGATGGCGTTGCCCGCCTCCTGGCCCGGCTGGTAGGCCAGCAGGATCGCATCGGGGTACCGGCGCCAGCTGGCGGTTTCCACGACACCGCCTGTGTTGAGCAGGACCACCGCCGGCTTCCCCTTCTCCCGGAATGTTCCGGCTACGGTCCGTATCAGGGACATCTCCGCATCGGTCAGGCAGAAGTCGCCGGCCCCGGCCTTGCGGTCCCCCCCCTCCCCGGAGTTGCGTCCGATGGTCAGGATCGCCGCATCCGATTCCGCGGCCGCCTGGGCCGCCGTCTCGGCCCGCACCTCCATCTCGGCGACGGCGGGAGCGGGACGGAAAAAATCCACCTTCGCCGGCCGGGCCGCTTCGGCCCTGGCCAGGTACTCCGCGTAGCGCGCCTCGAGCGACGGGTCGACGCGGTAGCCGCCGCCCCGGAGCCCGTCGACGAGCGGGACGCTGTAGGCTTCGTGGACATCGCCGCTGCCGGTCCCCCCGGTGATCGTGCGGTAGGAGGCATTGCCGAAAACCGCGATCGTGCCGATCCCCGCGCCGAGAGGCAGGGCCGCGTTGTCGTTCTTGAGCAGGACCATCCCCTCCGCACCGGCCCGGCGGCAAAGGGCGGCGTGGGCCTGCAGGTCCGGTTGGCCGGAAGGATTGCGCCCTCGGGCCCCTGGGGTTTGAAGCACGACCGAAAGGATCCGCCGGACGTTCCGGTCGAGCGTTTCCTCCTGGAGCGCCCCCCGGCGGACCGCCTCCAGGATCTCCTCTGACTGGGAGGGCCTGCCGGGCATGATCAGGTCGTTGCCCGCCGTCATCTGGGCGGCCGCGTCGCTGCCGCCGCCCCAGTCGGTCACGACGCAACCGTCAAATCCCCAGTCCTGGCGCAGCACACCCGTCAGCAGGTCCCGGCTCTCGGAGGTGTACCGGCCGTTGATCTTGTTGTAGGAGGACATCACCACCCACGGCCGTCCTTCCTCGACGGCGATCCTGAACCCCTCGAGGTAGATCTCGCGCAGCGCCCGCCGGCTCACGATCGTGTCCACCGACATCCTGTTGGTTTCCTGATTGTTGGCGGCAAAATGCTTGATGCAGGCGCCCACCCCCCGGGACTGGATGCCCCGAACGGCGGCCGCCGCCATCTTCCCGGTGATCAGGGGGTCCTCCGAGTAGTATTCGAAATTGCGCCCGCACAGGGGATTCCGGTGCAGGTTCATCCCCGGGCCCAGGATGATGTCGACGCCGTATTCCAGGGCTTCGTCCCCCATGGCCCGGCCCACCTCGCCCAGCAGGTCGACGTCCCAGCTCGAGGCGAGCAGGGTGGCGATCGGGAAAGCGGTCGCGTAGTAGGTCCCGGGGTCCCCCTCGCGCTCGGGGTCGATCCGCAAACCTGCCGGGCCGTCGGCCAGGACCGCCGGGGGGATGCCCAGACGGGGGATCTCCGCCGTCCTCCCGGCCGCCCCGGGGACACGCTTGCGGACCGCGTCGATCATGGCCGCGTAGGACGGATCCACGGCGTCATCCGGGCCGGGCGCGAAGGGGTTCTGCCCTTCGGGGAACGCGCCCGCCATGGAGGGCGGGATCGGCATGCCGGTCCCCACGACCAGCATGGCCTTCTCCTCGAGCGTCATCCCGGCGACAATCGCGTCGATCGTGTCGGCCATCTCCACCTCATTTTTCTCCCCGCTCCCCGAGCAGGCCCCGCACGCAGCCAGGACGCCCGCCAGGCAGAGAAGCCCCCAGGGGGCCGTGTTCGTCCGATGCATGCGCATGCCGTCCTTTCTCCCATCCCGGGAAACCTTCCCGCCCTGTATCTCCCGCCGCCCCGGCCCCGCTACCGGAACAGTTGCGGGGCGAACTCGTGGAGGTACTCGCGCCAGTTGGCCCAGGTGTGCCCGCCCCCGGTCTCCCGGTATACGGGGGAAAAGCCGTGTCTTTGCAGCATGGCCACCGTCGAGCGGGTGGTCTCGATCAGGAAGTCCTCCGATCCCGTGGCGAACCACAGCAGCTTCAGACCCTTCTTCAGATCCGCGTTCCCGAGCGCGGCCCGGTGCTGCTGCTCCCAGCCGGGCGAGGCGCCGGCGGACGCCGGCCCCCCTTTTGCGGCCGGGTTTTTCGAGCCTGTGCCTCCAAACACCACGCCGGAACTGAAGACGCCGATGTAGGCATACCCTCCCAGGTTCGACATGGCGATGCCGAGCGTCTGAATCCCGCCCATGGACAGCCCGGCAATCGCCCGGTTCTGCCTTCCCTCCAGCACCCGGTAGGCGCGCTCCACGCAGGGGGCGATGTCGTTGACGAAATCCTGGGCGAACGCATCCGCCACGCCTGATGCGACGCCCCCCAGGGGGTCGTCCCCCGACGTATGCCCCGCGGGCATGACGACGATCATCGGCCGGGCCTTCCCCGCGGCGATCAGGTTGTCGAGGATGAATCCCGCCCGGCCGACCGTCGTCCAGGAGTCGTCGCAGTCCATCGCTCCGTGCAGCAGGTAGAAAACGGGGTAGGCCGCGGTGCCGGCCTCGTACCCGGGCGGGGTGTAGACGTGCATGCGGCGGAGCCGTCCCAGGGACCGGGAGGGATACCACACCTCGGCCACCGCCCCGTGCGCGACGTCGGCCGCTTCCATGAAGGCCGCCCCCGGCACGTAGACCACGCTCCGGACGTTCGAATTCGACTCGCTCACGGACGTGTTGCGCGGGTCGACGACGGAGACGCCTTGGACCGTGAACGTGTACCGGTAGGCGCCCGGGGCCAGGGGCCCGACCGTCGCCTGCCACACTCCGTCGTCGGCCCGGACCAACCGCAGGCCGCCCGGCTGCGTCCCGAACATGTCGCTGCTTTGCAGGCCGACGTCATCAGCCTCCGGGGCCAGGAGACGGAACAGGACGCGCCCGTCGGGCAGCACTTCCGGGGAGCGGACCGACGGCCCCCGGGGAAACGAGGGTGTTTTGGGCTGCGCGACAAGCCCTTCGGACGCCGAAACAACGGCCGCTCCCACCGCCGCGGCCAACAAAGCCCTGTGCCACCAATCACTCATTCCGGTATCTCCTGGTCAGGCGCCGGCCCCGGGAAAGCTCCGGCGCACGCGGTTTTCGGTCCGGTACCGCTCCTCGAACAGTGCCCGATCGTGTACTATACTGGGATTGTTCTTTCCCGCCCGCTCCCCTGTCAAGGCGATTCGGGCTTTCACCCTGTGCGGGGCTAGGGCTCCCCCGAATCCCGGCCCGCGGAACACGAACCCGGAGGAGAATCATGAAAACCGGAAGCCTCTTTCTTTCGACGGCGCCCGCGGCGGCGCTCGGCTGCATCCTGGCCTGCTCGACGGCGCCCGAGGGCGCCGGGACCGTCCCGGTCCGTACCGTCGCCAACGAGGGGGGCCCGACCATCGCCTTCGCGGCGACGTCGGGCCTGCGCCTGGTCGGGGACGGGGGCTTCCATTTCAAGGACCTCAACCGCAACGGCGCCCTGGACGCCTACGAGGACTGGCGGCGGCCGGCCGGGGCCAGGGCAAAAGACCTGGCCTCGAGGATGAGCATCCCCGAAATCGCCGGCCTGATGCTCTACAGCAACCACCAGGCGGTCCCGGCGGCCGGGGACACGTATGGCGCGGCCACCTACGGGGGGAAGCCCTTCGCCGAAAGCGGCGCCCGGGCGTCGGACCTGACCGACCAGCAGAGGGAGTTTCTGTCCCGGGACAACCTCCGGCACATCCTGATCACGTCGGTCGAGAGCCCCGCGGTCGCGGCCGCGTGGAACAACAACGTGCAGGCGCTGTGCGAAAGCATGGGCCTGGGGATCCCGGCCAACACCAGCAGCGACCCCCGGCACCAGACCGCGGCCGACGCCGAATACAACGCCGGCGCGGGCGGCCCGATATCCATGTGGCCCGGTTCGCTCGGGCTGGCCGCCACGTTCGACCCGGAGCTGGTGCGGGAATTCGGGCGGATAGCCTCCCGGGAGTACCGCGCCCTGGGGATCACCACGGCGCTGTGGCCGCAGATCGACCTGGCCACCGATCCGCGCTGGAGCCGCGTCAGCGGGACCTTCGGCGAAAGCCCCGCCCTGGCCGCCGACATGGCCAGGGCCTGCGTCGACGGGCTCCAGACCTCCGAAGGGACCCTGGAGATCTCAGGGGGCTGGGGGTACTCGAGCGTCAACGCCATGGTGAAGCACTGGCCCGGGGGGGGGACCGGCGAGGGGGGCCGGGACGCGCATTTCGCCTACGGCAAGTACGCCGTCTACCCGGGGAACCGCTTCGCCGACCACCTGCTTGCCTTCACCGAAGGCGCGTTCAAGCTCGACGGGAAGACGCGGTCGGCTTCGGCCGTGATGCCCTACTACACGATTTCCTACGGGATCGACACCGCGTACAACGAGAACGTGGGGAACAGCTACAGCGCCTACATGATCCGCGACCTGCTGCGCGGCACCTACGCCTATGACGGCGTGGTCTGCACCGACTGGGGCGTCACCCGGGACGTCCGCGCCGTCGACGGCTTCGGCACCACCCCCTGGGGGGCCGAGACCCTGACCGAGGCCGAGCGCCACTACCGGATCCTCGCGGCGGGCGTGGACCAGTTCGGGGGGAACAACGACGCCGGGCCGGTCGTCGAAGCCTACGACATGGGGGTCCGGCTCCACGGCGAGGCATTCATGCGCGCCCGGATGGAGGCGTCGGCCGAGCGCCTGCTGCGGAACATGTTCCGCGTCGGCCTGTTCGAGAACCCCTACCTGGACATCGGGGAAACCCGCGCCGTCGTGGGGAACCCCGCCTTCATGAAGGCGGGCTACCGGGCGCAGCTGCAATCGGTGGTGATGCTGAAGAATTCGGGGGGGGCCCTCCCCGTCGCCAGGGGCGCAACCGTCTACGTGCCGGAGCGCATCACGCCGGCCGGGCGGGACTTCTTCGGCGGGGCCACGCCGGAGTCCCGCGGCCTCCCGGTCGATGCGGGCATCGCCCGGAAGTACTATCGCCTCACCGACGCGCCCGATGAGGCCGACGCCGCCCTGGTCGTCATCGAGAGCCCCGATACGGGCGGCGGCTACGACCCGGCCGACGCGCGGTCGGGCGGGACCGGGTACGTCCCGATCAGCCTGCAGTACGGCCCCTACCGGGCCGGGGACGCGCGCGACCCGTCCATCGCCGGGGGGGACCCGCTGGAGGCGTTCTCCAACCGCAGCTACCGGGGCAAATCGACCGTCGCGCGTAACATCGGCGACCTGCGGATGGTCCTCGACGCCGCGCGGGCGATGCAGGGGAAGCCCGTCGTCGTCGTCCTCCGCATGTCCAACCCGACGGTCTTCGGCGAGTTCGAGCCGTCCGCCGACGCCATCCTGGTATCGTTCGGCGTGCAGGACCAGGCCCTGCTCGACATCCTCAGCGGGGAGGCGGAACCTGCGGGCCTCCTGCCGCTGGACATGCCGGCGGACATGAGGGCCGTGGAGGCGCAGGCCGAGGACAGGCCGTTCGACATGGACCGCTACGTCGACGCAGCCGGCAACGCCTACGGCTTCGGCTTCGGCCTGGACTGGAGCGGCGTCATCCGGGATGCCCGCACCGCCGCCTACGAAAAAGAAAAGAATCCGGCGCGGCCGCAGCCGGGGCCGTAGTACAATGGTCCGCTGAAAGGGGGCAACAAATGCGATCCAGAACGGTACAGGTTTCTCTCCCGGCCATGGCCGCGATGACGGTGGCGGCTCTGTTGATCCTGGCGGCACTGGTTTCGGTGGCGCCGCTTCCGGCACAGGAGGCGACGGGCCCGAAGGAATGGACGACCCAGCAGGACCACCAGAACATGATGCAGCAGCTCGGAATACGGACACTGCGCCCGGGGCCGAGCGGGAATGAAAACGCACCCAACGCCGCCAACTACGACGAAGCCCTGGCCAACCCGTTCCCGATCCTGCCCGAGCTCCTGAAGCTGAAAAACGGGGGGGCGGTGACCACGGCCGCCGCGTGGTGGGAGAAGCGCCGGCCCGAGATCGTCGATGACTTCGAGCGGGAGGTCCTGGGGCGCATCCCCCCGAACGTCCCCAAGGTGACCTGGGAGGTCACCGCCACCACCGAGGCGAAAGTGGGCGAGCATCCCGTCGCCGGCAAGCAGCTGGTCGGGCACGTGGACAACTCCGCGTTTCCGGCCATCAGCGTCGACATCCAGATGATCCTGGTGACCCCGGCCGATGCGAAAAAACCGGTCCCCGTCATGATCATGTTCGGCTTCGGCTCACTGCCGGGGGCGCCGACGCCCCCGGGGAAGAAGATGTTCGCGTTCGGCCCGCCTCCGGCCGGGGCCGACGCGCCGGCGACCGAACAGCTGCTGGCCGCCGGGTGGGGCTACGCGTACCTCAACCCCGGCAGCGTCCAGGCCGACAACGGGGCCGGTTTGACCCGGGGCATCATCGGCCTGACCAACAAGGGGCAGCCGCGGAAACCCGAGGACTGGGGCTCGCTGCGCGCCTGGGGCTGGGGCGCATCCAGGGCCCTGGATTACTTCGAGAGCGACCGTGCCGTCGACGCCACGCGCGTGGGCATCGAAGGCGTCTCCCGATACGGGAAAGCGGCGCTGGTCACCATGGCGTTTGACACACGGTTCGCCGTAGCCCTGGTCGGATCCTCCGGCGAAGGCGGCGCGAAGCTGCACCGCCGGAATTTCGGAGAGGCGGTGGAGAACCTGACCGGATCGGGCGAGTATCACTGGATGGCGGGCAACTTCCTGAAATACGGGGCGGAGGAAGCCGACTTCGGCAGCATGAACGCGGGCGACATCCCCGTCGACGCCCACGGGCTGATCGCCCTGTGCGCGCCGAGGCTGACGTTCATCAGCTACGGAATCCCCGAGAAGGGGGACGCCAACTGGCTCGACCAGAAGGGAAGCTTCATGGCCGCCGTGGCGGCGGGCCCGGTGTTCCGGCTGCTCGGCGCGAAGGATCTCGGAGTCGGCGACAACTACAACGCCGTCACGCTTCCACCGGTCAACACGGGCCTTCTCGACGGCCAGCTCGCCTGGCGCCAGCACGACGGCGGGCACACCGACGGGCCGAACTGGAAGTACTTCATCCCCTGGGCGAGCACGTTTCTGAACTGGGAACCCTCGGGCCGTTGACCCGTATCCGGAGAGCCTGACTATGAAGACCCGAACCATTCGCTTCCACGCTGCGCTGTGCGCCCTCGGCCTGATGGCCTGCCTGCAGGCCCCGGGCCTGGCGCAGCCGCCCGCGGCCGCCCCCGACCGGCCGGTGCCGCGGACGGACCAGAACTCGCTGACCGCCCACGCCCAGCTCCTGGAAAAGGCGAAGAAGGGGCGCATCGACGTCTACTTCGAGGGGGATTCGATCACCAGGCGCTGGGGCGCCACGGACTATCCCAAACTGCTCGAGAACTGGAACGAGAACTTCTTCGGGTGGAACGCGGGCAATTTCGGATGGGGCGCCGATACCGTACAGAACATACTGTGGCGCCTGCACGACGGAGAGCTCGACGGGGTGCATCCCAGGGTGATCGTGTTTTTGGCCGGGACCAACGACATCGGCTACCGGGTCGCGCCCGACCAGGTCGAGGCCAGGGCGCGGCACATCACGGGGGGCATCCAGGCGGCCGTGACTCTCATGAAGGAGAAGGCCCCCGGGGCCGTCATCATTTTGATGGGCCTGTTCCCCCGCAACGACAACATGGCGGCGCTGCCCGTCATCGAAAAGATCAACCGCAACCTGTCGCAGCTGGCCGACGGCAAAACGATACGGTATTTGAACATCAACGACCGGCTGGCCGACGCCGACGGGGTCCTCCACGAGGGGATGACCGATCCGGACAGGCTGCACCTGGCGCTCAAGGGGTACCAGGTGTGGGCCGACGCGCTGAAGCCCCTCTTCCACGAGCTGCTGGGCCCGCCCGCGAACGAGGACCACGCGCCGCCTCCCACGGGGAATCCGGCCGCGGCCGTGCCCTAGCCGTTCGCGCGCGGGGGAAGGAATCGGAACCCTCCGGCGTTTCTGCCCGCAGGCCCGGTCGGCGGTCGGGCGCGCAGGCAGACGCCTCGACGCGGCATGCCCCGGTCCGTTCCCATCCCGGCGGCCCCGCGGCCGGTCAGCCCCTGCCGCTGCCGGGCGCTTTTGTACGGCTCCAGGGTTTCAGGGCGCTCACGACGAGCGCGAATACCAACGATGCAACCTGGACGGAGCCCCAGGTGAGGTTCCGGGACCGGTTGCGCAAAAACACCGGATCGTTCAGGGCGTCCATGCCGAGTTGCGCGGCAATGGGGGGCAGGCTGTTGAGCCAGGCGCCCAGGAAAAACGTTCCGAACAGGATCCCGCCTACCGTGATACTCCACTTGACCGTAATCCAGCGGTGCCTGAAAAAGCCCCAGCCTGTCCAGATCGAATAGACCAGGCCGGTCCCGAGGCAGCCCAGGGCCCCGGGGATAATCATGAAGTCGTCGATGAACTTGGCCGCCAGCAGCATGCCGCGCAGCTCGCCGCCATCGGCCGGGGCCAGGCAAGTCCCGAGCAGGATCAGGGAAAGCCCCGACGAAACCCAGACCGCCGCGAACACCAGATGGACCGCCTTCAGCCAGCGCTGGGATCTTCCCGTGATCTTGTTCAAACCTGTGCCCTCCGCACCTGGATTCGTTCGCCCGTCAGGGCTCGACGCACCGGAAACTGCCGGCATCGTCCGGGCTCCCCTCGCCCGCGATGCGCGCCACCCGCGGGTAGGGGCACAGGGGCCGGCTGCGCACGAGGCGGCCGTTCTCCTCTTGGCGGGCCACGATCGACTCCGGGGCCCGCCCCCGTTCAACCCAGTCGATGACGGCCGTCATCGGGTCGAAGAGGTCCGGCCCGGTTCCCCCGCTGCAGTGGGCCATGCCCGGTACCATGAAGAGCCGGAAAAAATCGGCCGTGCCGGGACCGTTCGCCGCGGCCGCCCGCTCGTAATAGCGCACCCCCGTCATCGGCTGCAGAACGGAATCGGCCCACCCGAACGTCATCAGGAGCTTCCCCCCCCGCTGCCGGAACCGCCCGAGGTCCGGGTCCTTGGCATCGGCCAGGCGGCTCCACCGCTCCAGCAGGTACAGGTCCCGGTCGAAGTCGAACGTGCCGCAGTCGTAGTCGGGATCCGGCGGGCTGAAGACGAGGTAGCGCATCGTGTTTTCGGCCAGGCTGAAGTCCGCGGGCTTGCTGCCGGGCAGTGCGCCGACGATCGTGTGCATCCAGCCGCTCCCGGAGCCGCCCCCGACCAGAAGCGGCATCACCGCTTCACTGCCGGGCATGAATCCGGGGAACAGGGGCCTGCCGTTGCTCTCCGGGCCGCCGTAGACTTTGGCCACGGCATCGGCCTGCGCCTCGGTGAGGCAATCGGGGGCGTCGGGGCCCCCGCCGCAGGACGGGACGTCCCTGACGGGGCTGAAGTCGCAGTTCCTGGGATCGTCGACGAGCCCGTCGCGGAGGCCGTCGACCGCGTCGCATTTGGCCAGGACGCTTTCGGCGACCAGAGCCATTTTTTCCGCAGTCACCGGAGCTGCCTGGAGCGCCTTCTGGTTCCACATCGCGCCGAGGGTGAAACCGGTCTGGTCGAGCCAGGGAGCGTTGGCCACGATGCCGTCGAAGTCCTCCGGGTAGCGCTGCGCCTCGATCAGCCCCTGCCGCCCGCCGTTGGAGCATGAATTCCAGTAGGCGTAGGCCGCCGGCCGGCCGTAGTAGGCCGCGATGACGGCCTTGGCGGTCACGGCCGTCAGGTGTACGGCCCGGTAGGCATAGTCGACGGCCTTGCGCGGGTCGCTCAGCACGAAGGTCGCGCCCGGCTCCTCGCCCGCATCGTGGCCGGCGTTGGTCTGCGCGACGGCGAAGCCGACCCGGAGGGCTGCGTCGCGTTGCGACGTCCGCATCGGGTCCTCGAGCGCCTCGCCCGCGTGGCCTCCGTTTCCGATCATGTAGAAGCGCCCGTTCCATCCGCGGGGGAGGCTGACTTCAAACTCTATCTCCGGGTCGAGCCGTCCGCGGACCCGGCACAGCGCCGGTACGCCGTCGGCCGGAGGCACTTCCGAAACCGCCATCCGCACGAGTTCGCCCGATTGGAAGCCGGTAAGCGATCCGCAGTCCCCCGCGGCCTCGACGACGGCCTTCGAATAGTCCTCCAGCCCGCGCCCGAGATCGGCGAAAGCCTGCGCCGGGGCGGGGGCGGCGGCGGCCGCCGCCCACAGGCACACGGCGAGCGCCCCGATGGCGATGCCGCAGGCGGATGGTTGTGCCCGGAATCCCCGCATGGAGTTCCCCCTGTCGTTGGTTCCCGATTCCGGCCCGTCCGAGGGCGGACGCGGTGGCTGCCACTATAGCGCAAACACGGGCGCACAGGCACCCTTCTTGTGAGGGAAAAACCGCAAGATGCGCTATACTTCCGTCGATGCGGAAACGCTCCGCATCCGAGGGGGCGCATGAAGGCGATACTGGTCGGCGCGGGAGGCGCGGCGCGCGAGCTTGTGCGGAGGCTCGGGGACGCCTGGACCGTCACCGTGATTGACATTTCCGAACAGCGGCTTGAAAAGATCCGGGGCATTCCGGGGATCCGGACCCTTCCGGGGGACGGGACGAGCCGCCTGACGCTGGAGCGGTCCGGTCTGGCCGACGCCGATGCCGTCGTCGCCGCGGCCAACGACGACGAAGCGAACCTCGAAGTCTGCCGGCTGGCGCAGCAATCCGGCGTCCTGCGCATTGTCGCCGTGGCCGCGACGCCCGAAAGCCTTCCCCTGTACAGCGCGGCCGGCGTCCGGGCTTTCTCCGGCGAAAGCCTGGTTTCCCGGCACCTCGAGCTGAGCCTGGAACACAGGCGGTACACCTCGATGGCCTTCGCCGACGGACGCGCCGAGGCCATCGAGTTCCACCTGGCGCACGATGCGCCGGTGGTCGGGAAATCCCTCCGGGAACTGAATGCGGAACAGTTCATCGTCGGGGCCGTCCTGCGCGGCGACGACCTGATCATCCCGCACGGGGACACCCGGTTGAAGGCCGGCGACCGGGTTACGGTGGTCGGCCTCAACGCCCACTTCCCCGAAATCGTCCACACGTTCACGTCCGGGGAGGCGCGCTTCCCCCTCGATTTCGGCAAGCACGTCGCCGTCGCCCTGGAATCCGAGGAGGACCTCGGGGATGCGCTCGCCGAAGCGGTCTACCTCGTGCGCAACAGCGCCGCCGACTCGCTCCTGCTCGTGCACAGGGACCCGGCGTCGTCGGGCGACGCCGAAGCTTCGGACCGTATCCGCAGGCTTCTGGAATCCGCCGCGCACATTGCCGGAGAGGTCGAGGTGAGGCGGCTTCCCGTTTCAGATTCTCCCCAGAGGATCCTGCCCGACATCTGCAGCCAGGAGAGCGTCGGTGTTCTGGTCGTGCGGCCTCCGCGCCCGGCGCCCCTGATCGGGAAACTCCGGGCCGACAGGCTCGTCCAGATTTCCAGGAAGGCCGGCATCCCCGTTCTCCTGTCCAGGGGGACGCACCCCTACAGGACCATCCTCGTGCCGGCGCGCCAGACTCTTTCGGCGCGGGCCGCCGAGCGCGCCGCGATCGACCTCGCACGCTACACGCACGCGGACCTGACCGGCATCGCCGTCGTCGACCCGGTGTTCCTCGCCGCGGAGGAGGCCGACGAGGACGCGCGCCTGGCCGTAGGCTGGCTCCGGCAGGAAGCCGCCATGCAGAAGGTGCCGGTCCACGGGAAGATCGAGCGGGGCAATCCGGTCCGGTCCTTCCTGGAAGCCAGCGCCGGGGCGGACATTCTGATCCTCGGCTCCGGGACGGCGTCGGCGCGCCCCTTTGAATACGCCATCACCACGCACGTCGCCTACTGGTCCCGGAAGTCGGTGCTTCTGGTGCCGCCGGGCGGCTAGCGGCGGACGGCGGGGGGAGGCGGTCCGGGACCCTCGTCGCGCCACAGACCGGGCCCCGGATTCAGACAGCGACCGTCTATGGAACAGGCGACCTCCATTATCCTGATTGCATGTGCCGCATTCGTGCTGCCCCTGGTTTCGGCGCGGCTTCACGTCTCGGCCATCACGCTCGAGATCCTGTTCGGCATCGCCGTCGGCCCCTTCATGCTGAACCTGGTCGCGCAATCGCCCCTGCTCGATTTCCTCGCGGAATTCGGGCTCTTTCTCCTGATGTTCCTCTCGGGCTTCGAAATCGATTTCGGCAGTATCGAGAAACAGGGGCCGCGGCAGCTTGCCCTCGGGGCAGGGACCTTCGCGGTCATCCTGGGGCTGTCCTTCTGGCTGGCGCACCTGATGGGCTACGGCCCGTTCGTGACGTTTCTTCTGGCGACGACCTCCCTGGGCATCGTCGTGCCGACTCTGCGCACCACGGGGCGGACGGCGACGCGGCTGGGCCAGTTCATCCTGATCACCGCCCTGATGGCGGACTTTTTGGCGCTGATCGGCGTCACCCTTTTCGCCCTGATTCATGAACACGGCCCGGGATGGAGCTTATTGAGCATCCCGCTGCTGTTCGTCGTCGTTGCGGTACTGCTTGTCGTGCTCAAACGCGTCGTCTGGTGGCACCCGGAATGGTTCGAGCGCCTCTTCATTTCCAACGACCCGTCCGAACTGGGCATCCGGGCCAGCCTGGCCCTCATGTTCGTCATCGTCGGCCTTTCCTACGCCCTGGACATCGAACCCATCCTCGGCGCGTTTCTGGCCGGCACCGTTTTCGCGCTGGTATTCCGCAACCGGGGGTCCCTCGAGCAGCAGCTGTCGGGGTTCTCCTACGGGTTCCTCATCCCGATATTCTTCATCAACGTGGGGCTCTGCTTCGACATATCCGGACTGCTCGGGCCCGGCGTCCTGCTCGACGCGCTGCTGCTGATCGGGGCCGCGATCGCGGTGAAGCTGCTGCCGCCCTTTTTGGTGCTTCGACGCCTGCCGGCAAGGGAGATCCTGGGGTCCGGTGTGCTGCTGACGGCGAACCTGAGCCTAGCCGTCGTCATCGTCACCCTCGGAATCCGCATCGGCGCGATGGACCCGGCCCTGCGCTCGAGCGTGGTCCTGCTCGCAGTGGTGACATCGATCTTCGCGCCGACCTGTTTCCGGCTGCTGGCGCCCCCGCTGCCGCCGGCGGCCCCGGGGAGCCCGGAGGCCCGCGGCAAAGCGGCCGTTTGATGTTTTCCGAGGAGACGGACAACCGGATCATGGACACTGCGGTCGAGCTGGAAAACGTGACGAAGACCTTCGGGCCGGTGACGGCGGTCCGCAACCTGGATCTTTCCATCCCCTTCGGCGGCCTCTACGGCTTCATCGGTCCCAACGGCGCCGGGAAGACGACGGCCATCCGCCTGCTGATGGCCATCCTGCTGCCCGATTCCGGCCGCATCGCGGTCCTCGGCCACCGGGCCGCGCCGGAGGCCAAAAGCCGGATCGGGTATCTGCCCGAGGAGCGGGGGGTGTACCGGAAAATGCGCGTCGCCGCCTTCCTCGAATACATCGGCAGCATCAAGGGGGTCCGCGACCGGGGCCTGCACCGGCGGATCGAGCGCTCGCTCGAGCGCGTGGGCCTGGGCGGGACCGGCCGCAAACGGTGCGAGGAGCTCTCGAAGGGGATGCTCCAGAAGGTCCAGTTTCTCGCCGCCGTCATCCACGAGCCCGACCTGCTGATCCTGGACGAACCCTTCAGCGGCCTGGACCCGGTCAGCACGCGGCTGCTGCGCGACCTCGTCCTGGAGGAGCACCGGCGCGGCGCCACCATCCTTTTCTCGACCCACGTGATGCCGGCTGCCGAGGAGATCTGCCAGAACGTGGTCATGATCCACCGGGGGCGCAAGGTGCTCGACCAGCCGCTCGACGCCATCCGCAGCCGCTACGACCCGCGCACCATCGAGTTCGAACCCCTGGATCCCGACGCGGACGTCTCGGCCGTCGGCAGCCTGCCCGGGGTGGTAGCGGTCGAACGCGGCCCGCGGGGATACTCCATCGGGCTGGCCGAGGGATCCGAACCCGCCCCGGCGATGCGCCGGATCCTCGAGGCGGTGCCGGCCGCCCGGCTCGCCCTGGCCCGGCCCCGCCTGGAGGACATTTTCATCGGGCTGGTCTCCGAAACCGGGGACACGGAAGAAAAAAAGCGGCAGTTGAGGGCGAACCTCGGCGGCGCAGGCAATGGAGGCCCCGGATGATGAGAAACATCTGCCTTATCGCCAGGAGGGAATTTTGGGCCACGGTGGCGACCCGCGCCTTCGTCGTCGGCCTTCTGATCCTGCCGGCGACCATAGGCCTGTTCGCCCTGATCGGCCCGCACATTTTCGACCCCGACGGCTTCAGGCTGAAAGGGGAGATGGCCGTCGTCGACCCGACCGGGCTGGTCGCGGCCGAACTGCGGAAGCTGTACGACCCCGGGGCGGTCGCCGCCCGGCAGGGGGAGCGGATTGCCGTCCCGGCGCTGCCGGCAGACATCGCGGCGACGCTAGGCCAGGGGCCCGAGCTCCACATCCTGGAGCGGCCGCCCGGCGCCGACATCGAAAAGGAGAAGGCGTGGCTTTTCGTGCAGCCGAAAGGCATGCCGCGCCTCGCCCTGGTCGTCATCGATCCCGGCGCGCTCGACCCCGCCCCCGAATATCCGCCGCCGGCAGCCTACGACTTCTACGTCGCGCCCAGTCTCGGGGACCAGGCCCGCCTGGAGATCCAGCAGGGCCTCCGGGAGGCCATCGTGAATGCGCGGCTGCTCGCCCGCGCCGAAGACGGTGCGGCGCTCCGGGCGATCTTCGACGTCCCCCGCGTCCGGTCCGTCACGGTGACGCAGACCGAGCAGAGGGAGACCGTCGGGGGATGGAACACGATCCTCCCCTTCGTGTTCCTGTTCCTGCTCTTCGGGGGGGTCATGGGGGCCGGCGGGCAGCTGCTCACCACGACCGTCGAGGAGAAATCGAGCCGTGTCGTCGAAATCCTCCTTTCCGCCGTATCCCCGACGGAGCTGATGGCCGGCAAGCTCCTCGGCCAGATGGCCGTCAGCATGATCGGCCTGCTGCTCTACACCGGCATCGGCATCGCCGCGCTGGCCTCGTTCGCCCTGACGGGACTGCTCGACGTGTCTCTGCTGGCCTACCTGTTCATCTTCTTCATCCTCACCTACATGGTGATGGGCTCGCTGATGATGGCCGTGGGCGCCGCGGTCAACGAGATGAAGGAGGCGCAGGGGCTGCTGGCGCCGCTGACGGTCGTGTTCATGATCCCGTGGGTCCTGTGGTTCCCCATAACGCGCGACCCCGATTCCGTGCTGAGCACCGTGCTGAGCTTCATCCCGCCCGTCAACTCGTTCGCCATCATCCTGCGCCTGGCCTCGAATTCTCCGCCCCCGTGGTGGCAGGTGTGGCTGTCGATCCTCGTCGGGGTCGCATCGGTTTTCGGCGCCGTGTGGTTTACGGGGAAGATCTTCCGCATCGGCCTGCTCGTCTACGGGAAGCCGCCCAGCTTCTCGACCCTTCTGCGCTGGGCGCGGGAGGCCTGATGCAGGGCGCCGGCGGCGGCCCGTCTCAGTCCTCCCGCCGCTCGAAAACCAGGCGCTGCTGCCGGAGCGGGTCGTCCTCCACCCGGCTCCCGGTGTCAAAAACCATGGTCGGCCTCCGGTCGGCATCGTAGGGGTCCCACCGCGGGAGCCCGCTTCGGGGCGTGTTCGGATCGCCTGTGGCGGCGAAGGCGATCCAGGTCTCCGAGAGGGCGTCGGCCATCTTCTGCGCTTCCGCGCCCCCGCCGGTCAAAGCCTCCCCGCCCCGGTCGACATTGTCGAACACCAGGGGCATCTCCAGGCCGTGCGGCGAAATCAGCTTGCCGCCGAGCGCCGGCGTTTCCCAGTCGAGACGGTACAGGTAGGCGGGCGCCTTCCCGAGCGCCGCCTTCCGCGTGGCGATGGCGACCGACCCGGATCCCATCCCGGAGTAGCTTGCGATGTGGAAGTAGACGGCCGACGGCGACATGCCGGGATATTCACGGCGGTACAGTTCCACGAGGCCGCCGGCATCTTCGCCCGCCAGCCCCTCGATCCGGCGGCTGAGGCCCTCCGCATCCAGGGCCCAGAGCTCGTCCTGGCCCAGGGAGAAGGCCGTGGCCTCGGTCTTGTTCCAGCCGACCACGACCGGGACGTTCTCGGACAGGGCCGAGGCCCGGGGGTACAGCGGGTGGGCCGGCAGAACCTCCGGGTCGAGCACGGGGCCGAATCCCCCGCCGCCGTCAGGCTTCGACGTCACCGCAAAGTAGGCCGACAGGATCGTCGCGGCGGGAAGGTCGTGGATCCTCCGAAGCCCGCCGGCCCGGATCCCCAGCTCGGCCAGAAGGTGTTCCGCCGACCGGGTCGCGGCGGCCGGCTCCTCCATCCGGGCGCTGGGCCCGCTCTGGATGACGGCCGAATGGAACAACCCCTGCGCCGGGGGGCTTCCGAGCAGCATGCACACCTTGCCCCCGCCTCCGGATTCCCCGAAGATCATCACCCGGCCGGGGTCGCCCCCGAAGCGGTCGATGTTGTCGCGCACCCACCCGAGGGCGGCGAGGATATCGAGCTGCCCGGCGTTGCCCGAATGCGCGTACTCCCCGCCGCCGATGTCGCCGAGATGGGTGTACCCGAACACGTTCAGGCGGTGATTGACGCCGACCAGGACGGCGCCGCGACGGGCCAGGTTGGTCCCGTCGTAGAGCAGGCTGGAGGACGACCCCATGGAGTAGCCCCCGCCGTGCAGCCAGACCATCACCGGCAGTTTCCGGGCGGCATCGAGCGAGGGGGTCCAGACATTGAGGAACAGGCAGTCCTCGCTCTCCGGAGGGGGGACGCGGTAGCCGTCGGACGCCCACAGGATCCGGCCGAGCTCGGTGTCCCGGTCCACGGCCCCCGGCCCGGCGGGATTGGTCTGGGGCGCGCTGTTGCCGTACCCGGAGGCATCCCGGACCTCCGCCCAGGGCTCGGGCGGCCGGGGCGGCATGAACCGGTTGGGCCCGGCGGTGGAGGCGCCGTAGCGGACGCCGCGGAAGGTGTGGACGCCTCCGGTGGTGTACCCGCGGATCTTCCCGTAGGAGGTCTCGACCAGCGGGTCCACGGGCCGGGCCTTCTCCGCCGCGGGCCGGCTCCCGGAGGAACAGCCGGCCGCCAGGGCACCGGCCGTACACGCCAGGCCGCGAAACAGGGCGCGGCGGCCGAGGGGCTGCCGCAGCAGGTGCCCGTCAATGTCTTGGATGTGGCTTTTCATGGAATGCCTCCTCGAATTCAGATTCGGTAGGATCGAATCATGCACGCGCCTACAATAAAGCAAATCCGGCAGCTTCACAATAGCATCCTCCCGGGGCCCGGAGCCGGGCCCCGCGGCCTGGCCGGATCCGGCGCGCGTGCGGAAAACCCGCATCCCCGGTGCTGATTTTGAGCACACCGGAGGCCAAACGGGCGCGCAAAGCCTGGAAAGCCCGGGTAGTCATCCGGAACCCGATGCTCCCTAAAGGACTGACAGCGTTCGTGTTTCAGGGCGATCGGGCGCACGATGCCCCGCGGAGCGCCGGTCTGGCCGTCTAATTGCTTCCATTTCAGGGAGGCATCCCTGCCCTGGGGGGCGACCGTCCCCGCAGGGCAGCACCCCCGGCCGTATCCCCCGAACACATCCCCCCGGCTGCATCCATCGAAAGGCCTGCAGCCGCGTGCATCCCCCGGAACTAGTGCGAAACCCGGCAGTATTACGGGCGACTGCCGGCAACCGAACCAGCCCGGTGAAAGGACCAAGAGCATGCGTGAATCCATTGTTTCGGGAGTGCGGCATACGGGCATGAAACCACTGGCCTGCATCCTTGTCCTGTCGGCCTTGTGCCTGTTCCCCCTGCGCGGGGCCCTCGCGGGGGGCATCGTCTTCTGGGGGGACGCTGGCGGCAGCGCCGACAGGGCGCCATCGGACTTCGTCGCCATCGCCGGGGGGAAAAACCACGCCCTGGCGCTGCAATCGGACGGCTACATCGTAGCCTGGGAATGGGACGAAACCACGCCGTCGGCCGGGCCGCTCGTATCGGCCGACGACGATTATGTCGCCATCGCCACCCTGGGCGAGCACAGCCTTGCGCTGCGATCGGACGGGTCCCTGGACGGTTGGGGCCTGGACTGGTTCGGCCAGGCCACCGTGCCGTACGGGTATGATTTTGTCGCCGTCGCCGCGGGGGTGTTCCACAGCCTGGCACTGCGCTCGGACGGGTCGATCGCCGCCTGGGGCAACAACGCCTACGGCGAGGGCAGCGCGCCCCCCGGCGGCGGGTTTGCGGCCGTCGCCGCCGGCTTCTACCACAGCCTGGCGCTGCGCTCGGACGGGTCCCTGTACGCCTGGGGCGACAACACGTACGGCCAGATCGACGTGCCTGCGGGAGACGATTTTGTCGCCGTCGCCGCGGGGTTCCGTCACAGCCTGGCGCTGCGCTCGGACGGGTCGATCGCCGCCTGGGGCGACAACCGGTACGGCCAGATCGACGTGCCTGCGGGAGACGGTTTTGTCGCGATTGCCTGCGGCGCCACCCACAGCCTGGCGCTAGGCAGTGACGGCTCCGTCGTGGCCTGGGGCGACAACGCCTACGGCCAGGCCGATCCGCCCGGGGACGCCGGCGGGTTCGCGGCCGTAGCAGGGGGATATGGATTCAGCATGGCGCTTGCATCCACGGAACCGGCCCTGGTGACGGCCTTAATCGACATCAAACCGGGAGAGTACCCCAATTGCGTGCACCCGGCATCGATGGGGGTGCTCCCGGTGGCCATCCTGGGGTCCGCGTCGCTGGATGCGGCGGCGATCGACCCCGCAACGGTCACGCTCGGCGCCGCCGGAATCAGGGCAACGGGCAACGGGCGGAAGCTTATGGCCGTCATGGCCGATGTCAACGGCGACGGATTCGACGACCTGCTCTGCCACATCGACATGCGCACGATGCGCCTGGATCCGGCCCGGCCCGTTGCGGTGCTCGAGGCGCGCACCTACGACGGGACGCAGGTCGTGGGGGAGGACACCGTCCGCATTGTCGGTCCGAACGGGAGGCCGCGGTAGCGGTGCGGCCGGCCCGGCGACGACCGGGCGCGGGGATCGCGCATCCCGGCCTCCCTGCGATTGCCTGCGGGGAGGCCGGACGTTTCTGTTTCAGACCGCAGCTGCAGCTTCAACCATACGTTGGCCGCGGCTGGAAGCCTGAGTCGGCCACACAATGTCGCCAACTCCTTTCGCTGCAACAGAGGGCTCAACAGCGTAGCTGGCAAATCATAAGCATACGTTGGCCGAGAGCGAAAAATGGAGGCATGCGCCGGCCAGAGGTGCTTCGCCTCGCATTTCCATTCGGAATATCATACGATAATCAAAACCACTTCCCGGGATTGCGATTACCAACCAAGCGGTTGTTTGAAGGGACTGAAGTTGGCCCAAAGAGGCGCTGGCCAAGTTCTGTCATTCGCGCCAGTTGGCAAACGACGGAGCTTATACGGCAGGCTGAATGAAATTATGTGATGCCGATACGCTTGGGAAATGTTTCAATATAGGAAACAAAATGGGAACAAAAGCAGAGAGCTCATGCAGACAATGAGCGCTTGTTTTGCTTGTATGTACAGACTGTCTAATTATTAGTAGGCCCGTGGAATATAATGCCCGAATCCATCGCTCTCTTTGTCGCAGCTTTTGCCGCCGCAGCGATTTCGGGCGCTGCCGGTTTCGGCGGCGCTCTCTTGTTGCTGCCATTGCTGGTTGCCGCAGTAGGCCCGACCCATGCCGTTCCGTTATTGGTGTCCTTTCGGTAAGCCTGCAATCGCAAATATTTCCGCCTGAGCCCGCACAA
>CAZYXB010000011.1:16682-90861 GCA_964651155.1 uncultured Acidobacteriota bacterium | reverse complement strand
TGACGGCGACGACGACCGCGCCGATCTCCTCGTCCTCGGTCTCGGCCTCGCCCGGGATCAGGGGTTCGCGGGCCCCCTGTATGGCCAGGACTTCCGGATCGTCCCAGGTGACGACGTCGACCACGCCGCCGAGCGCCCTCGCTTTGCGGGCATCGAGTCGCTTGACCCGCACGCGGCCGTAGGGGCTTCGGAGGTATTTGGCATGGAGCATGCCGGGCTCGACGCAGTCGCTGCCGTACCTGGCCCTGCCGGTGGCGATGACATAGGATAGCCTTCCGGGGACGTTGGCGCGCCCGACGGCGGAAAACCCCGTTCTCTGTCCGTTGGTGCCCTCGATGTCTGCCATGGTGTCGCCTCGCGATGGAAAATGGTTTCCGGAAATTATACCCGGAACCGTCCGATTCCCGTACGGAAATGACCGCCCGCATTTTTCGCGATGATAATTGCCGGGGATGGTTTAAGCTTACCCCAAAGTCCATTGAAGGAGGCCCCATCATGCGTAAACCCACCAAAGGCGACGGCGCGGGGAAACAGCTCCGCCGGCGCGACTTTCTCGCCGGCGGCACGACCGCGATGGCCGCCGGGGCTCTCGCGGTGTGCGTCCCGGGAGCGGCCGGGGCGGCCGGAGCGGCCGGGGCGGCCCCGGGCGCCGCGGTTGCCGCGGTTGCCGCAGTTGCCGAATCGGAGGGCTACATCGTCTACGACAGCCGGTTGTGCCTCGGGTGCCAGAGCTGCATGTACGCCTGCTCGATGACCCACGAGGGGGAGGCCAACCCCTCCCTGTCGAGAATCCAGATCATCCGCGACGCCCCGTCGTTCACCAAGTATCCCTACGACATCGTCATGTCGGTGTGCCGCCAGTGCGTCACGCCGCTGTGCGTGCAGAATTGCCCGACGGGCGCCTGCTTTGTCGACGCGGCCAACGGCAATGTCCGGCGCATCGATGCGGACCGGTGCATCGGATGCCAGGCGTGCATCCGCTCCTGCCCGCACCGGCCGCACCGAACGGTCTGGAACCCGGCCAGGGCCAAATCCACGAAATGCGACCTGTGCGTCGATGCGCCCTACTGGAGCCGCAAAGGAGGCCCGGACGGGCAGCAGGCCTGCGTCAGCGCCTGCCCGGCGAAAGCGCTCTCTCTGGTGAAGAAGGCCCCTTCGCAGACCGACGTATCCGGCTACGACGTTATGCTGGCTCCGATGCCGAAGCGGAAGGCCCCGTTCATACTGGAATCCCTTAAGGAACAATCCGAGCAATAAGGGGGAGACGACCATGACAGGCGGATATGCAGGGAAGATAGCCAGGGTGAACCTGACGACGAAACAGACGAGCATCATCGACACGGCCGAATACGAGCAGTTCGGCGGCGGCTACGGGATGGGCACGGCCATTTTCTGGGACCTGGCGGTCGCCCCGGGCCAATGGGACATGAAGGACCCGTACGACCCCCGGAATGTCCTTCCCATCATGACCGGCCCCCTGGCGGCGACCGGCGTCCCGGGCTCGGGAAGGGCCAGCATCTGCGGGATGTCCCCGGAAACCTATCCCACCTGCGAATTCTGGCGGGGGAACCTGGGCGGCCGGTTCGCCACCACGATGAAGCACGCCGGCTGGGACGGGGTCGTGGTCGAAGGCAGGGCGGACCATCCCGTGTGGATCAACATCATCAACGACCAGGTGACGATCGAGGACGCCAAGGAGCTCTGGGGCCTCGACACCTGGTCGACGCAGGACCGGATCACGTCCATGGTGTGCGGAAGGACCCGCTTCGGCGAGCAATGGCAGCAGATCGGCGACGGCTACACCACCTCGCGCCCGCAGATCCTCTGCATCGGGCCCATAGGGGAAACCCGGTCCAGGCTCGCCGCCCTGATTCACGGCAGCGGGGTCAGCGCCCGGGTCGGGGGCCATGCCGCCGTCTTCGGAGCCAAGAACCTGAAAGCTGTCAGCGTCACCGGGACCGGCGGCGTGCAGGTGGCCGATCCCATGGGCGTCGTCGATGCCCGGCTCCGCCAGATGCAGTCGGGGACGATGGCGCCGGTCGAGCCCGGCGCGGCCTCCTGCTCCCCCTGTTTGCGCGGCGACCGGCGCAGGAGCAACTACTACGGCGGCGAAACCATGTGCGCGTGCCAGGGCTGGCTCGGCGGCAGCAACCCCGAGGAGGCGGACCGGGCCTCCGAAGAGCTGATAAAATACGGCCTCAGCAGCTGGTCGGCGCATTTCCACGCCGAAATGTTCTCCCTGCACATTCCGGGCGCTCCGGAGTTTTTCCGCGGGAAGGTCCCGACCGATTCCGGCCTGGGCTGGTATCTCCAGTACCTCATGCAGGAAGGGCAGCTGGGCCCGGGCAAGCCGATCGACTCGGCGCCGCTGCCCATGGATCAATGGGGCACGCTCGGCTTCCGCCGGGCCTTGCTCGATGCCATCGCCCGGCGTTCCGGCATCGGCGACACCCTGGCCGAAGGCTGCTGCCGGGCCGCCGAGAAGTGGGGACGGCTCGAAACGGACCGCGACAGCGGGGCCCTGCGCCTGACCGCCTGGGGCGCCACGACCCACTGGACGATGCCCTGGGTCGAGTGGGCCTACGCCTACCTGCTCGGGGCGGGCGATCCGGCCTGGCACGGGTTCATGGCCCCGGTCGGCAAGCCGAGCGAGGGCACCCTGGAACAATCGCTCGAGCGGCTGTCGAAAAAGACCGTCCCGTACACCGACGACATCTTCATGTTCAACTATGCCTGGAAGGGGGAGGAGGCCTGGCGCACGGGCGTCTATTCCCCGCACAAGGCCAAGCAGGTGGCCTGGAGCCGCCACTACGCGTCGTTCTGGAACGAGTCCATGGCCTTCTGCGAGATGTTTCTGCCCGAACTGGGCGGCGGCAGCCCCGACATCGAACTCCTGTATTACCAGGCCGTCACGGGGAAGAAGGAGTCGTTTGCCGACACCATGCGCACCGGCCAGAAGATCTGGACCCTGGAGCGCGCCATCCGCGCGATGCACGGCAGAAGCCGGCAGACAGAGGATTTCTTCCCGTACATGTACATGCCGGGCGCGTCGGGTTTTGCCATTTACGGCGGGGTGCCCATCTACGAAAACGGCCGGTGGCGCTCCGACAACGCCCCGGACATGTACCTGGACCGCAAGGGGGTGGACGACTTCAAGAGCCACTTCTACGCCCTGGAGGGCTGGGACCGGGAGCACGGCTGGCCGACCCGCGCGACGCTCGAGGGCTTCGGCCTGAACAAGGTGGCCGACACGCTCGAGGCCGGCGGGAAACTGGGGGCCTGAAGACGCCCGCGGCGTTCGACCGGTCCCCCGGCAGATCCCGGGTCAGTCCGACCGGGGCTCCGGGAAACCGTACTTCCTGGCCAGGGCCTTCCTCTGGTCCCCGGGCAGGGACTTCATGTAGGCCCTCCACCCGGGGCAGAAACGCGCGTGCCATCTCCACAGCCGGCCCAGCAGGGACCCGGGCCTTGCGTCGTACCTGGCTCGGAAACTGCAGTCTGCACATCTGGATTCGCCCATATCTCTCCTCCCGGCGGTCCCGCCGCTAGCTTCCCGGGGCGGGCCAGCCGCCGCCGAGGGCCTTGTAGAGCCGTATGAGGCCCTCCGTGATAGCCCCCCGGCTGCCGATCCGGGACTCCTCGAAGGCCAGAAGCGCCCGCTGGGCGTCGAGGACGTCCAAAAAATCCACCAGCCCGGAACGGTACCGTTCATCGGCCGTGGCCAGGGCTTCCCGCGCCGCCGAGGCGCCCCGGCTCAAGATCCGGTAGCGCTTCTGCTCCTCCCCGTAGGCGGCGATCGCGTCCCGGACCTCCTTGACGGCGTTGAACACGGTGTTTTCGTATTCGATCAGGGCGCGCTCCTGGACGGCGCTCTGGATCTCGATCTGGCCGCGGATCCTGTCGCGGTTAAACAGGGGGACGCTGAGGAAGGGCGCAATGCTCAGCGTGGGGCTGTTGTCGGAGAAAAAGGCCTCGGTCGACGCCGCCGTCATGCCCAGGAATCCGCCCAGGCTGAGAGCGGGGTAGAGGTCGGCCGTGGCCGCGCCGACCCGGGCGGTCTCGGCCGCGAGCCGTCTCTCGGCGCTGCGGATGTCCGGACGGCGGCGCAGGATGTCGGCCGGGATGCCGGCGGCGATTTCGACCCCGGGAACCGGCACGTCCCCGGGTTCGGACAGCTCCCCGTGCAGCTCCCCGGGCAGCGCCCCGAGCAGAATGGCCAGCGTGTTGAGCGTCTCCTCGATGCTCGCCCCGTAGCCCGGAATCCGCGCCCGGGTGTTCTCTATCGTGTACCTGGACTGCTGCACCTGCAGGGAGCCGATGAGCCCCGCGGCCCGCTTGTCCTCCAGGACCGAGAGCGCATCCTCCTGCAGCCCGAGGTTGCGCCGCACGATTTCGAGCTGCTGCTGCAGCGTCCGCAGCCTCACGTAACTGCCGGCGGTCTCCGCCGCCAGGCTGACCAGCACGCTGCGGTACCCCTCCTCGCTCGCTTCGAGTTCGGCAATCGCGGCTTCGATGCTGCGGTGCTTCTTCCCGAAAAGGTCGATTTCCCAGGAGGCGTCGAAACCGGCGTCGTAATAATCGCTCCCGGTTGAAAACAGCGCCGGGTCCGGATCGTCGGCATCGGGGGCGCCCGACTGGGACCTCCGGTACATCGCCGACCCGGTGACGGAGGGATCGAGCTGCGTCCGGGACACCCCCAGCGCGGCCCGGGATTGCCGGATCCGGGTCAGGGCGACCCCGAGGTCCCTGTTGCTCGAGACGGCCCGCTCCACCAAAGACGTCAGCACCGGGTCCTCGAGCGTCGTCCACCACCGTGCCAGCGCCTCCGGGCCGGCCGACGGCCGCTCCCCGGCGCCGGGGGGCTCCATCGACGGCCACGCCTGCGGAAGCCCGACGCGGACCGGGGCGTAGTCGGGCCCCACGGCGCGGCACCCGGCGCCCAGGGGGAGCAGGACGAGGGCGGCGGCGAATATGCTTTTGCAGAATCTGTTCATAGTACCTAGAGTCCCGTTGATGGATTGAACGCCCCGGGACGGCCCCGGCGCGCCGGTGGCCCGTCCCTTCGCGGTTTCCGCCCTCACTCCTTCTCCCCGGGCGATGCCGGCCCCTCCGCGAGGATTCCCACGGTCGTCTTCATGTGGATCAGGGTCTTCACCTTCTCCCGGGCCGACTGGAAGATGGCCCACAGCGAAGGCGTCAGCACCACGCCGAAGACGACGGCGGCCACCATCCCCCCGAAGACCGTCGTCCCGATATGGCGGCGGCCGACGGCGCCCGCGCCGCTGGCCAGCACCATCGGCAGCACCCCGAGAATGAAGGAAAACGCCGTCATCAGGACCGCCCGGTAGCGGATTCTCGCCGCCTTGGAGGCCGACTCGACGATGGAATGCCCGTGTTCCCTCTCGGTCTTGGCGAATTCCACGATCAGGATGGCGTTCTTGCTCGCAAGCCCCACCAGGAGGATGAGCCCCAGCTGGGCGTAGATGCTCAGGGGGATCCCCGTGATGTTGAGCGTGACCATGGCGCCGAGAGCGGCGACGGCGATCGAGAGCATGACCGGGACGGGGATGGTCCAGCTTTCGTACTGCCCGACCAGGAACAGGAAGCCGAAGACCAGCGCCATCACGACCAGGGCGAGCACCTGCCCCTCGTTCTCCCTCTCCTGGTAGCTCATCCCCGTCCACTCGTACTGGAAGCCCTCGAGCGCCGCCTTGCGCATGGCGCTTTCCATGCCGTCCATCCCCTGGCTCGAGCTCAGCCCCGGCGCGACGTCGGCATTGACCCGGACCGCGGGGTACATGTTGTAGCGCTCGATCGACTGGGGCGCGAGGATCGTGGTTATCCGGACCAGGGTCGAGAGCGGGACCATGCCCCCGCGGTTGTTCTCCACGTACACGTCCAGGATGTCCTCCAGGGCGCTCCGGTGGGCGTAGTCGCCCTGCACCTTCACCTGGTAGACCCGGCTGCGGAGGTTGAAATCGTTGACGTAGCGCGAACCCATGATGGTCTGCAGGGTGGAAAAAATCCTGCTGATCGGGACATCGAGCATTTCGGCCTTCCGCCGGTCGACCTCCAGGTACAGCTGGGGCGTGCTGGCGCGGTAGGTGCTGAACGCGCCGCTGATGCGCCGGTCCCGGTTGGCTTCGTCGACCAGCCGGTCGAGCGCGGCCGACAGCTCATCGGAGGACTGCCCCATGGCGGCCTGCAGGCGGAAGTCCATGCCGCCGGTCACGCCGAGGCCGCGGATGGGGGGCTGGTTGAACGGCCGGATCCGCGCCCCCGGGATGGTCGCCGCGATCGAGTTGATCCGGGAGATGATGGCGTCGATATGAAGCCCGGGGTCCTGCCGCTGGTCCCAGTGGTTGAGCGCGACGAACGCCATCCCGCTGTTGTCGCCGCCGCCGCCGAGCATGCTGAAGCCCACGACCGTCATCATTTTCTCGACGCCCGGGACCCGGTGGACCTTTTCGTAGAGCTCGCGCATGACCGCGGTGGTGCGGACCTGGGTCGCGTTTTCGGGCAGCTGCACATCGACGAACACCACCCCCTGGTCCTCGTTGGGGAGAAAGCTGGTCGGGTGGCCGGAAAACAGAAGCCATGCGCCCGCGGCCACCAGGATGAAGATGCCGGCGGCGACCGGCTTGTGGCAAACCAGCCAGGTGGAGGAGAACACGTACAGATTCCTCAGGCGGTCCAGGCCCCAGTTGAACCACCCGAAAAAGGAGAACTTCTTTTTCCTGTGCGGCCGCAGCAGGATCGAGCACAGGGCCGGGCTCAGGGTGAGGGCGCTTAAAGTCGACAGCGACACGGCGGTTGAAATGGTCACGGCAAACTGCTGGTAGATCTTGCCGGTGATCCCCGATATGAACCCGATGGGGATGAAGATCGCCAGGAGGACCAGTGTGGTGGCTATGACGGCGCCCGTGACCTGCTGCATCGCCTTCCAGGTCGCCTCCCTGGGGGGGAGATGTTCGGTCTCGATGATCCGCTGCACGTTTTCCACCACCACGATCGCGTCGTCGACCACGATGCCTATGGCCAGCACCAGGGCGAACAGCGTGAGGGTGTTGATGCTGTAGCCGAGCGCCAGAAGCACGGCGAAGGTCCCGATGAGCGACACCGGGATGGTGCAGGCCGGAATCAGCGTCGCCCTCCAGTCCTGCAAAAAGACGAACACCACCAGCACGACCAGCCCGAACGTCAGCGTCAGGGTGAGCACGATTTCGAGCAGGGCGGTGCGGATGAATATGGTAGGGTCGAAAACAGCCTGGTACTCCAGGTCTTCCGGAAAATACTGCGCCAGCCTTTCGAGTTCCGCGTGGACCCGGTCGAGCGTCTCCAGGGCGTTGGCCTCGGGCAGCTGGGTCACACGGAACCCGACGGCCGACTGGCCGTTGAAGGAGGCCCCGGCGGAGTACCGCTCCGCCCCCAGCTCGATCCGGGCGACGTCCTTGAGTTTCAGGATCCCGCCGTCGGCGTTGGTGCGGATGACGATGTCTTCGAACTCCTCGACGTTCTGCATGCGCCCGGTCGCCCGTATGCCGTACTGCAGCTGCTGCGCCTCGTAGACGGGCTCGGTCCCGATCGAACCGGCCGCCGCCTGGATGTTCTGGCTGGCGATGGCCGCGGTCACCGCGTCGGCGCTCGTGCCGTAGGCGGCCATCCTGGCCGGGTCCAGCCAGATCCGCATGCTGAATTTGTCCGGGCCCATGATGCCGACGTCGCTAACCCCCTCGACGCGGGCGATGACGTCCTTGACCTTGTCATCGACGTAGGTGCCGATGGCCAGCTGGTCCAGGGTCCCGTTGGGGGAGTAGAAGGAGATCATCCCCAGCATCTCCCCGGACTGGGCCATGACCTGGACCGCCTGCTGCCGCACCTCGGCCGGCAGCTTGCTGTTGGCCCGCTGCACGCGGTTCTGCACCTTGACCTGGGCGATGTCGATGTCGACCCCGACGTCGAAAGTGATCATGAGGCTGTACATGCCGTCGCTCGACGACGAGGACATGTAGATCATGCCCTCGACGCCGTTGACCACCTCTTCGATCGGAGCGGCGACCGCGTCGGCGACCACCTGGGCGCTGGCGCCCGGGTAGGCCGCGCTCACCCGGACCGTCGGGGGCGTCACGTCCGGGTACTGGAGGATCGGGAGGTTCAACAGGGAGATCGCCCCGGCTATGAGGATGATGACCGACAGGACCATGGCCAGGCGGGGACGCCCGATGAAATGAGCGGAAAACATCTAGTTGCCTCCGGGTACGGGGACGGCCGCCGCGCCGGCGCCGGACGTCTGCACGGCCTGCCCGGGGCGCACCTTCTGGATGCCCTCGACGACGACGGTTTCTCCGGCCCGCAGCCCCTCCTCGACGATCCAGTCCTGGCCGAGGGCGGACCGCGTCTTAATAAACCGCCTTTCCGCGATGCCGCCCTCGCCCAGGACGTAGACGTAGCTCCCCCGACTGTCTTCGCCTACGGCCGACTGCGGGACCAGCGGGAGCGTCTCCCCCTTGACCGAGGACAGCAGGACGGTCACGTACCCGCCCGGGATGAGCAACCCCGAGGGGTTGGCGTAGCGTGAACGGAGGGAGATGGTCCCGGTGGAGGCGTCGATGGCGGTGTCGGCGAAATCCCACCTCCCCCGCCCGGAATAGACGCTTCCGTTGGGGAGGCGCAGCTCGGGCCGGAACGTGTTTTCGGGGGAGGCGCCCGACTGCTCCATCAGGTTGAGGTATTCCACCTCGCTCATGGAGCAGACCACCCGGATCGGGTCGAACTGCACGATGGTGGCGATGGTGCCGGAATTCGGGCCGACGAAATCGCCCACGGAATAGTTCTTCTTCGTCACCCGTCCCGAAATGGGCGCCCGGACCGTGGCGTACTCGAGGTCGATCCGGGCCAGGTCGAGGTTGGCCCTGGCCGTAACCAGCTGCGCCCGGTAGGAGCCGACGTTGCGCTCGGCGGTTTCGATGTCCTTCTCGGGAACGCTCCCCTCCCTGGCCGACCGGAGGCGGCCGAGGTATTGTTCCGCTTCGACCAGGTTGGCCTCTATCTGGGAGACCGTGCCCGTGCGCGCGTCGATCTCCGCCCGGAACCGGTCCTGCTCGATCGTGAACATCAGGTCGCCCGAGTTGACGTGGCGGCCTTCGACGAAGTCGATCGACCGGAGGTAGCCCGACACCCTGGCCACAAGGTTCACGGAATCGACCGCTTCCACCCGCCCGACGTACTCCCGGGTGTTGCGGATCTCACCCCCGGCGACGGTGTGCACCCGCACCACGGGCGCTTCAGCCGGGGGCCTTTTCGCCTGCGCCCCGCCGTCGGGCGCCGTGGCCGCCGGCCGCCGGCTTTGCATAAAAAACCAGGCGGCAACGGCGACGGCCGCGAGCAGGAAGATGGAACTCAGCAGGCGCTTCAACCCGGTGGCACTCGACGATCCTTCTAAGCTTTTCAATGGTCCGACTCCTTGAGACTGTTCCGTCGCCCGAGGCTCCGCCCCCGGAAAGCGGACGGCGCAGTCCCTCATTTAGCCACACCGCCCGGGCGTATTCAAGGCGCAGCCGCCGACGGGGCCTCCGCGCGCCCTGCAAACGGCACCGTTAGACCTATACGCGGGGGAACCCGGTTCGTAACAGATAGGGTCTCGGCGCGGGGAGAGGCAGCGGGGCCGTCAGGCGGCTTGCGGAGACCATTCCCTGCGGATCACCCGGACCAGCAGGTCTTCGGCCGCGGCCCTCCCCGCGGACCGGAGCCCGGAAAGGTCGAGGTAGGCCTGGACCGGCGACACCGTGTGCACCCCCCCGATCTCCCTCATCCCGAAAAAAACCCCCTCGTCATGGGGTATCATCAGGGTGACGTCGGCGCCGCCGGCCCCGGGGGGCCCCCCGGCCACGGGCTCGAGTTTCAGGCGGGCGGCCGCCCGTTCGACGGCGGCCAGCCCGGCGGCATCGACGGTGACGAATACGCGGTGGTGCCCGGCCGAAGGCGCCAGCCGGGCCCATGCGGAAAACGACGTCACGGCGTATCGGATCCCCTGTCCGGAAAATAGCCGCGCCAGGAGCGTTTCCGTTTCCTCTGCCGGCCGCAGCGCAGAGTATCCGTACAGGGCGTTCCTGTCATAGGCGTAGTGGTCCCCCCAGTCGCGCAGCACCCTTTCCGGCCGGAGAAGCCGCAGCCCCCCCTCCCCCCATTCGGCCCACTCGCGGTCGAGCAGCCCCTTTTTCACGTTGAACACCTGCCCGATGGACACGCCTGCGGCTTCGCCCAGGTCCCGCAGTTTCCATTTCAGGGCCGGGTCGAACAGCAGCGCACGGAGAACGCGGGAAGACCGCGCCTGGTACAGGGAGCGGACCGCGCGCCCCGAGACGAACCGGTTGGGCAGCCCCCGGCGCTCGAGGAAGATGCCGTCGAAGGCGAGGCGGCAGTTCCCGGCCAGGTCGACGCTGCCGGCGCCCATCTGCCGGCAGATCTCCGCCGACGATTCGGCGATGAAAGGAGCGGCAAATACCGGGTAGTTGTTCCCCGGAACCTGGCCCGCCCGTATCAGAAGGCGGGCGAGGGCCTCCCGGGCGTACCGGGGCTGGCCGTTGTCTACGGCTTCGATAAGGAGCCGGTGCGTCCCCCGGTCGGTCTCCACCTCCAGCAGAGGACCCGCGCCGGAAGGCGTTGTATCGGCCGGGCTTCGCACCTCCCGGACAGCCGGAACCTCCCGCAGGCAATGGAGCAGTACATCCGTTATTTTATTTGTACTATCGTATATTTTCATTATTTACCAGGTTTCAGCATATACTGAAATTTAATAGTATAATGAAAATGCCCGGGAAACAACAGCTTTTGTCTTCGGATGCTCCGTTGCCGGCACCGTCGGCGGACGGCCCGCGGCATCCTTTGCGGGAGGCGTACAGATCCGGTCGAGGGGCCCGCGCCGCGGGAAGGATGCGGCGGAAACCTTTGGGCGGCGGCCGCCACGGGGGGGCGGTCGGTTCGGGCCGCCGGGCTAGAACCCGTCCTCGAATCCCATGAGTTTCGCCATCCGCCTGGCTATCTCGGTGTTTTCGTAGTAGCCGTCGAAGTGTTCCGCGCCGGCTCCGGAGGCGAAAACCGGGACAGGAACGGCCGTGTGCGAGTAGGAGGTCCACGCCAGGCCCGCTTTGCGGTTCAGCAGGTGGGTCAAGGTCACCGACAGCGGGTCGTAGGTGCCGTAGAGCAGCCTGTCCTCCTCGCCGGTCTGGACACTGGCCCCGGCCATGGTCTTGTCGAACGCATTTTCCACCAGTTCCGTCTCATAGCCGGAGAGGTCGTCCTTGGTATCCGGAGTGAGCCGCGCCCCGTCCAAACCGAAGTGCTCCAGGATGATCCGCCACATGGCGCCGTCGACATCGGCCGGGGCGGGGTTGCGGGCCGCTTTGTAGGGGGCGAGAACCCTGCTGTCGAACGCCTCGAACGTCATGGCCTGGGCCAGCAGCTTCTCGTAGTAGGCCTCGTATCCCGTGCCGGCGAAACCGAGGGTCATGCCGCCGGTTTCGTGGTCGCCCGTGACGACGATCAGGGTTTCCGAAGGGTGCCTCTCTGCAAACGCCGCCGCGGCGGCCACGGCCTCGTCGAAGGCGATGACGTCCCCGATGGCGGCACGGGCGTCGTTGGCATGGCAGGCCCAGTCGATTTTGCCCCCTTCGACCATCATGAAGAAGCCGCGCTCGTTCTCGAGCAGCTCTATCCCCTTTTCCGTAAACTCGGCCAGCGTGATCGAGCCCTCGTAGTCCCGGCCGGGCCCCGCGGCCGAGAGCCGGTCGAGTTCGTACGGGATCGATTTCGAGCGGTCCAGGTAGGGATTGACGGCGATCACCCTCCCGGCTCCGGCCTTGAGGCCGTCGAAGCCCGACCGGGTGTCGACGTAGCGAAACCCGCTCCGGGCCGCTTCGGCCGCGACATCGGCGAGCGCCAGGAATCCGCCCCCGGCGAAGTAGTCGAAACCGCTGCCGAGCAGCTGCCGGCCGATGTCGCGGTACTGGATGCGGTTGGGGGTGTGGGCGTAAAACACCGCCGGAGTGGCATGGTCGAGGGAGACGCTGGTGACGACGCCCACCTTCATGCCCCTGGATCGGGCCCTCTCCGCCACGGTGGTGCAGGGAGTGCGGCCGTCCGGGTGCATGCCGATTATGTTGATATTGGTCTTGATGCCGCAGGCCAGGGCCGTGCCGGCCGCGGCGCTGCCGGTGATGAACCGGTTGTTGGCATAACTCATCTGCATGCCGTGGACCGGGAAGCGGCTCATGGTCAACTGCCGGATGCGCCCGGCGCCCGGCGCCCCGAGCGCCCCGAGGTAGGCTTCGGTGGCGTGCACCTGCGGGGCGGCCATGCCGTCGCCGATGAAGTAGAAGATGTATTTGGGCCCATCCGCAGAAGTCCTTCCCGCGGAGCCGTCCCGGCCCTCCGCTGCGGGAACGCCCAGAACAATGGCAACAAATACTGCAAACAGTGACGCCCGTGTGTGTCGTATCATTTAGTACGTAGACTCCCTATGCAGGTACGCTCCCCCCGTGTCCGCAGCGGCCTGACGAAGTTCCGGCGCGGCCCCAGGCTTGCATCTTGTCCCGGCCGGGAGAGCGAAAACAAGAAAAAACGACACCTGCCGCCGATCCCCGGCCCCAGGGCCGTGCCGGCTGCGGAATGTTACGGAATCATGCCGCGCGGGGGACACGCGCCGCAGGGGCGCAATCCCTTCCTTTCCATTCCCCGGGAATTTCCCTATAATCGTGCTTCGCCCTCCCTGGGCGATCGGGAGCCGCCGGCATTGATACGCATAACGGTACTGCTACACATCCTGGGCCAATACCTGCTGGTGCTGGCCGGCCTCCTGCTGATCCCCCTGGGACTCGGCCTGTCGATCGGCGAGGACGTGCGCCCGTTCGTCGTGGCCACGGCCGTCGTCGCCCTGTCCGGGGGAGTGCTCCTTATCGGCGCGCGGCGCCCGACCGGGAACCTGTCCCAGCGCGAGGGGATCCTGCTGGTTCTGGGAATCTGGTTCGCCACCAGCTTCTTCGGGTGCCTCCCTTTCTGCATGTCCCCCCACTTCCCGAGCTTCACCGACGCTTTTTTTGAAGCCACCTCGGGATTCACAACCACGGGGGCCACCATTCTCGCCGACGTGGAGGTCCTCGGGCTCCCGATGCAGCTCTGGCGGTGCTTCACCCACTGGTTCGGGGGGATGGGGATCGTGCTGCTCGGCATCGCCATACTCCCCCTGGTCGGCATGGGGGGCATGACGCTGTACCGGGCGGAGTTTTCCGGGGCCAAATCCGAGAAGCTCAAGCCGAGAATCACCGAAACGGCGCTCGCACTGTGGAAGATCTACTTCACGCTCACCCTGGCCGAATACCTGGCTCTGCGGTGGGCGGGGATGAGCATTTTCGATGCCATCTGCCATGCATTCTCGACGATGGGAACGGGGGGGTTCTCCCCCCGGACGGCCAGCATCGCGGCCTACGGCAGCGCGGCGGTCGAAGGCGTCCTCATCGTGTTCATGCTCCTGGCCGGAATGAATTTCGTTCTTCACTACCGGCTCTGGGTCGAACACCGCCCGCGCAGTTTCCTGGCCGACATCGAGCTCCGCTACTACCTGATGCTCGTTGTGGCCGCCACCGTCCTCATCACGGCGAGCCTTGCCCTCGGCCGCACCTACGATGTCCCGGCCGCCTTCCGCCACTCGCTGTTCCAGGTCTGCTCCATCATGACGACCACGGGATTTGTCACCGCGGATTTCGAGGCGTGGCACTCCTTCCCGCAGCTGATCCTGCTCATCCTGATGTTCATCGGCGGCTGCACCGGTTCCACCGCGGGCGGGATGAAAACATCGCGCATCCTGATGCTGCTCAGGGTAATCGGGCGGGAATTCAAGCGCATGGTGGAACCGAAGGCGGTGTTCTCCATCCGGCTGGGCTCCACGGTCTTCCCCGAATATGCCGTTCAGAGCCTGCTCAACCTGGTCTCGCTGGCCCTGCTGGTGAACCTGGCCGCCTGCCTGCTGCTGGCAGGTTCCGGCCTGGACCCCCTGACGAGCATCGCCGCAGTCGTCGCCTGCATGTTCAACATCGGGCCGGGGCTCGGCGGCGTGGGCCCGATCGACAACTACGGGGGCCTCCCGGCCCTGGCCAAGTGGGTCCTGAGCACCTGCATGCTGGCGGGGAGGCTGGAGTTCTACACCGTCTTCATCATCCTCACGCCCGCCTTCTGGCGCGACTGACCCTCCCTATTCCCAGTCGGTCTCCACGACCTCGGCCCGGCGCAGGCGCGTCTTGTGCACCGCGAAATACAGGGTCGCGGCCAGCACCCCGACGCCGAACCCGATCGCGTGGGTGCGGTAGCTGATTTCAGGGCTGAAACTCGTCGGGACCAGCACGACCAGGAGGAACCCGGCCGCCCGCAAAAGTCTCCTGCCGGGGGCATGCCTGCGCTCCAGGCCCACGTACAGGGTCAGCCAGAATCCCGCCATCTGATACACGACGCCGGAGGCGCCCAGAAGGGAAATGTGCGGCGGGTAGGTCGACAGCGCGACGAGCGTGACGGCCAGGCCGGCGGCCAGCATCAGGCAGGGGTAGACCCTGCCGCCGAAATACCCGTAGAGCAAATACCCCAGGCCGGCCACGCCCGGCGCGTTCGACAGCAGATGCCGCAGGTCCGCGTGGACGAACATCGAGGTGACGAGGCGCCAGTACTGCCCCTGCCCGAAAACCTGTTCCCCGGACGCGGGCAGAAGCCGGGCGATCCCCGAATAGTCCGACCAGGAAAGGAGCGAAACCCCCGCCAGTACCAGGAGCCCGGCGGCGGCGGCCAGGCCGCTCCCCTCCGCGGGTTTGTGCGAGAGGTAGGTTTCCCTGACGAGGACTTCCGGCTCCGGCTCGTTCATGGATGCCATGATGGCAGGGGCCGGCCGGTTTTGTCACCGGAAATCCCACAAAATGCCGCCCCGCGGCCCCCGGGGCGCGCGCCCCGGCGCCTCCCGCAATAAAAAACACTCCCTCCGGGGGGTTGTTTTGGTAGTATGGCTCCCGGATGATTATACTGGGAATCGGAGGCTGATCGTATGGAGACAACCAAGAGCATGGACATCCGCCGGAGGGCCTTCCTCTCCTCCTCCTGCCTGCTGCTGGGAGCGGCGGCGCTTGGCGCGGCGCCCCTGGCGGCGCAGGCGGTGGCGGGCGGGGCGGCGCAGGCGGTGGCGGCCGGGGCGAAGCTCCCGGAGGAATTGAGCCCTGAAGAACTGGCGCTGGTCAAGACCTCCGCCATGAGCGAGGACATGCAGAATTTCTGGCACAAGGGGTACGGCTGCTCGGAAACCGGGCTGATGGTCGCCCTGCGGTTTTTGAAAAAACCGGAAGACCTGGTTTGGATCTCGTCGGGCTTCATGGGGGGGCTGGGCCGCCAGGACCTGTGCGGATTTCTGACCTCCGGCGTCATGGCGCTGGGGCTCTACGCGGGAACGCTGGACATGAAAAAGGACGCCGCCACGGCCCGCTGCGGGCAGCTCGTCGGCCAATACTGGGACTGGTGGGCCGGGACGGCCCCGCTGCGCTGCGCCGACATCCAGGGAGGACGCTGGAACTTCAAGATCTGCGAACGGCTCGGGCGCCTGGCCACGGCCAAGCTCGAAAGCCTCATGCTGGCCTGACCCGGGGGCGGCTGGCCGACGGGGACTGCTTCGCTATAGATGCACACCGCTTTGTATCAGGAGAGACCGCTATGGTGGAATTTGCTTACCAGGACCCGTTCCCCCTGTCCGGGGACGATACGGAGTATCGCCTGCTCACCAGGGACTACGTCGCCAGGACCACCCTCGACGGCAACGAGATTCTCAAGATCGATCCCGAAGGCCTGGCCTATCTGGCCCACCAGGCGATGCGGGACGTCTCGTTCCTGCTCCGCAGGCGCCACAACGAACAGGTCGCCGCGATCCTGGGCGACCCGGAGGCGTCCGACAACGACCGAGGGGTCGCCATCGCCATGCTCCGCAACGCCGAAGTCTCCGCCAAATTCGAACTGCCCTTCTGCCAGGACACCGGCACGGCCATCATCCTGGGGAAAAAGGGGCAGAGGGTATGGACCGGGTGCCGGGACGAGGAATTCCTCTCCGAGGGAGTCTGGAGGACCTACACCGAGGAAAACCTCCGCTACTCCCAGACGGTGGCCCTGGACATGTACCGGGAGACGAACTCCGGGTGCAACCTGCCCGCCCAGATCGACCTGTACGCGACCGAGGGGGACGCCTACACATTCCTGTTTATCGCCAAGGGCGGCGGAAGCGCCAACAAGACCTACCTGTTCCAGGAAACCAAGGCCCTGCTCAATCCCGAGAGCCTGGAGGCGTTTCTTACGGCCAGGATGAAGACCCTGGGGACGGCCGCCTGCCCCCCGTACCACCTGGCGTTCGTCGTCGGCGGCACCAGCGCGGAAAGCACCCTGAAGACGGTCAAGCTCGCATCGGCCGGCTACCTGGACACCCTGCCGACGACGGGGAACCAGGGGGGGCGCGCCTTCCGCGACCCCGCGATGGAGGCCCGGCTGCTCGAGGCGGCCCAGAGGTGCGGCATAGGCGCCCAGTTCGGCGGCAAGTATTTCGCCCATGACGTGCGCGTCATCCGGCTGCCCCGCCACGGCGCGTCCTGCCCGGTCGGCATGGGTGTTTCCTGCTCGGCCGACCGCAACATCAAGGCGAAGATCGACCGCGACGGCATCTGGCTCGAGCGGATGGACGACAACCCGGGCCGGCTGATCCCCGAAAAGTACCGCGGCCGGCATTCCCGCGGCGCCGTCCGCATCGACCTCAACCAGCCGATCCGGCAGGTCCTGGGCGAGCTCTCCCGGCACCCGGTCGCCACCCGGCTGTCGCTCAACGGCACGATCATCGTCGGGCGCGACATCGCCCACGCCAAGTTCAAGGAGCTGCTCGATGCCGGGCATCCCCTGCCGGAATACCTCAAAAACCACCCGATCTACTATGCCGGGCCGGCCAAAACCCCTCCGGGCAAGCCTTCCGGGTCTTTCGGCCCGACCACGGCCGGGCGGATGGATTCCTATGTCGAGCTGCTGCAGAAAAACGGCGGCTCCCTGATCATGATCGCCAAGGGGAACCGCTCCCAGCAGGTGACCGACGCCTGCAAGAAATACGGGGGGTTCTACCTCGGATCCATCGGCGGCCCCGCCGCCCTGCTGGCCGAGGAGAACATCCGGAAGGTGGAGTGCCTCGACTACCCCGAGCTGGGGATGGAGGCGGTCTGGAAGATCGAAGTGGAGGATTTCCCCGCCTTCATCCTCGTCGACGACAAGGGGAACGATTTCTTCAGCCGTCTCCTGTAGCACGGACGCGCCGCCGGGGCCCCCCGGTTATCCGGGGGGGGCCCCTTCAGTCGGCGATCCCGAGGCCGTAGCCGCCGTCGACGACGATCTCCTGCCCGGTGACGTAGTCCGACGCCCGGGACGCCAGAAAAAGCGCCAGCCCCCAGAGATCCTCCGGCCATCCCACGCGGTGCATCGGGATCACGCGGGCGACCGCCCGCTGCTCGTCGCGATCGTGCGCGTGCCCGCCGCCTATGTTCGTCACGATGTAGCCGGGGGCGATCGCGTTGACGGTCATGCCATAGGCGGCGACCTCCATCGCGACGGTGCGCATGAACTGGACGACGCCCGCCTTCGCGGCCATGTAGGCCGCGCCGATGGCCGGCTCGACGCGGGTCGACGCCAGCGACGACGTGACGATGATGTGGCCCGACCGCCGGGGTTTCATCTGGCGCACGGCCGCCCGCACCGTCGCGAATATGCCGGTCAGGTTGACGTCGAGGACCCGGTTCCAGCGTTCGTCCGTGTAGTTTTCGATCGCGCCTCCGGCGACGCGGGGGCGCTCCGAACCGGTCCAGTCGCCGACGAATCCCGCCCCGGGATCGATGCCGGCGTTTGCGAACACGGCGTCGAGGCGCCCGTAGGCGACGGCCGCCGCGTCGATGGCGGCGTCGAGCGCCCCGTGATCGGTCACGTCGACGACGGCGCCGCGGACGTCGCAGCCCGACGCCTGCAGCCTTGAGGCCTCCTGGTCGAGGCGCTGCGGGTCGATGTCGAGAATCGTCACCCGGGCGCCCCCCCTGCCGAGCGCCTCGGCAAACCCCAGGCCGATGCCGCTCGCCCCGCCGGTGACGACGGCGCCGTATGCCTGCACGCTGAAAAGATCCGATACTGTCACGCCATTTTTCTCCCCGGGAAGCCGATTCGCCCCCGTTCCCATGATACCCGGTCTGCCCGACACCGGGGAACGGGACCGTCCCCCTGCCGGTTTTGGATTGCGGTTGGATCCTGGACAAAACCGGAGCCACTATAGTCAGGTTCCCCCATCGCCGGCAAGGGAAAACGGGCCGCGGAGGCCTCCGGGATGGTACACTGGATCCAGGAGCGGCAAAGGGGAAAAAAACGAAAGGAGACGCCGCCGTGCCGGTACTGATCATCGCGCTGATTCTGCTGCTGATTTTCGGATCGCGGCTGCTTCCCGGCCTGGGCAGCTCCCTCGGCCGGAAGGCCCGGAAGCCGTACCGCCAGGCCCGGTGGCTGTGGCAATCGACCACCGGCACGGAGGAGGATTCCATCCGCGCCGAGCGCGAATACGGCCGCGAGTGCGCCCGTGAATTCCTCGGGCAGTTCCCGGCAAAGGTGCCGCCCGGGGAGCAGCAACTGGTCTCGGCAATCGGGTCGAGGCTGGCCCGGGCGGCAGAAGACCCGCGCCTGGAGTTCCGATGTACCGTGATCGCGTCCGAGGTCCCCAACGCCTACGCGCTTCCGGGGGGGTTCGTCTTCATCACCCGCGGCCTGCTGGGCGTAACCGGCGGCGACCGGGACACGGTCGCGTTTTTCCTCGGGCACGAAGTCGCGCACGTAACCTGCGGCCACGCCAAGGAGCGGTTTGCGGCGCAGACCCTGCTCGGCGCCGTATCGGGGCGGATGACCGGGGCGGGCGTACTTCTGCGGCAGCTTCTGGACAAGGGGTACTCCAGGGCGCTCGAACAGGAGGCCGACCGGGAGGCCGTGCGCCTGATGCGGGCGGCGGGCTTCGACGCCCGCGCGTCCATCCGGGCCCTCGAGCGCCTCGGCCGCACCGGCAGGGACACCCGGGGCCTGGCGGAGTACTTCTCCACGCACCCTTCGTTCGCCGATCGGATCTCCGACCTCGAGAATCTCGCGGGCTAGAATCCCGGCAGGAAGGAGAACTCCCACAACCAGTCCTTCCCGGGCCTGTCGTTGGGGTGCACCAGCGAGAGCTGGCCGATGGCGAATCCCAGCATGTTGAACCGCAGCGACGCGCCGTGGCTCGTGACGCCGCGGCGGCTCCCGCCGAAGAAATCGGGGGTCTCCTTGCTCGTCCAGACGATGCCGGCATCGAAAAAAGGCGCCAGCTGCACCGGCGGGAATCCGCGGCTCGGGATGATCCCGAGCGGCCCGAGCAGCTCCAGCCTCAGTTCGGCGCCGGCCACCCCGAGCCGGCTCCCGAGCAGGCGGTCGATCAGCGGGCAGGCGCCCGTCTCGGCCAGTTCGGGCCCGCATTCGGCGGCGTCGATCGACCCGGCCTCGTAGCCGCGCACCATGGAGGAATATCCCAGGAAAAGATCCTGGATGCGGCCGTCCTCGGCGTCGATCCCGTACCGCCCGTAGTGCAGGACCCGGGCGGCCACACCGAACGGCCGGGCGATCTGGTGGTAGCGCCTGTAATCGGCCAGGGCCGTCATGTAGACGAGAGACCCGGCGTTGAGGCCCCCCTCGAGCCTGTACCGCTGCCCGAGCACGGGGCTGACCCCCCCGAAAACGGACGTGTCGTAGACCAGTGCGGCGGCGCTGCTGCTCAGAAAGAGGGAGCCCGGCGCGTCGATGTCCCGGGAGTCCGAACCCAGAAGGTCCCCGGTATAGGGATCGAACGCGTACAGGTCGCTCGATGCCGCGAAAGCTAGGTTCCGGAAACCGGTGGAGGCTTCGACCCGCATGGCGCGGCTGAAGGGATACTGCAGCAGCCCGACGACCTGGCGGTCGATCTGCCAGACGGTCGTTTCGCTCTGGAGCACGTAGGTCTCCCCCTCTATCTCGGCGACGCCCTGCTCGAACCGGGTCGTCAGGTAGGGGATCTGGCCCCCCGAGACGCCCCATGTCCAGCGGTGGCGCTTGTCGAGATACGTCGCGACCCCTCCCAGGTTCCTCACCAGGTGGTTCCCGCTGAGCGTCGTGCTCTGGATCTCCACGCCCAGCTCGTGGTAGTTGAGGCGGTCGCTGAAATACAGCCCCAGGCCGCCGCCCACCATGGTCCCGTAGCTGCCCGTTCCGACCGAAACATTGACGGGGGTCACGTAATCGAGCTGCAGGCTGGGCTTGTAGGGATCCGTATGGAACACGCCGGTCCCGACCAGGCCGCGCGCCGGCTCGGCCAGCAGCGGGCGCACCGTGCCCTCGGAGCGCTCCACGGGGGGGAGCGTGCGCACGGCCCGGGGGTCGATCCCCGTTTCCCCGGGCGCCCGTTCGGCCAGCGCGCCGGCCTCGGCGCGCACGGCCTGGTAGCCCCCTTCGATGAAGGCGCTGTAGAGGACGCTGCCCGAGGCCCGGGCAACGGAAAACGCCGGGCTGTGCTCGGAAATGCCGCTCACGCCGGTGTTGAGGTTCGTGACCTGCCCGATGGCGCCGTCATGGAGCGTCCTACGGTATATGTTGGCGATCCCGTCCGGATCCGCGATGAAGTACAGGCTCCGGCCGTCGGGGGACCACTCGGGGTTGATGTGTTTCCCCGTGTCGAAGGCGGGCAGCTCGGTTATCCGCCCCGTCGGCACATCGTACAGGGCCAGGCGGAACTCCCCGTAATCGAGCCCGGCGAGATTCGTGGTGAAGCGGTCGGTGGCGAAGGCGATCGTCCCCCCGTCCGGGCTCCAGCACGGGTGCAGGTCCCCGTAGGCGTCTTCGGTCAGACGCGTCACCTCGCCGTCCTCCAGGCCGATCGTGAACAGGTCCGAGACCCCCCCGTCGATGCCGGAAAACGCTATCGAGGAGCCGTCGGGCGACCAGGACAGGCTGTAGACCTCCCCGACGCCGCCCACCGGTATCGTCTGCACAACCTTCCTTCTGCCGGCGTCATAAACGGCCAGTTCCGGGATGGCGCCCCGGACGCTCGGGAACGCGAACCGGTTGCCGTCGGGGCTCCAGCTCCCCGCGGCGTTCGTGAACTGGAGGTTGATGAAATGCGGGCTGACTTCCGTCTCGGTGATCTTGTCGAGGAATTTCCCCGACTGCGCGTCCACCAGGTACAGGTTGATGCCGAACAGGCTCCTTTCGGAAAAAAGGACCGCATACCGGCCGTCCGGGCTGATCGCGGGGCTGACGTTGAGCTCGCTGCCCGATTTTTTCTTCGACACGAGGACCGTCCCCTGGCTTTCCGCGGCCGCCGTCTGCCTGAAGGTGTCCGTGTACTGGTCCCGCAGGGCCTGGTGCCACCGGGTGGACAGATCGTCGATGGACACGCCCAGAACCGATTCGATCGCCTTTTCGGCGCTCCCGCTGCCGATGCCCTCGCTCAGGATCCTGCCCAGGGCCTCGTCGCCGTGGTTCCCGGCTATGTACGCCCACAGCGCGTGCCCCCAGCGGTAGGGGAAATAGTCCGGGCTGTCGAGCCGGGAGATCGTCGGGAACTCCTCCCGCAGAACGGCATCGCGAAGCCACATGGACGTGAACGGGTCGACCGGGCCGACGGACAGGTATTCGGCCATCCCCTCGACAAACCACAGGGGCAGCGCCGCAAACGAGGACTGGATCCCCGCCCTCTCGGCCCGGGAGGACAGGTCGTACTGGAACGCGTGCACCAGCTCGTGGCCGATCACGTGATCGGTGGCCCCGAGCGGTCCGGCCAGGGGCAGGGCGATCCGGCGCTGGAGGGATTCGGTGACCCCCCCGGTGGATTCCCCGATGACGCCCGAGATGACCTGCGTCTGCTGGAAATCCGGGTGGTCGGCATAGACGATCAGGGGCTGCCGGGACGACAGACTGTAGCCGAAAACGGTCGACAGCCTGTAGTACCACCGTTCGGCCATGCGGCCGACGGGCTCGATGACCTTTTCGACCTCGGGATAGTAGTAAATGTCGAAGTTTTCGGTTTTTAAAACCTTGAAATCAAAGGTGTTGTACCGGACCTTGTTCTGGCCGAACTGCTGGCCGAAAAGCGGGGTGCACAGAAAGGAAAAAACCGCGATCGCGACAAGCCCCGACCGCACGGGTTTGCTCGAACCGAGGGCCTTCATCATCGCCTGCCTCCTCTGTCGACTGTCTGGTGCCCGGACCGGCAACGGACCGGGAGCCTCTGCGCCTGGTCAGGGCATAGCCGCGGGAAACGGTACCCGCCGTCCCGGGCATGCCGGCCGAAGCCTTCAAGGGTAGCGGGCACGGGGATCAGGAGGGTTCCAGGGCGCCCCACTCCACCACGGGGCTCCCGGCGGCGGCATCCACCTCGGCCCCGTGGCGCCGGGCCCATTCGCGGGCGGCATCGACCAGGGCATCCTTGCCGCTTCCGATAAAAGCCTCGGCCATCGTCACGGTCCCTTTTTCCCTGATAATGGCGATAAGCTCGTCGATCGTCTCGTCGCGGCCGACCCCGATAAAGGCGACCACGGCATTGTAGACCTCCCTGCCGTCGCCGCTTCCGGCGCTCGCAGCGAGGACTCTTTTCGCCGCATCCCAGTTTTCCAGAATCGACCGCCCGTTGCGAGACGCGACGTCGAACCAGATCCGCTCCTCCTCGCTCGAAGGCTGCCACTGGAGATCCTCGAGCACCTCAACAACCCAGGGGCCCGCGATCCAGTCCGACAGCGCCGTGACGAGTTTGGGGCGCGCGGCCGGGCCGATGCCGGCCAGGGCCGTGAGGGCGCCGTTGCGGATGTAGATGCTCCCCTCCCGCAACGCCTCGATCATAGGATCGATCCCCTTCGGGTCCCCGATGCGGCCGAGCGCCTCGATGGCGGCGCGGCGCTCGATGCCGTCACCATCCCCCCGCACCACCCCGATCAGGGGCTCGACGGCCTCCGCGCTGCCGAGGATGCCCAGGGATCCGATCGCCGAACGCCGCACCAGCAGGTTCTCGTCCCCCAGGGCGCGGATCAAAGGCCCTACGGCGCCCTCGTCCGCGAGTTGCCCCAGGGACCTGGCGGCGAAATTCCGCACGAACACGTCCTCGTCCCCGAGGGCCGCCACGAGGTGTTCGAGCGCCCGGGGATCCCGCAAATTGCCCAGGGCGATGGCCGCCCGCTGCCTTTCGTAGGCGTCGTCGCCCCGCAGCCTCTGGATGAGGCCCTCCAGTTGCGGATCCGACGCGGCGGCCGGGCCCGCAGCCTGCAGCCCCGGGGCCAGTGCCGCGGCGAGGGCGGCAAGGAGGGCCTTGTTTCTGAGGTGCGCTATGATTCCGTTCAAGGTGTTTTCTCCGAATCCGCCCTGTCGACCGGCAGGGTATCGGGCCGGCCGTGGGATCCCAACGCTCCGGCGGGGCCAAGTGCGTCCCCTCTCATATTTTAAGAGTAAAATCCCGCCCGGACGATGTCAAACATTTGCGGAGGCGAAACGCCTCCGGCCCCCGGCCGGGCCCCCGGAACAGCGAAAGAGGGTGCCGCCGGTCGCGAGACGTGCTACACTTGGATCCTGTGTTTGGGCGGAGCCGGAGGATGCCCGCGATAGCGCGATCGGAGCATGAAGCCGGCCCTCAATTTTCCCTGGAGAATGGGCCTATGCTTCTGAAGCCATGCTATCGTCCCTGTCTGGTATTTCTTGCTGCAGCGTTTCTGCTTGGCGCCGGCCGGCCGGCGGCCCCCCAGGATCCCGAATCAACCTGGGACGACGGCCAGACGGGGCTGACCTGGGCCGTCAGGGACAACGGCGAGGACGTCAGCTGGAATCAGGCCAGGGAGTACTGCGCGAACCTGCAGCTGGGCGGGGCCACGGACTGGCGCCTGCCGACCGTCGATGAGCTGAAGACCCTGTTCGACCGGAGCCAGTCGAAACCCTACAAGGCCAAGGGCCCCATCGAGCTGGGCATGCCCGGCATCTGGAGCTCGTCGACGAACAACTCCGGGGACGTCTGGAGCTTCAACTTCAGCTATGGCGGGAAGAGCCTGTCCCCCACGAGCGGCTGCAACAGCGCGGGGCGCGCCCTGTGCGTGCGCCCCACGGACTAGGACAGCGGGCGCATGCGCCCGGCGGCACCCCCGCCGGGCGCACAGCTTCCGGGCTCCCCGTTTGTTGCGTTCCCCCCGCAGTGCCGGGCCGGCGATTGCGGGACACCGCACCCTATGGCCCGCGTCCGGGAACCCCCGGGACAGGGAGCGCGGCGATCGGCCGAGGCCGGCATGCATTGCTACCGTATTGCGATACTGGCGATCCTCATCGGTTCCTACCTGCTCGAACTGCTGGTGGAGAAGCTGAATCTGCGCAGCATGACCACGGAGCTGCCCGAGGAATTCGCAGGCTACTACGACCCGGACCGGTACAGGCAATCCCAAAGATACCTCGTCGAGAACACCCGCTTCGGCCTCGTTCACAGCTCCGTCGTGACGCCCGTCCTCGTCGCCTTCATCCTTTTCGGGGGGTTCAACCACGTCGACCGCTTCGCCAGAAGCCTCGGCCTGGACGGCATCTGGACGGGGCTGGTTTTCACCGGGGTGCTCCTGGCGGCCTTCCAGCTGATCCAGCTACCTTTTTCCATCTACGACACGTTCGTCATCGAGGAGAAATACGGCTTCAACCGCACGACCCCGGGGACCTTCGCCCTGGATGTCGTCAAAAGCTGGCTCCTCGTCGGGCTCCTCGGCGGGGCGGCGCTCTACGGCATCATCTGGTTTTTTGAAAGCGGCGGCAGATGGGCGTGGCTCTACTGCTGGATCGGCGTCACGGCCCTGCAGCTCCTGCTGGCGTTTGTCGCCCCCGTGGTCCTCATGCCGGTCTTCAACAAATACACGCCGCTCCAAAAGGAGGACCTGCGCGAGGAGATCGAGGCCTACGCCCGATCGGAGAACTTCAGGATGAAGGGGGTCTACCAGATGGACGGGTCCCGCCGCTCCTCCAAGGCCAACGCCTTCTTCAGCGGCTTCGGGCGGTTCCGCCGCATCGTCCTGTTCGACACCCTGATAGAGAAGCACACGACGCCCGAGCTGGTGTCGATCCTGGCGCACGAAATGGGGCATTACAGGAAGGGTCACATCTGGAAATCCATGGCCCTCGCGGTCGGCACGTTCGGCCTCCTGTTCTACCTCCTGTCCCTTTTCATCGACAACCGCCAGCTTTCCGAGGCCTTCCGCATGGAGGAGACGTCCGTGTACGCGAGCCTGGTGTTCTTCGGATTCCTGTACGGGCCCATCGACACGATCCTGTCGACGGCAGCGGGCGCCCTCTCCCGCCGCAACGAATTCGCCGCGGACGCCTACGCGGCCGAAACCACCGGGAACCCGTCGGCGATGATCGAGGCCCTGAAGAAACTCAGCGTCGACAACCTGGCCAATCTCACGCCGCATCCCCTGAAGGTCTTCCTGTCCTACAGCCACCCCCCGGTCCTGGAGCGTATCCGGGCGATCCGGGCGGCGGCCCCCGGCCCGGGGCCCATCGGAAAGGAAGGACCGTGATGCGCCTGCCCGTTGTTCTTTCCATGCCTGTTGCCGCGATCCTGGCGCTGGGCGCCCTACCCCCGGCCGCGCCGGAGTCGCCCGATAGCCCGGAGGCGCTCTACGGCCGGCTCGAAGCCGACTGCGGGGAATTCGAACGGGGGCTCGAGGGGATCCGGCTGGGGGACCGCGCCCGGGGAGAGCGGACGACCGCCGCGGCGATGGACCGGATCGTCGCCGGGCTGCGGGCGTGCGCCGCCACCGGCGGATGCGACATCGAAATCTACTTCGACGCCATCGCCCGGCTGCTCGAGATCGAGCGGCGCGCGGCCGGGCCGGAGGAGGCCGCCAACCCGGCGCCGGCAGGGCCCGGCGCCGGGGAATTCCCGCCGGATGCGCCCTCCCCCGGGGCGACGGAAACCGGGACGATGTTCCGGGGCAGGGATCTGCGCGAGCTGATCGAGCTGAACGAACCGGTCCGGGCGGCGCTCAACGAATGGCTGACCTGGCTGCGCCCCCACCTGATGGACTCCTACGAGAATTACCTCTACCTGCGCGACGCCATCGCGCCGGTGTACGAGGAGGCCGGCTTCCCCGAAGCCCTGCTCTTCGGGGTGGTCGCCACCGAGACGGGCGGCAAGGTGCACGCGGTCTCCAGCGCCGGGGCCACGGGGCTGATGCAGTTCATGAGCGGGACCGGGCAACGGTACGGCCTGACCGTGGAGGACGGCTTCGACCTGCGGCTGGATCCGGTCCGGGCCACCCGGGCCAACGTGGCCTATCTGAACGAACAGCTCGCGACGCTCAACCAGAACCTGGAAAAAGCGCTGGCCGCCTACAACGGCGGCGAAAACAGGCTCCGCCGGCTGCACCAGAGGCTCGGGGACATCGATTTCTGGGACGGCCGGTTCTACAACTCCCTCCCGAACGAAACGAGGCAGTACGTCCCCCGCATCCTGGCCGCGGCCTGGCTCTTCCTGCACGCCGGGGACTACAACCTCCAGTTCCCGTCCTTTCCGGCCAACACCACCGTGCTCGCGCTCCGGCGGGACACCTCGATCGATCAGCTCACGATCTGCCTCGGCCAGGCCGAAAACCGGCGCAACGGCTGGTTCCGGACCCTGCGCAACCTCAACCCGCAACTGGAATACAACGACACGCTCAAGGCGGGGGACACCCTCGTCGTCCCGGCGATCCTCAGGGAGGCCTACGAAAAGAACTGCCTGGAGGGGGCGCTGGTCGACCGCGCCTTCGAACTGCACGATGCCCGGCAGGCCGAACTCATCCTCTACACCGTGGTCCGGGGGGACACCCTGATCCAAATCGCCCGGCGCTTCAACCGCCCGGCGGAGGAAATCGCCGCCATCAACAACCTGCGCGGCCCGGAGTACATCCTGCAGATCGGCCAGAAGCTGAAGGTGCCCTCGTCCCGCTAGCGCTTTCCGGGCACCGGCGCCCCGGGGGACCCGGGGGACCGCCGGTGCGGTCAGTCCATGGTCCTTATGTCGTAGTAGAGCAGCAGGACCTCCATCTTCTTCCAGAGTTCGGAGACGTCGTTGACCATGACGACGAGGCCATGGAGGTTCCCCCCGACGTCCGACACGAAATCCTTCAGCTCCGCTTCCTTGATGAACCCGATCCTTTCAAAGGCCTTCTGCGCGGACTTCTGGGTGTCCATCAGGTTGACGCTCACCTTCAGGACCCCCCTTTCAACGGCATGGGCCAGAAGCTCCCGCATCAGGGACGTCCCGAGCCCTTTCCGCTGGTGCGGCCGGGAGACGACGCACAGGATTTCGGCCATGTGCCGCTGCCACCCGTAGGGATTCAGCAGAAGCTTCGCGTCGCCGATGATGGCGCCATCCTTTTCCGCGACGATCGACAGGACCCGGTCGAAATCCAGTTCCGCCATCCACCGGTCGATGACCTCGGGCCGGGTGACGTCCTCCTTGAGGAAGAGGCGGTCCCATTCGGGCAGGGCCCGGAAAAAGGAGAGCAGCGCGGGCCCGTCCATCTTCTCAAGCGGCCGGACCAGGACTTCCATCCCGTCCCTGAGCCGGATCTTTTTCGTAAATCGTTCCATGGCATCCTCCTCCGCCAACCGGGAGGATCCGCGACCCTGCCCGGCCGGGCGCGCCGGGCGCGATCTCCCGCGGGCAGGTGCGGCAGCAGTCGGTATGCGGACACGTGGACCGTTCCCTCGGAACACCTGCGGAGTGCGCCCTCCGGCGCTTCCGATGAACCGGCTCCCTTTCCAGAGTGCGCTCCCGGGAGGAGCGTGCGAACCGGTGATGCATCTGTCCATAGTATAGCACGGGCCCGGACAGAACGTAAAACCGCCCCGGTCCTATGCTCGGCCGATGGCGCCTTCTGTGGTACACTCTGCTCACCTGGCATGGAGCACCCGTATGGAAAGAGAACCATCCGCCATGCAACACCCACGATACCGCTGGGCCCAATGGGGCGACCTGAACGCGTTTTTCGGCCTGATGCTCGACAACGTCACCAACCTGGTCCTTCTCACCGGGATTCTCGTCGGGGTCTTCGGATACCCCGCGGAGAAGGTCTTCAGCCTGATGATCCCCGGAACGGCGCTCGGGGTCCTCGCCGGCGACGTGCTCTACACCTGGATGGCGTTCCGTCTCGCGCGCAAGACCCGAAGGAGCGACGTCACGGCCATGCCGCTCGGTTTGGACACCCCGTCGACGGTCGGGATAGCGACCGCCGTGCTCGGCCCCGTCTACCTCGAGACCGGGAATGCGGAACTTGTCTGGCAGGTGGGGATGGCGACCCTCCTGATCATCGGCCTGTTCAAGGTCGCGCTCTCGTTCACCGGCGACTGGGTCCGCGCCCGCGTTCCGAAAGCGGGGCTGCTCGGCTCCCTGGCCGGCATCGGCGTCACCCTGCTGGCCTTCTTCCCGGTCATGAAGATCTTCTCGGCGCCCGTTGCCGGGATCGCGGCGACAGGCATCATTCTCTATTCCCTTGTCGCCGGCCGGCGCCTCCCCTTGCGCATTCCCGGCGCTTTTTTGGCCGTCGTCGCCGGATGCCTCCTCTACTACGGGATGGGGGCCTTCGGCATCCTGGGGGCCGAGAGCCCGCTCCCCTCGCCGGCGGCCCACCCCGCGTTCCCCCTGCCCACGCTCGGATTCGTCCACGGGCTGGGCAAAGCCGTCTCCTACCTGCCGATCGCGTTCCCCTTCGCCCTGATCACCATCCTGGGCGGGATCAACAACACCGAAAGCGCCCGCGTCGCGGGCGACGCCTACCGGACGCGCGACATACTCCTGGTCGAAGCGGGCGCCACGGTCGTCGCCGCCCTGTTCGGCGGCGTGGCGCAATCGACCCCCTACATCGGGCACCCGGCCTACAAGGCGATGGGGGGGCGGGCGGCCTACACGCTGGCGACCGGCCTGTTCATCGGCATAGGGGGCGCGCTCGGGATCATGTCCTTCATCGTCGGGCTGATCCCGGAGGCCGTCATCACGCCCATCCTGCTGTTCATCGGCATCGAGATCCTCTCCCAGGCATTCACCGAATCCCCCGGCCGGCACGCCCCGGCGGTCGCGCTGGCCATCGTCCCGAGCGTGGGGTACCTCGTGCTCACCTACGCCGACAGCCTGCTCGGCAAGCTCGGCGTTCTCCTGACCGGCCCCGCGGCGGATGAGCAGATGGTCCTGCGCGCCGTAGGCCACGGGTTCATCCTGACGGCCATCCTCTGGGGCGCGCTGCTGGCCGACCTGATCGACGGCAAACTCAGGAGCGCATCGGCGTATTTGCTGACCTGCGCCCTGTGCACCCTGTTCGGCCTCATTCACTCGGTGGCCCCCTACGGGGAAATCTACCTGCCGTGGCAGCCCCGCGGCGGGTTCGTCCTGCAGATGGCTCTCGGCTACGCGCTGTTCGGGGCGGGTGTTTTCGCGGCATCATTGCGCTTCAAAAGGGAACGGAATGGTGCGATAGTATAGAGTCTCCCCGGGCCGGACAGCCCCGCCGCAGGGCGGCGACCCCGTTTTGCCCGACCGTGCGCGCATGACACATTCACTCGGAAAGAAGATCGGCATCGCCTCGGCCATCCTGATGGGCTCGGTCTTCCTGAGCCGCGTCATCGGGCTGTTCCGGGAGATGGCCGTCGCCTACGTCGGGGGCCTGGACGCCTCGGTCGACGCCTACGTGGTCGCCTTCATCCTCCCGGACATATTCAACCACATCACGGCCGGGGGCTTTTTTTCCGTCACCTTCATCCCGATCTTTTCCGGGTACCTGGCCCGGAACCGGGAACTCGAGGGGTGGCGGATCATGAACATCATCCTCCACAGTTTCGGCCTCCTGCTGCTCGTGCTCGTCATTCTGGGAATGGCCTTCACCCCCGAACTGGTCGCGATAACGGCCGAGGGGCGCCCCGATGCGGCGTTCCGCGCCATGGTCGTCCGGATGACCCGCATCATCCTGCCCGCCCAGCTGTTTCACCTGATCGGCGGCCTGCTCATGGCCGTCCAGTACTCCAAGGAGAGGTTCCTCGTCCCGGCGCTCTCCCCCCTGGTCTACAACCTGGGGATCATCCTCGGCGGGCTCCTGCTCGGCCCCGTCATCGGCATGGAGGGCTTCTGCTGGGGCGTCCTGGCGGGGGCGTTTCTGGGCCCCTTTCTTCTGCAGATATGGGGGGCCAGGCGGGTGGGCCTGCGCTACCGGTTTCTCCTGGAACCCGGGCACCCGGAATTTGTCCGGTACATGAAGCTCACCCTCCCCCTGATGCTCGGCCTGACCATGATGTTCTCCATGGAAATATTCCTCAAATACTTCGGCGCCTACCTGCCCGAGGGGAGCGTCGCCGGCCTCAATTTCAGCAAAACCGTCCTGCTCATCCCCGCGGGCCTGTTCGGGTACGCGGTGGGGACGGCGTCGTTCCCCTTCATGGCCCGCCTGGCCAACGAAAACCGGATCGGGGAAATGAACCGGCTGATCAACACCGCCCTGCGCTACCTGTCCCTGGTCCTCCCCTTCTCGATCCTGCTCATCGTCCTGCGGCGCGAACTGGTCATGATCCTGTTCGAGAGGGGGCGGTTCGACGCCGACGCCACGGCGCTCACAGCCGGCATCCTGGCGTTTCTCCTGCCGTGCGCCGTCGCCCTTTCGTCCTACACCGTGGTTGTCCGCGGCTTCTACGCGATGCAGAACACCCTGTTCCCGGCCGTGTTCCTCACGGCGGCCGTTCTCTGCAGCCTGCCGGTGTACTGGTACGGGATGCGGTGGTTCGGGGCCCGGGGCATCGCGTCGGCCGTATCCCTGTCGGTCATCTTCCAGGTCGTGCTCCTGTACGCGCTGTGGAACCACAGAACCGGCAACCGCGAAAGCGGCGGCGTCTACGGCCTCTACCTGAAGGTCCTCCTCATCAGCATCCCCGTCGGCGCCCTCGCGGAATGGTTCCGTCGCTGGGCGTTCCCCCCCCCTGAGGCGGCGGGGACGGCCGAAGCCCTCGGGGCCGCCGCCGCCACGGGCGCCGCCTACGCCCTGCTGTTTCTCCTGGCCGGACGACTGGCGAAAATCAGGGAAATCGAGCCGCTGCTCGAGCGCGCCGCCCGGGTCCTTCCCTGGCGGCACAGTGGAAATTCTCCTCGAAATATGCATTAATACGGTCAACCGTTATACCGTGCAGCAACAGGATATCGCTCTTCGATAAACGCGGGATCATTGGGGAGTTCCTCAACTATGCCGACGCAGTGGGGGGAGATGGATCGGCTGCTTCGCGAGATCGAGGCGCTCCGGTCGCGGGTACTGTCCCTGGAGGCGGGCGGGGCCCTGCCGGAGCCATCGGGCGCACCCGCCCAGGAGCCATCGGGCGCACCCGCCCCGGAACCATCGGGCGCACCCGCCCGGGAGCTATCGGGCGCACCCGCCCGGGAGCCATCGGGCGCACCCGCCCGGGAGCTATCGGGCGCACCCGCCCCGGAACCATCGGGCGCACCCGCCCGGGAACCATCGGGCGCACCCGCCCGGGAACCGACGGAACGGGCCAGCCGGGACCTGCTCAATGCGACGGCCGAGTCCGCCGCGCTGATTGACCTCGACGGCATCGTGGTCGACGCCAACGACAACATGGCCGCCTCGCTCGGCACCACGCGGGAGCGGCTGATCGGATCGCCCATACTCCAGTATTTCTCCCCGGAGATTGCCGCGGCGCGCAGGGCGAAGGCCGAGCAGGCCGCCGGGGAGAAGAGACTGGTGCGGTTCATCGACTCCCGGGACGGTCGGTGGATAGAAATCAGCATCTGCCCGGTGCTCGACTCGGACGGGAACCCGTTTCAGCTCGCCATTTTCTCGCGCGACATCACCAACTACATCGAGGCGGAGCTCGCGCTGAAGCGGGAGCGGGACCGCGCGAAATCCTATCTGGACCTGGCCGACGTCATCCTCCTTGCGCTCGACAGGGACGGGTGCATTCAGATGATCAACCGGAAAGGGTGCGCCATCCTGGGGCACCCCCGGGATTTCCTGGCCGGGAAGAACTTCTTCGACACCTGCGCCCCCGCGCCGGACCGGGCCGGGATGCAGTCGCTGTTCCGGCGGATCGTCGAGGAGGACGTCCCGTTCCGGGAACATTATGAAACCGAGTTAGAGACCAGCGGCGGCGAGATACGGCTCGTCGACTGGCAGTACACGCTGCTGCGGGACCCGGACGGCCGCGTCACGGGAACCCTCAGTTCGGGCACGGACATAACGGAGAAGAAGAAGGCGGAGGAGGCGCTCCGGGAAAGCGAACACTACTACAAGACCCTTTTTGAAGCGGCGAGCGACGGCATCTTCATCATGGAGGGGTACCGGTTCATCGACTGCAACCAGCAGGCGCTGCGGATGTTCGACTGCCCCCGCGGAAAGCTGCTCGGGATAACCCCCGCGGACGTTTCCCCCCCCCTGCAGCCCGACGGGCAGGATTCGAAGGAGAAATCCCTCAAAGTAATGGACGCCGTCCGGGCGGGGATCCTCCAGATTTTCGAATGGAGGCACCGGCGCGGCGACGGCACCCCCTTCGACGCCGAAATACACCTGGCCCCCCTGAACGTGTCGGGCCCGAGCCGGTTCGTGGCCATCGTCCGGGACATCTCCAAGCGGAAAAAGGCGGAGGAAGCGCTCAACAGGGCCCTCGACGAGGTGCGGCGGATAAAGGAAGCGGTGGAAGCGGAAAACGTCTACCTGACCAGGGAGATCCGCATGTCCCACCTCCACGGCGACATCGTCGGCCAAAGCGACGCCATCCAGTCGGTGCTGGCGCTGGCCGAACAGGTGGCGGGAACCGATTCGACCGTGCTTCTTCTCGGGGAGACGGGAACAGGGAAGGAACTGCTGGCCAGGGCGATTCACAACATGAGCCCCAGGAAAAACCGCCCCCTGGTCGTCGTCAACTGCGCCGCCATCCCCGGCCCCCTGGTCGAAAGCGAGCTGTTTGGCAGGGAGAAGGGGGCCTTCACGGGAGCCATCAGCCGCCAAATCGGGCGATTCGAGATTGCCGACGGATCGACCATCTTCCTCGACGAAATCGGCGAGCTCTCCCAGGACATCCAGGCGAAGCTGCTGCGGGTGCTGCAGGAGGGGCAGATCGAAAGGCTGGGCGGCACCCGCACCATCGACGTCGACGTGCGGGTCATTGCCGCCACCAACAGGGACCTGAAGGCCGCGCTGAAAGACCATACGTTCCGCAAGGACCTTTTCTACCGCCTGAACGTGTTCCCCATATCCCTCCCCCCCCTGCGGGACCGCAGGGGGGACATCCCGTCGCTGGTGTGGCACTTCGTCGACGAGATCGGCGAACGCATGGGAAAGCGCATCGACAAGATACCCCAGCAGAGCATCGACACCCTGACAAACCACGCCTGGCCGGGCAACATCCGGGAGCTGCACAACGTCATCGAGCGCGCCATGATCCAGGCCAAGGACACGACGCTGCGGATCCCCCCGCTCGATCCGGCCAGCCAGCCGGGCGCCGCTCCGAGAACCATGGTCGAGGTCGAAAGACAGCACATCGTCGACGTGCTCGCCCAGACCGGCTGGCGCGTCCGGGGGAAACACGGGGCGGCTGAAATTCTCGACATCAAGCCGACGACCCTGGAGTCCCGCATGCAGAGACTCGGCATCCGGCGAAGCCGGGAAAACGCACGATAAATCGTGCTCCCTACGATATGTCGGATGCCAGGGGGCGGACCCGGTCCCCGCCCTCCGGCCCTTGAATAGATTAAAATATTATATATCTATATCTTACAAAAAATTTTTGTACAGCCGGCGTTCTGGTACACTTCCTGCATCGTATCATGGCAATTCACCAGACAGGCAGCCATTGGTTGGACTGTTGTTGAAATTCCAGTCAGATCGATGGCTGCCTACCACACCGGAATTCGATACCGGGCGCGGCTGCGAAACGTAGACGGACCGATCCCGGAAACCGCCAAACCAGTCACCGCAATCGTGGATCAGGCAAGCGGCGGCAAAACGGCCCCGGCCGTCCGCACCGGGACAACGGAAACCGGCGTGCAAATGTTGTGTATCTGTGTTTGACCTTTACGTGGATTTATATATACTGGAGCCCTATTATTGGCCCGGGTTTCTCACAGGGTTTCGTATTTATGCGGTTTGGAAAGAATAGAATACACCGCCTTACTGACCGGCGCAAGATTGAGAGCCCCGCAGTCATTTCCGGCAACGCATCGGGCGACGCCCCATTTGGCGGCCATATCGTATGCCGTGCATACCGTGTGGCCGCGATCAGGCAGGATCGTCTGTTCCCCACCACAATCCTGGGAGACGGGCGGGCCCCGGCGGGCAGCGTTTTCAAGAATCGGATAGGCGATTCAGGCACGAAGAATTAAGAGAGGAACTCCGATGAGTTATTACCTTGCAACCCAGCAGAACATCACCCAGTGGATCAAAGGGATGGCTTCCGAGAACCCGGTGTTTTTCCCGGAAAAATACGGGCATTCAAGTTATCGATTCGCACCTGTCGGGGCCGATTCCGAAATACAGTTCGAGCAGTACAAGCCCACGGTTTTGCCCCCGGTCAAATTGCTGATCCCCGCCCGGGAAGAACTCCTGAGCTTCCGGAAGAAGGCCGACGGCACCACGACGGTAGAGTCGAGCCTCGACACCTCGTTCCGCATCCTGGCCGGCGTGCGGCCCTGCGATCTCAAGGGGATCTTCCTGGTCGATCTCTTCCTCAAGGAAGGGGTCCCGGACCCCTATTACCTGGCGCGGCGCGCCAACACGGCCATCATCGGGTGGGGATGCACGACCCCGTGCGACTCCCAGGCGTTCTGTGCCGCCGTCGGTTCCCTCGGGCATACCGAAGGCGCGGACGTCTTCATCACCCCGCTCAAGGACGGCGACCTGCTGGTGGAAGTGCTCACCGAGCGCGGGAAACAGCTGGCGGCCGGAGCGGACTGGAAGCCGTATGAAGACGGCGCCGCCAGGAAAGTGGGGGCGGTCGCGGACCTGCCCGAGCCTTTCGGCCGCACGTTCCCGGTCCCCGTCGAGGACATCTTCAACCAGGTCTCCCGGCGCTGGGACAGCCCCGTGTGGGACAAACACGTCGAACGCTGCTTCTCCTGCGGCACCTGCAACCTCGTCTGCCCCACCTGCTACTGTTTCGACGTCAGCGACGACATCAACCTCGACGTGGAGTCCGGAACCCGGACCAGGACCTGGGACGGCTGCATGCTGCCCCATTTCGCCGTCGTCGGCGGCGGGCACAATTTCCGCCCGGAACCGGCCGCGAGGCAGCGCCACAGGGTGAAACGCAAATTCGAATACCTGCCGGAAAAATTCCGGGAGGGGGCGGTCTGTGTCGGTTGCGGGCGGTGCGGCCGGCAGTGCACGGCCCATATTGACATTTACGATATTGTTTCCGACTTGATCAGTGAAGGAGGCCGCTAATGACACCCGTTGCATCCCAATACGACCAGCTGGTCCGGGAGACCTTCATTCCGCAGATCGGCAAAATTGTCGCCATGGACGACATGACCGCCAAGGACCGGTATCTCAAGGTCGAGCTCGAAAAACCCCTCGGGCACCGTCCGGGACAGTTCGTCATGGCCTCCATTTTCGGCCTGGGGGAAGCCCCGATTTCCATCAGCAACGGCCCGACCGGGGACAACGTCCTGGAGATGGTCATCCGGAAGATCGGCCGCCTGACCCAGGCGATCCACGAGCTGAAGGTCGGCGACCGGCTGGGCATCCGCGGCCCCTACGGTTCGGGCTTCACCATGAACGATTTCTACGGCAAGGACGTCCTGTTCGTCGCCGGCGGGCTCGGCCTGGTGCCGCTGCGGTCCCTGATCACCCCGGTGGTGGCCGAATCCGGCCGTTTCGGGAAGATACGCCTGATTTCGGGGTGCCGCAACCCGTCCGAGGAGCTCTACCGCGATCAGCTCAAGGCGTGGACCGAGGCCGGGGTTTCGGTCACCAGGCTGGTCGACGCCACCGAGAACATGCCCTGGGAATTCGGCACGGGGCTCGTGACCGAGCCCATTCCCAAGATGGAGCTCGACGCGGAGAAAACCATCGCCGCTCTCTGCGGTCCCCCGGTGATGTACAAATTCGTCATCAAAGCCCTCAGCGCCCGCAACGTGAAGGATGACCAGATTTTCGTCGATCTCGAACGGCGCATGAAATGCGGAGTGGGCAAATGCGGGCACTGCCAGATGAATGAGATCTATTGCTGCCAGGACGGACCGGTTTTCCGGTTCTCCGATCTTTCAGGTATACCGGAGGCGCTTCAATGAAACCCAAAGTCGCATTTTTTGATTTTGCCAGCTGCGAGGGATGCCAGCTGGCCATCCTCAACTGTGAAGATATTCTGCTCGATATCCTCAACCTGGTCAACCTCGTGGAGTTCCGGGAAGCCCTTTCGGAAAAGGCGCCGCGTTACGACATCGCTTTTGTCGAAGGAAGTATCCACCGCGACGAAGACATCGAACGGCTCCAGAACCTGCGGGCCCGGAGCACGGTCCTGGTCGCGCTGGGCGCCTGCGCCTGCAACGGGAACGTCCAGGCCCGGTCGAACTTCGTGGCGCCGGCCGTCAACTTCCAGGCGATCTACGGCGAGGAAGCCCGGAACCGGGTTCAGATCGACAACGACCACTGGTCCATATGGGCGCACACCCGCGTCCGGCCCCTGGACGCCGTCGTGAAGGTCGACGCCTACCTGCGCGGCTGCCCGGTGGTGCCGGCGGAATTCCTCCACCTGGTGAAATCCATGCTGCACGGGACCATCCCGCACTTCCCCCCCGACCCCGTGTGCGTCGAATGCAAGAAGAACGGCAACGAGTGCGTTCTCGAGCGCGGAGAAACCTGTATGGGACCGATCACCTGGGGCGGCTGCAACAGCATCTGCGTCAACAACGGCTACGTCTGCGACGGCTGCCGCGGAACGCTTCCCCATGCGAACGTCGAGTCCCACATAGCCCTCATGCGGGAACATAAAATTGCGGACCAGGACATCCGAAGCAGATATCGGCTTTTCCTCGGCGCCGAACCGATTGGTAGAGGAGTGTAACAATGGATTTGAACAAGAAGACATACACCATCGACGTCAAACACGTTACCCGCGTGGAAGGGCATGGACGGATCATCGTCAACACCAAAGAGGGGGCTGTCGAGGAAGTCAAACTTTCCATCACGGAAGCCAACCGCTTTTTCGAGAATTTCGTCAAGGGGATGTCGCCGGCCCAGGTTCCCTGGATCGTCAGCCGCATCTGCGGCATCTGCTGCGTGGGACACCAGATGACGGCGACCAAGGCGGTCGAGGCGGCGCTCGGCATCGAGCCCAGCCCCCAGACCGTCCTGCTGCGCAAACTGCTGACGGAATCCCAGTTTATGCAGAGCCACCTGCTGCACGTCTATTTCCTGGCGGTGCCCGATTACGTGGGCGCCCCGAGCGTGCTGCCGCTGGCGAAGACCCACCCCGAGGTGGTCCGGCGGGCGCTCAAGCTCAAGAAGCTGGCCAACGATTACACGACCGTCATCGGCGGCCGCACGCTGCACCCCATGGCCAACACGCTCAAGGGCTTCCGCAAGCTCCCGGACCTGGACGCGGTCGCCGGGCTGCGCCAGCGCCTGGTCGAGGCGATCCCCGACCTTGAAGAGACCGTCAAGATCGTCAAGACCCTCAAGATCCCGCCCTACGAGAGGGAAACCGAGTACGTGTCGCTGAAGCACCCGAAGGAGTACGCGCTCTACGACGGGGACGTCTACAGCTCGGACACGAAGTCCTCGGTCCCGGTCGGGCAGTACCTGGACGTCACCAACGAGTTCACGGTCGCCCATTCGACGACCAAATGGTCCAAGTGGCACCGCGAATCCTACTTTGTCGGGGCCCTGGCGAGGGTGAACAACAACTTCGACCAGCTGCTTCCGGAGGCGAAGCAGGCGGCCGAGGAGCTCGGGTTCAAGGCCCCGTGCTACAACCCCTACATGAACAACGTCGCCCAGGTGATCGAGGTCGTGCACTGCGCCTACAACAGCGTCCGGATGCTCGACGAAGTGCTCGGCGGCGGGCTCAAGGCCGAGGACATCTCCTACGAGGTCCGGGCCGGCCGCGGCATCGCCTCCTGCGAGGTTCCGCGGGGCATTCTCTTCCACGATTACACGTTCGACGAGAACGGCCGCTGCATCGACGGCAACGCCGTGATCCCGACAAGCCAGAACATCAACAACGTCGAACAGGACATGAAAGCGTTCGTTCCCCAAATGCTCCCCAGGATGTCCCAGGAGGAGCTGACGCTTCACATGGAGATGCTGTTGCGGGCCTACGACCCCTGCATTTCCTGTTCGGTACACATGCTGGACGTTGAATTTGTCTGATCCGAAGTGGATGCGCGCCGAAGTGGTTTCGGGGCGCGCATCCACTTCGGGCAACCTCCAATCTTGAACCGGGCCGGCCTGCATGACGGCCCGGCTCAGAATCCGTACGCGCCCATGAGGGAATCCAACCCCGGGATCGGGAATGCATCGAAGGCACCGGCGGAGGCTTCGGAATGGCTCGTTGTGGGCGTTGGATCGCCGGCGGGCAGCGACGACGCCATCGGGCTCGACCTCGTCCGGGGCCTGGCCCGGGAAGCGGCATTCGCCGCCCGCTGCGTGCTGCTCGAGTCCGCCGACGCCCTCCTGGTGGCATCGTACCTTCTGGAATGGCAGCGGCCGGCCGTTTTCGTCGATGCCGCCGACATGCGCCTGGCCCCCGGGCAGTACCGGTTCTTCCCCGACAGCGCAGCCTCCCTGACCCTGAAAGCCAGTTCGGTCTCCACGCACGGCCTGGGACTGGCCGACGGGCTGGATCTCGCCAGGGCCCTCGGCTACGATCGCCCCGTCCGCATCTTCGGCGTTCAGCCCTTCGACCTATCGCCGAAACAGGGGCTGACCGACGAGATGTCCGCGCGGTTCCCTTCACTTCTCGCAGCCTTGAAAGAGGCCTGTTTCCGGTTGCCGCAATGAAGGCCCGGCGGAGGATGGCACATGGCGACGACGCGTGAATCCGAATCCTGCCGGGAAGATTGCACGGCGGGAATCGGCGGGGCAGGAGGAGTTTCGTGACGACAAAAAAGCATTCGTTCTTCTACAACTGGGGGTCGGTCACGATCATCCCCGACATCCGGACCCAGGAAATGGCCGTGCGGGCGAAGTGGTTTATCCAGATGCGGTGGCTCGCGATCGCCGCCTGCGCCGTCGGGTTTCTCGCGACGCTGACCCGCCTGGTTCCGGCCGATGTCCGCCCCGCCGATTTCGGCATCACCATAGTGTTTTTGACCGCCACAAACCTGGCGTATTCGGCCGTAGGGCGGAATCTTTTCGGCGACAAATCGCGGCACAGGGAGCTGCGGCGCCTCCTTCTGTGGCAGATGTTCGGGGACTTCGCCGCGCTCAGCTTCCTCACCTATTCCCTGGGCTGTATTGAAACCCCGATGGGGGCGCTTTTCATGGCCCACATCATCCTGGCCACCCTTCTGTTCCCGCGCTGGCAGTCGCTGGTGATCGCCGTGTCCGCGTGGATGTTCGCATCTCTGCCGCTATTGATGGAATGGGCCGGGATCCTGCCCGTGCAATCGATCTTCCAAGGCCAGTTCAAATCGATGGTCAACGCCAGCCTGTGGATCACCCTTGGATTCGTGCTCGCAAGCGGCGGGGTCTACCTTTTCTGCTGGTACCTCGTGAGCGAAATCAGCTCCAGTCTGAAACTGAGGGAGCGGCAGCTCGAAGACGCCCATCAGATGCTGATCCGGCTCGACAAGGAGAAGACCAAGTCGACGCTTTTGGCCACGCACGAGCTGAAGGCCCCTTTTGCAGCCATCAAAAGCTATGTCTACACGCTGCGGGACGGGTACTACGGGCCGCTTCCGGAAAAGGTCCAGTCCGTCATCCACCGGATCGGGGACCGGTGCGACCAGATCACGAAAAGAATCACCGACATCATCCACCTGAGCAACCTGAGAAGCCTGGTGGTAACCGAAATGAACCTGACGCCCGTCAACCTGGTGGCGGTCCTGTCCGAAGAGGCCAACGAAGCGGCCATCATCGGGAAGGCGCGCAGGATCAAGGTCATCAACCTTGCGCTCCGGCATCCTCCCGTCCGCGTCATGGGCTCCTTCGATCACCTGAAAACCCTCTTCTCCAACCTGATCCAGAATGCCATCAACTACAGCCCCGATAAAACGGGACGCGTGGTTATTTCCCTCCAGACGTCCCCCGGGAAGGCGGAAGTGGCCGTTCAGGACAACGGTATCGGCATCCCCAGGGAATCGCTCGACAAGATATTCGACGACCACTTCAGAAGCAAAACCGCCGTAGTCCATCACCCCGGCGGCTCAGGACTGGGGCTCTCCATCGTCAAGGAAATCCTCGTTCTCCACGGGGCGTCCATTCAGGTGGAAAGCATCGTTGGCAGAGGCAGCAGCTTTACGGTAAGATTCAATACTATCGAAGGAACTCAGGAGAAAAATCATTATGGCGAAAATTCTGATAATCGATGACGACCTGGACATTATTGACAGCCTGAAGATGATCCTGGAATCGAACGGCCACGAGGTATCGGTGAAAACGGATACGGACAATCTGGAGGAAGGCGTCCGGCAAACGTCCCCGGATCTGATAATCCTGGACATCATTTTCCCCGAAGATCCCAATGCCGGGTTCGCGGCCGCGCGGGAACTGCACAAAAACAGCGAGCTGAAGGATATCCCCGTGCTGCTTCTGAGCGCCGTCAATCAGCAGAGCAAAATGTCTTTCGGGTTTTCCGAAAGCGACATCAGCGAGGACTTCATGCCGGTGCGGGGTTTTATCGAGAAACCGGTGGAGCCCAACGTCCTTCTGGCAAAGGTACGCGAGCTGCTGCAGATCTCCTAATCGGGTCGCCGGCCCGGGGATGCGGGGGGTTCGGAGCCCGTCCCGGGAGGGAGGCACGATCCCCCCGGAGGCCGGAATCCGCGGCGCCCGGGCCGGCCCGCTGCCAGTATCCACGCCCCGCACCGAAAGCGTCCCGGGCCGCAGTCTCCCCCCGGGATCCTGCCGCGCGAAACCCGGCGCATTGTCCCGGCCGGCCCCAAACCACGGCACACTCCCTGCGGCCGCTCTGCGCGGGCGATCCCGCACGCGCATGGGTCGATCCCTCCAACCGGCTGCCCAGTGAAGCCTAACAACCGCGGGCGCACCCTGCCCGGCGGGATGCGTTTATCGGGAAACTGCGGGCGGATCGACAGGGAACAGGTCCGCCATGGCCGCCAGGACGTCGTCGGAAGCCTCCTCGGGGGCTATTTTTTTGGGCGCCAAACCGAGCGCTACGGCTACGCCGTATACAATCGCCTCGGGGCGGGGCGGGCAGCCCGGGATGTAGTAATTCACGGGGATGACCTTGTCCACTCCGCCGATTATATTGTAGCTGTCATGCCAAATGCCGCCGCCGCAGGCGCAGGAACCGATGGCAAAAACCAGTTTCGGATTCGGGACGGCCTCATGGAGCCGCCTGAAATAGGGGAGGACCTGTCTCGTGACGGGACCGCAGACGAGCAGGACGTCGGCATGCCGGGGGGACCCGACCAGCCGGATGCCGAACCGTTCGGCGTCATAGTAGGGGGTGAGCACGTCGATGACCTCGATATCGCACCCGTTGCAGGCGCCGACGTTGGTGTGGTAGACCCAAAGGGATTTGGGAAACATTTTTTGGAAGATTTTTTTCATCATGGCGCTACCGCCCCCCCTCTGCGACGGAAAGGATGCTCTGGGATGCGCTGTCCAGGATCGGGTATATGATTTTGGGACAGAGCCCGATGACGACAACGAGCCCGGCGATGATCACAACGGGCGCCCACATGGCAAAGGACACCTCCTTCACTGCATCCGCGGCTTCGGAAGACGCCGGCCGCCCCCAGAAGATCCGGGACCCCGCCCACGCGAACACAGACAGCGTCAGTATTCCCGTGAAAACCGTGATGGCCAGAGCCCACCACAGCTGCTGCTGCCCGAGGGCGACAAAAATGGCGAATTTGCTGTGAAACCCGCTGAAAAGGGGCATGCCCGCGATGCCGAGCCCGCCGATGAAAAAGCAGACCGACGTGACCGGCATTGCATGATAGAGCCCGCCCATGTCGCTGATTTTCCTTGTTTTCGTGGCGAATATGAGCAGGCCCGCGGTCAGGAAAAGAAGCGTTTTCAGCATGGAGTGATTCACCAGGTGGAATATCCCCCCGTAGATTCCGACATAACTCCCCATGGCCAACCCCACGAAAATATAGCTGATCTGGCTCACGCTGCTCGCGGCCAGGAGGCGTTTCAGGTCGTTCTGGGCAAGAGCCAGCAGGATTCCCAGCAGCATGCTGATACAGGCCACGGCGGCCACATAGAGGATTATGACGGGGTAGTGGCGGCAGAAGACCGTCACGGTTCTGGCGAACGCATACACTCCTATCTTGATGATCAGGCCGGAAAGAAGCGCGCTGACCGGCGCCGGCGCCTCCGAGTGCGCGTCGGGCAGCCAGGCATGGAAGGGGATGAGCCCGCCCTTGGTGCTGAACCCGATAATGAAAAAGGCGACCGCGAGAAGGGCCACATTCTTCGGGATGATATTGGCAATGGTTCCTATTTCCGTGAGCAGAACCGCATTGACGCCGGTCAGGTGGGGGACCGAGGCCGAATAGATCAGGACGCATCCCATCAGGGAGAAAGCGATGCCGACAATGACCAGCACCATGTACTTGTAGGCCGCCTCCAGGGAACGCTTGTCCCGGAAAAAACCGACGAGCTGCGCCGTCGCCAGGGTGCTGGCTTCAATGGCGATGAAAAACAGAATCAGGTGATTCGCGATAAAAGTCAGCATCATGGTTGCGTTGAAGGCCGAAACCAGAGCGTAATAGAAGCGCAGGCTCTCCTCCCGGATCTTGCCCTCGTCGACCAGTGTCTTCATGTGGGTGAACGAGTACAGGAGGATCAACAACAGCATCAGATTGACCAGGACGGCCATCATGGATCCGAACCCGTCCATGAAAATATTCCGGTAAAAAGTCGTGAATACCCTTCCCCCGCCGGCGCTATAGATCGTGCCGTGGCAGAACCAGCAGGACAGGAGCAGGCTGAAAAAGACCCCGAGCAGCGAAACGCCTTCCCTCAGGAACCCCTTCTTCCTGCCGAATAGGGCGACGGTCAGAGAGGCCAGGGCCGGAAACAGGAAAGGCGCAATCAGCAGTATGGACGTGGTTTCTTTCATGGATAGCCGTCCTCAGTATTTCAATTCGGAGAGCTTCAGCGTATCCAGCTCCCCGAACTTTTGATAAATGAGCCTGCTTATGTACAGAAGGATGAAAACGGAAATGATCACGTCGGTCAGTATGCCCAGGATGGCCGTTTCCGCCATTTCCGGTGTCAAATCCACCAGGGTCAGGTCGATGCCGTTGCCCATGATGCACAGGGCCAGGACCGTTTTGATGGCGTCCCTCCGGGCCAGCAGCGTGTACAGGCCGAAGGCGAAAATGGTGAATGCCACGGCCAGATTGGACCGGGCCGGTTCGAGGATTGCCGCCGGCGTCGGCGCAATGAATTCGATGATGTAGTGGAAAAAGTTCCAGGCTCCTATGGCGATCAGGGCGGCGAAGACGATCGAGGGGCCGAGGGGGATGATCGGTTTGGTTTCCGTCGCGTTGCATTTCCGGATCGTGTAGAACAGCCCGCCGGGGGCAAACGGGATGATCACGGCCTGGGACAGGATGGTGGTGCCGAACCAGATGTACAGCATCGGATTGTCCATGTTCCAGGCGTACCACACATAGATCAGGCCCAGCAGGCATGAATGGGCGATGTAGAACCAGACCGAAAGCCGGTAGTTCCGGACCACGATCAGCACGAGCAGGGTCAGCAGGGCCCCGAGATAGAGATCTTCGAGGAGAAGGGTTCGGGTCATTTCGATGCGCCTCCCAGTCTTTGGAGCCTCGTTTCCTTGAAGCTGCGGTAATCGACCGGATCGAAGGGCGTCTGGGTGCTGTAGCACCGCCCGCACCGGGAGCAGGTCGCCATGTAAATATGGTGGACGACGTGCAGATCCCTCTTGTCGTCGGTCGCCGTTTCAAACCGTCCGGTCATCGTAATGGCCTCTTCCGGGCAGATGTCGGCGCAGCGCCCGCAATAGACGCACCGTTCGTAGAGCCGGGTGATCGTGGTCCGGTCCGGTTCGTCGACAACCTCGATCAGGCCGCAGGGGCAGACGCTCGAGCAACCCCCGCAGGCGATGCACTTGGCTATATCCACGCTCGGGAGGCCCCGAAAACCCTCCTCCGGAGGGGCGGGCTCCGCCGGATACGGAAGCGTGACCCTTCCCGCCCGGAGGCAGATGACGGCCTCTTTGATTTTGCTCAGCAGCATGGCAACGTCCCCATCCTTTCACAAAGATCCCCGCCGGGAGCCGGCGTCAGGACCCGATGAACGCGAACATCAGCCCGCACATCACGACAAAGATCAACACGCTGCAGTACCGGAGCGACTGATCGATGCGCAGGCGCGGGTTGGTCGCGTCGACAAGCGCCAGAACAACCAGAAGAACGACCGCCTGGAGGGCATTCGCCGCAATATTCAGAACCACCGCCAGCGTGTGGGCCACGCCATAGGCATGAAAATCGGGCCAGTTGACGAATACGCGCCAGAAGAGGGTGGCGAACACAAACGCCTTCATGTAGAAGGACCATTTGAACAGGGCCAGGCTCGGCCCCGAGTATTCGATGAACGGGCCTTCCATGATTTCCTGCTCCGCTTCCACGACATCGAAGGGGAGCTTTGCAATCTGCGCCTGCGTAACCAGGAAAAGCCCGATGGCCGCCAGGCCCATCGATATGGAAAAGCCCGACAGCGGCAGGTCCGACATCATCAACGACTGCGCCTTGATGCCGGCCACGACCAGCGACACCGCGAGAACGGGTTCGGCCGTGAACAGCATCATCAGTTCCCTTGAAGAACCCACCCCGCTGTAGGGATTGGCGGAAGCGAGACCGCCGAGGATGATCGCAACCGAGGAGAAGGAGATGAAATACACGAAGGCGATCATGTCGCCGGCGCCGCCGGCGGCGGGCCCGAACCCGAAAGGCAGAAACAGGGCTGCCGTGAGAACGGATCCGAAGCACACCAGGGGGGCCAGTCGGAACACCGGCGAATTCGAGGTGCGCAGATCCTCTTTGCCGAGCAGCTTGACGATGTCGATGTACGGCTGGTACAGGGGAGGGCCCTTGCGCGAATGAACGACCGCCTTGAGCTTGCGCATGATGCCTTCGAGCAGGGGCGCAATCCCTGCAACCAGGACCACGGTCACCAGGATCCGAACGATCGTGCCGGTCATGCGCGTCCCCTCCTTCCGTATTTCTCCCTGGAGATTCTAAGAACGTCCCCGCTGGAATAGACGGTCACCTTCCGCGTTTTCACGTCGACGACTTCCATGCGCTCCGTGCAGGAGAAACACGGATCCATGCTTCCCAGGGTAATGGGGACGTCGGCGACGGTCGCATGCCGGATCATCGAGGGGAGCGCCTGCAGCTGCTGGTAGGTGGGCGCCCTCACGCGCCACCTGTAGGGGCGGTAGTTTTCGCCGGTTATAATATAGTGGATGGCCTCGCCCCGGGGCGCCTCAACGACGATCATCCCTTCCCTGCCCGCCGGGGGTGTTTCCCGAATCTCCGCCATGATCGGGCCTTCCGGCAGGTTGTCCAGGCCGTCCCGGATGAGACGGACGCTTTCGAGGGTTTCATAGATGCGGACCAGGACCCTCGCCCAGTTGTCGCACCCGTCGAACGTGATGACGTTGGGAACCAGTTCCTCGTAGGCGGCGTACGGGTGGTCGACCCGGGCGTCGATGGCGATGCCGGAACCCCGGGCCGTCGGGCCCACGACGCAGAACCCTTTCGCATCGTCCGGCTTCAGCGTCCCCACGCCCTCGAGCCGGGCTTTGAGGGTCGTATCGCCGCCGATGGCATCCAGGACTTTTTTCAACTCGCGCTCGAGCGTGTCCAAAACCGACAGCAGTTTGGGGATATCGCCCTTGTCGATGTCCTTGCGGACCCCCCCGACCAGGTTCTGCCCGAATGTTTTCCTGTTGCCCGTTATCTTTTCCAGGGACCACATGATCGGCTCCCGTATGCGCCACACCTGCATCAGGATCGTATCGAAGCCGATGATGTGTCCGGCGATCCCAAGCCAGAGAAGGTGCGAATGTACGCGCTCCAGTTCGAGGAGTATGGTCCGGATATACCGGGCACGGCGCGGGGCCCGGATTCCCGCCGCTTCTTCCACGGACTCCACATACCCGGTGGAGTGGATGAACCCTCATATGCCGCAGATGCGTTCGGCTATAAAGGGGATTTCATTGTAGGTCAGCTTGCTGTCGCCGAGCTTCTCTATGCCCCGGTGGCTGAAGAACCCGCGGTAATCGCAGTCGACGATCTCCTCCCCCTCGATAAAGAGTTTCAAAAATGCCGGCTCTTCCAGGACCGGGAAGAACGGACCGATCGGCAGGACGGTCTGCCCCGCCTGCGGCTTCTTCATCCGGGGCAGCGGGCTGTCGGTCTCCGGGGGCTTGTAGCCGTAGGGGACGTCGCGCCGCAGGGGGAAAACGTCGTCCGGCCAGTCCTCGGAAAGCACGAGGCGTTTGGGGTCCGGGTGGCCGTCGAGCTCGATTCCCAAAAGGTCCCGGAACTCCAGTTCCGCCCAGCAGGCCCCGGGAATGACCGGGGTGATCGACTGGATCCTCGGGTGCGTCCCGTCCAGGGAAGCCTTGATGGAGACAAAGGCCTTTTCCGGATCAAGGGAGAAAATGTGCGTCACGTCGAAGCCCTTGCCGGATTCCCTGAGATCCACCCCGGCGCTGATGATGAAACGGCCCCCCTGCTCCTTCATGTAGCGCGCAGCTTCCCGGACGATATCGCGGTCGATGCGGATGCTGTATTTTCGCGGCATCGTTTCCTCGATACCGTGCACGTGACCGGGAAACCTGCTTTTCAACCCAGCTGCAATATTTTCGGACACCGGCATGGAAATACCCTCTCCTTCAGGCCAACCAGAAAATCATGGTGATTGTGATGACGACGCCGACGACGATCCATAGCAGGTAGACCTGCGGGATCCCGACATGGCTTCGGGCAAACCATCGGCTGGCCGCGATGATGGACGCGGAAATCGGATAGTACAGCCACCGGTCCAGATTGAACGCCCGGGTGAGATCGGCCTTGAATTCCAGCTTTTCCGGGATGAAGTCCAGGTTCAGCCGGTTGAAGTACTGTTTCAGGGGGCGGTAGTAACTGGACGCCTGGTAGATGGTTTCTTCCTTCGGCACAACGGACCCGCAGTACCAGTTGTCGACGAGGCGGACTTTCGCCCCGGCCGACCGCGAAATCAGCCAGCCGCAAAGGACCAGCAGCGCAAACACGATCGTGACTCCCACCGGGTTCCAGACGCCGATGGTCGCAATGTCGCCCGATTGGGATTGTGCATGCAGCGCAACGCTCCAAAGACTGAAGTCCCCGAAAACCGTCCCGTATTCCAGACGGCCGAAAACGGGCAGTTCCGTGAAGATGGAAAAGGCGGGCACAATGCCCAGGGCGGGGAAAATCCCCAACAGAATACAGAGAACGGCCAGATAGATCTGGGGCATTTTCATGGTCCGGTCTTCCCCCGGGGCCAGTTCCCGGCACGAATCCGCGCGGTGTCCCAGAAACATGGAACCATAGAATTTGAGGACCGATACCAGAGTGACCACGCTGACAAAGATGGCGACCACCCCCATCAGCGCCATGAAGGGATAGCGCAGCCCGCCCATGATGGAGGATTCGTAGATCATCCATTTGCTGACAAACCCGTTGAAGCCCGGCAAGCCGCCTATGGAGAAGACGGCTATCAGAGACGCAACGGCGGTAACGGGGAGAAGCGGCGCCAACCCTCCAAGTGTATCCATGTCCCTCTGCCCCGTCTTGTGGATGACGGCGCCGGCATTGAAGAACAGAAGCCCCTTGAAGCAGGTATGGTTGACCAGGTGGTAGAGCCCGCCGACCAGGCCGAGGAGGGCGACAAGGGGGCAGGCCTGCATGCATATCATGCCCAGTCCCAGGCCGAGGACGATGTAGCCGATCTGGCCGATACTGTGATAGGCAAGCAGGATCTTGGAATCGTGCTGCATCATCGCCCGGATCGTCCCCATGAACAGGGACACGGTCCCGAAAACGGCGAGAATCCATCCCCAGCCGGTCAGGGTGTTGCCGGGGGGAAGAAGGAAGAGGAAGAAGCGGATGATTCCGTAAATCCCGATTTTTATCATGACTCCCGACAACAGCGCGCTGATCGGGGAAGGCGCGGCGGGATGGGCGACGGGAAGCCAGAAAAACCCGAAGGGGAAAAGGCCCGCCTTGGTGGCAAACCCGATGAACAACAGGGCCAGAGACAGGTTCAACATGGCGGGGGACGCGTCCATCATCAGCCCCATCGACTTCGAAAGAGCCGGGAATAGAAAGGAGGCTTCGTTCGCGGGCAGGTGGTAATACAGGATGATGCCGCCGATAAACATGCAGGTGGTGCCTATGTGGGTAACGACGAAGTATTTCAGCCCGGCCTGCAGGGCCTTGGGCTCCTCTTTTTGAAAGAGGATGAGGGCATAGGCCGAAAGGGACATGAATTCCCACGGGATGAACATGAAGAACAGATCATCGATGCACACGACCCCCAGCATCCCCGTTATGAAAAAAAGCAGCGGGCTGTAGTATCCGATCCCTTTTTCGCGCTCCATATACCCTATCGAGAACATGACCGCCGGAAGGGAGAGCAGGGTGACGAGGAGCATGAAGAAGGCGCTCAGACGATCGATGTTGAAATGCAGGGATGCGTCCAGGGCCTGAATATAGAAAACATCCCATTCGCCGGAGACGGGAACGCCGGAGTAGAGGACCCCGCCGCACAAGACCACGAGGATGGCCGATACCGCTGCAACGACAGCGAAGACAATCCAGCCCTTGACCCGGTTCCTGACTTTGGCGCATCCAAGGAGGAACACGACAACGGCGCAGGACAAAAGGAGCCCGAACGCCGTAATCAAAAGGTGCATTCCATGGTTCATGGCATCATCTCAATACATGAATGAAGGGCAGCATTGCCCAGGGGATCACGACGGACAGCCCCACCAGCACCAGAAACACCGACCGGGTGACCAGGCGGCCGAATACCGGGCGGTCGCCGGGCGCCGTCAACCTGTCGACCGCGGGGGAGGAATCCCCGAAAAAGATATTCTGGCCGACCCGGAGGAACCAGAAGAAGGCGATGATGGCTTCCAGGGCGAACGGAACCAGGACCCCGAAGCCGATCCACCCCCCCAGCTGCAGGGCGCCGGCGAAGAGGAACACTTTGCTCAAAAAGCATGAAAACGGCGGGATCCCCATGATGCTGAACAGTCCGACGGTGAAGGCAAACGACGTGACGGGCATCTTTTTGAAAAGCCCCCGGATGTCGTTGATGTTCCTTGTGCCGAGAAGCATCGCGATCCTGCCGACGCAGAGGAAGAGAAGGGTCTTCCCGACGGCGTGACACGGGATGTGCAGCACCCCCCCCTTCAGCCCGATATCGGACCCGAGCATCCCGAAGCCGATTCCGAGCAGGATGTACCCCAGGTGCGTGATCGTCGAGAAGGCGAGCAGGCGCTTCAGGTCGCTCTGATAGAAAAAGAAGATCAACCCCGCAAGGATCGTGATGATGGCCATGATGACCGTCATCAGGCCGATGCTGTACTGGATGTCTCCCTGGGACAGGACAAGCCTCGCCACCAGGTACACGCCGGCTTTCACCATGGCGGCCGCATGGAGGTAGGCGCTGACCGGTGTCGGGGCTTCCATCGCATCGGGCAGCCATGTGAAAAAGGGGCCCTCCGCCGCCTTCACCCATGCGGCAATCAGGAAAAAGAACATGACGGTCCACAGGGTGGCCCCGTCGAGAGCCTTGAGCGCGGCGAAGTCGAAGGAACCCGTCTTGACGTAGAGGATGATGGCGGCGACGGCAAGGAAGACCCCGCCGGCATGGGTCATGATCAGGGCCTTGAGCCCCGCCCGGACCGCCCGCTCCTCCTGGCGGTAATGGCTAATCAGCTGCCAGGAACAGAAGGTAGTGATCTCCCAGAACCAGAACAGCATGAGGAAATTGGGCGAGACCACGACCCCGATCATGGACCCGATGAACAGCATCAGCCAGAAATAATACCTGCCGGTCCCGTGGCCGGTCGGGTGTTCCCGGTTGTGCTTGCTCATGTACTCGGTGGAAAAAACAATCACCAGCAGCCCTATGACCGTGATGACGATCAGCATGATGGAGGAGAGGGCGTCGATTTGAAACCCGACGACGTTGACCGGTGTTCCCGCGTTGGAGAGCCATGGATAGGAATCGATATATTCGACGTAGCGCCCCGGGAAATAGTGGAAGGTGCCGGAGACGATCCACAGCGTCAGGATCAGCAAGGCGGCGGCGCCGACGACCATCACGAAGCCGCGTTTCTGTTTTCCTGAAATCAGGGCGAGAATCGCCAGCAGAGCCGGGAGCAGCAACAGAAGGATGCAAAGAGCGGTCATAGCGTTTCCACCTCACAGCTGTTTTCTTCTTGCACCGCGATGCCATTGAGTATTCCGGCGAGAATCGCCACCGTCCTTGAAACGGAACGGCTCATGGAATGCCCCGGACCCAGATCCTCCGGCTGGATGCCGAGAAGAAAGGTGTCCGCCCCGCAGCTTCGGGCGACGTAGGTCATCATGGCCGACAGGGGCGGCTGATGCCCGTTTCCCCATCCCGAGTTCAGTTGTTCCGTTTCGATGACCGCCACGGATCCGGGGTCCGCCCCGAGATCGGCGGCATCGACAAACACCACCACATCCGGCGAGTCTTCCGTGATCCGATCCAGGGACAGTTCCGGCGCGTCCCCGGCGTCGATCGCCTTCAGGGACGGGGATGCAACCAGTTTCTCGACGACGGACAGGCCCGCCCCGTCGTCGGCGCACCCGCGGTTCCCGATCCCGACAACCGCCGCCTTCCCCCGTAGCCTTCGTGCGAGTACGTCGGCAACCGTCGGCAGTTTCATGGCACCTCCGGCAGTTTCCGGATTTCGGCGTAGGTAAACACCGGGCCGTCCGTACAGATATATTTGTGCCCGACGGCGCAGTGACCACACTTGCCGACCCCGCACTTCATGTATCTTTCCAGGGTCGTCACGATGTTTTCGGGATGGAGGCCCATCTTCAGAAGCCCCTCGATGACGAACTTGATCATGATGGGCGGCCCGCAGGTGAAGGCGGTCGTTTTTTCGGGATCGACCCCTATTTCCTTGAAGAGGGTGGTGACGACGCCGACCCGCCCCTTCCAGCCGGCGTCCCCCTCGTCGACGGTTTCCAGAAAGTCCAGGTCCTCCCGGTCGAACCACTGAACGAGCTCCGGTTTGTACACCCGGTCGGCCGGGGTCCTGGCGCCGTACAGGATCGTTATGCCCCCGTAATCCTCGCGGTTGTCGAGCATGTAGTTGATCAGCGACCGGAGCGGGGCCAAGCCGATCCCGCCGCCGACAAACAGAATGTCCCGGCCCCTGACGGCTTCTAGCGGGAAGCTGTTCCCCAGGGGCCCGCGAATGCCGACGACTTCGTTCTTTTTCAGCGTGTGCAGGGCGTTCGTTACCGAACCGACCGCCCGGACGGTGATGTCGAAGGCATCGCGTTTGGTCGGCGACGATGAAATACAGAACGGCACCTCCCCCATGCCGAAGGAGGATACCTCCAGAAAATTGCCCGGGAGGAAGGCCAGGCCCGGCCCGGCCCCGTCCATTGAGTGCAGTGCAAAGGTCTTGACGTCGGGCGTCTCCTCGGCGATGGAGGCGACCCTGGCTGTAGAAGGAATGTAGATAGTGTCCATTGCGCTACCCTGCCCTCGCTCCTCGAAGTACGGTGACAAAAGTGGATATGTCCGCCAGGGAAGGACACGCCATCACGCATCTGCCGCAACCCACGCAGCCGAGCCTGCCGTGGGTGCTCATCGGCTGGAACCCGATCTTGTGGAAAAACCTGCGCTTCAAGCGGTCCGCCGCCGTCGGCCGCGGATCATGGCCCGACGCTTCCCGGGTGAATCCTGCATAATTGCAGGCGTCCCATGTCCGGACCCGGGAGCCCTGCCGGGGAGTTCCCCGGTCGGTGACGGTGAAGCAACTGCAGGTGGGGCAAACATACACGCAGCTCCCGCAGCTGATGCACCGGTTCCCCAGCGTTTCCCAGACCTCCTCCGGAACCGTGCCCAGGCTGATTCTCTTGGTTCCCATGGCCATGTAGGAGCGGCGCACAAACCGGGCATCCACCTGTTCCAGGATCCGATTCTTCTCGAGGAGATCGGCCTCCGCCGCGGGTGAAAACAGATCCCGGTAGGGGGCCAAAAGCGTTCGGGCCTTCTCCGTCGCCGTCTCCACGAGCCACCGGTCGCCTAGATCGGTCAGCTGGACGTCGTATCCGTCCGGGAGTATCGGCCCGCCGTCGCAGCAGACGCAGAAGCAGTCTTCCCCCGCCGGTTCGGTGCATCCCAGGGAAAAGAATATGGTATTTTCAATTTTCCCCGTGACGCTCGTATCGTTGAATTGCCTCGCGTAGAACCGCTCGAGGAACCGGACCCCCTTCAAATCGCACGAGCGGATCCCCAAAAACAGGGTTGCCTGCGGCTCCCCGGCCGGGAGGAACTCGAACCCCCCCGTGTCGGTCCTTTTGAAATCGAACAGCGTCTCCCTCCTGTCAAAGAAGAATTCCTTGGCGCTCATGAGCGGAACTCCCGGCTGCAGCGTTATTTCTTCGGCATTCCGGATGCGTTCGTAGATCAGTTCGCCGTTCGAAAGGGTGATGGGCGCGATGACGGGCATCGTGTCGCACAGTCCGCGTACGACCTGGGTGAAAGCGTCCTTCGTGATTACCGAAATCATGCGTGACTCCTCATGGCCCGTTTCCCCGGCTGCCGGCGGCCGAGGAGGCGCAGGCCCCGCCTAGCGGCATGGCTCTACCCGCGCAGGAACAGGGTTTTTCATGCACAGGGGGAGCTTTCCTCCGACCGGGTGCGCGGGCAGAAAGGCCACACCCCGGGGAAGATCCTTCGTGAGAACGACCGACGTCTGCACGCTTCCCGACGGGAAGACGACGCGGACCCTTGCTCCGGCGCGCACCTGGAATGTTTTTGCGTCTTCCGGGCTCAGGTGGAGGGCGGCGTGGGTCTCTTCCCTGTCCAGGAGGGCGCTGCGCGAGGATCGCGCCCCGGTGTTCCAGAAAGATTGCAGCCGGCCGAATATCAAAACGACCGGGAACTGCTCGTCGGGCCGCACCCTGTCGGCCTCTTCGGGAAATGCGGGGTGCAGGATGCCGCGCCAATCCGGCCGCAGCCACGGCCTGCCGCCCCCGCCGTCGCCGTGCTCGGGCCAGAGCACGCCCCCGGGGGTTCTCGACAGCGCCTGCGCGTCCGCCCCTTCATACCCTGGGACCCGGGCGGCGATTTCGTTGCTGACGGCATCGACCGTGGGGAAGGCAAACCCGGCGCCCATTGCCTCGGCGACTCCCTGGAGGATCTCCCAGTCGGGCCGTGCGTCCGCCGTCCGTTCCGCGATCGGTTCGAACGGTTGCACCCGATGCTCCAGATTGGTGCATGTGCCGGCGCGCTCGTACATGGCCAAGGCCGGCAGGACAACGGTGGCAATCCGGGTCAGCGGATTCGGGAAAATCTCCTGAACGGCCAGCATTTCGAGCCGGCCGAGCGCATCCAGGAAAGCCGGGTCGCCGCAGTACGCCGTGGGATTTTCGCCCATGACATACAACCCCCGGATCTCCCCGGACAGAACGCCCCGCATCATCCCCTGGAAATCGCGTCCGGCAACGGGAGGACGTCCCAGCTGCAGACGGTCGAGCGCGCCCGGATCGCATGGGTGAACGGGCATGCCGCCTGGAAGCCGGTCGGGGGACACTCCCATATCCCATGCCCCCTGGGTGTTGTTTTCTCCACCGGCAACCAGGATTCCGGAGCCGCGGCGGCCCGCGTGCCCCGACACTAGCGCCAGGTTCACGAGCCCGTACGCGGTTTGTTTCAACAACCCGGGCGCGCCGATCCCGCTGCCGAGAATGCAGACGGCGTTTTCGGCTTCCACGAGCCGATCGGCGAAAAGCCTGAGGGAATCCGCGGGGATACCGGTTTCACGTTCCGCGCGGGAAAGGGACCATTCCCGCATGGCCTCCTCAGGCTCCGCAAGCCCTGCAAGAGGATGCCCCGCGGAACCGGCATCCAGTTTCCCGTCTCCGAGGAGATAGGCCAGGACCCCGTTGATCCAGTACAGATCGCTGCCCGGGCGCACCGCCCAGTGGTGGGTCGCCTGTTTCGCGAGTTTGCTGCGGCGGGGATCCGCGACGAAAACATCGGCTTTGTTCTGCAGGGCCCGGCATATCCTGGAAAACACCATGGGCGCGCACCCGGAGAGGTCCGCCCCCACGGCCAGGATCAGCCCCGCCCGCTCCACCGTGTCCAGGGACGCGGTCGCGGCCCCGGCGCCCAGGCTGTCGAACAGGGCGTCGAGAACGGGGAACAGGCTGAGCCTAGGTCCCGTATCGAGGTTCCCCGTCCCGACGACGCACCGGGCCAATTTCATGAGCAGGTAGTTGTCTTCGTTCGAGCAGCGGGGAGACCCGATGAATCCGATGCTGTCGGGGCCCCACTTGTCCAGGATGCGCTGCAGGCCCGACGCTGTTTTCCCCAGGGCTTCCCCCCACGTGCACGGCGTCAGCCGGGAGTCCTTCCGGATCAGGGGACCCTTCAGCCGATCGGCGTGGGAGACGTATTCGTGGGAGTTCCATCCCCGGATGCAGAGGCTCCCGTTCGACACGGGATGCCGGCGCAGCGGCGCCACCCCCGTCAGATCCCCGTGGATGGATTTGCGGGGAATCACCTGGCAGCCGCACGAGCAGAAGGGGCAGATGGAGTAGTTCAGGGAGTACCGCCTTCCCGTGGATTTTTCAAAGGCCTCGAGCGCGGCCTTGATCTTCCCCTGCACGGCACGGGCCACCGTCAATCCTCCGGTTTTCCCCTCGGGGATCCTGTCTGTAATCTCCGAAACCCGGATGGCGCTCGCCTGCTTGCCGATGCGGAAATCAAACGTCAGGTCGAGGTCGGGATTGGTGCACACGACCGACGAGAGCATGGCGCCGAGATCGCGGGACAGGTCTCCCTTGACGGAGCTCCATCGCACGGTCGCGGCAACCGCCGGCTCTCCCGATGGATTTCTTTCAAAATGGAGGATGCCGCCGGCCCGGTTCACCGACTCGCGCAGACGATCCAGGCGGAGGTCTCCGGCCGGGTCGCCGACGCTGCGGGGAGACCCGCTCCTGCTTGTATCGGAAATGGTATGAAGCCTGGGGCTTTTGTCCTCCGTGAGGATCTTCAGGACCCCGTTCGGACGATCGTCCTCGACGGTAACTGCCAGTACCGATGCGTTGGCCTTGATGAAACTTTCGATCAGATCCAGTATGAAGATCGGCACATCAAACGCCGGACCGCTCTCCGGTGCCCGGCTTTTCCCTTGCTGTTCGACGGACAAGTCGCTTCACCTCCGTTTTTGGAAAATGACGCACACCCTCCTTCATTCCGGGAACCGCCTGTGATTTTTTTAGTGTGAATGCAAGGAGCGGGCCACCCCCGCCCGAGGGGCCGACAATGGAGGCATCTTCTTTTAAATATATTATTTGCCGGATTGATTCCGATGCCCGGATGCCGATGCCGTTTGGGTTTGATCCGCCCAAAACCGGGGGCCACCCGGCCGAGATTGGACACAAACGACAGAAAGGAAAGGCAGATACTCCTTTTTGGGCGCGCAACGCACATGCACCCTACGCGAGCATTGTCAGGATTTGAAATCTTCCTTGCGGAACCGGTATTTCACCATCCGGTCGTACAGGGCCCTTCTGGATATCCCCAGGGCATGGCAGGTGCCGTTGATTTCTCCGGCGTGCTCCCGCAGTGCGGCTTCAATCATGCGTTGTTCGGCCTTTTCCAGTTCCGCCCGGAGCGCACCCGGGGTGGAGGGGAGGGAGAGGAGGGGGTCGCTCCTGCCGCCCTCCTCCTGCAAAAAGGGGCCGATCACCCCCCGATGGGCCGTCAGGGCCATGCGCCTCAGTGCATGGATCAGTTCCCGGACATTTCCCGGCCATGCGTACCGCATCATCGCGGTGAGTGTTTCCCCCGGCATCTCCGGGACCGGTATCCCGTCCATGTTTGCGTTCTTTTTCATGTAATGAGAAACCAGCAGCGGGATATCTTCAACTCTTTCTCTCAGCGGGGGAACCCGGATCGGAAGCGATGCGATGCGGTGGTAGAAATCCTCGCGCAGATGTTTCCGGGCCGTCAGGTCCTTCGGATCCTCATTGGTGGTGCTGAGGATGCGGACATCCACTTCCCGCGGCCTGTCCTTGCCCAGGGGCAGCACAAGCCCGTCCTCGAGGACCCTTAGAAGCTGAACCTGGTTCTTTTCCGAAATGCTTTCGATCTCGTCGAGCAGCATGGTGCCGCCCGAGGCGGTGACGAGCATGCCGTCGCGGTCCTGCTCCGCTCCCGTGAACGCGCCGCGGCGGTGCCCGAACAGCTCGCTTTCGACCATCGACTCCGAGAGCGCTCCCGCGTTGACGGGAACGAAAGGCCCCCGGGATCTCGGGCTTTGACCGTGGATGGCCCGGGCCACGAGCTCCTTGCCGGCGCCGGTCTCCCCGAAGATCAACACCGGCGCGCTCGATTGCGCAAACGCTTCGATTTGCGCGTAGAGATCCCGCATGGCGGGGGATTTGCCCACCATGCCGAAACGCCCTTCCTCCTCCCGGGAAAGGCCCAGGAGACGGCGGCGGAGATCGTCCCCGTCCCTCTCCAGGCGGCTTTTTTCCACGGCACGGGCGACGGTCGACAGCATGATTTCGGGATCGAACGGCTTTTCGATGAAATCGTAGGCCCCGGCCTTCAAACAGCGGACGGACATGGGGACGTCCCCGTGCCCCGTGATCATGATGACGGGCGGGGAGGCCGTGCGTTCCCTCATCGTTTCCAGGAATCGCTCCCCGTCCATCCCCGGCATCTTCACGTCCGAAACGATGCAGTCATAGTCGACGGGCCGCGGCGGGAACAGAATTTCTTCGGCGGAAGCAAACACGTCGACGTCATAGCCGTGGAGTTTCAGCATTTGTCCCAGAGACAGGCGGGTCGCTTCATCGTCATCGATGACGGCAATGGCCCCGCTTGTCGGTCTGTCGGTCCTTACCATAATCGGCGATCACGGGATACAGGGGAATCTCACCGAAAACCTGGCGCCTTCCCCCGGTATTCCGAAAGCATCTATCCTTCCGTTGTGGGCTTCGACAATTTTCAGGGCTATCGGCAATCCGAGCCCCGTGCCGTCGCCCGATTTTTTGGTGGTAAAGAAGGGAATGAAGAGCTTTTCGACGGTCTCCTGAAGGAATCCCTGCCCGGAGTCCGCAATCTCGACGACGACACGGCGGACGTGCCTCTCGGGATAGGACGTGATTTCGAGGCGGCGTTTCGGAGACCCTTCCATGGCGCGTCGCGCATTCATGATGAGGTTCAAAAACACCTGCTCCAGGCGGATCTGGTCGCCCAGAATCGGAGGCAGCTTCTCGAAAAGATTCATCGAAACTTCAATCCGGGACAGTTCCAGCTGCGGCTTCAGAAATTCGACGATTTCCTGAACGGTCCGGTTGACGTCGAGCGGTTCGAAACTCAGGTCGGCCTTGCGCGTCAGTTCGCGCATCTGGTTTATGATTCTCTTGGCCCGGTCCACCTGTTTCGATATCAGGCTCAGGTTTTCCCTGACTTCATCCAGACTGCCGGCGTTTTCGTCGAGCATGAATATCGCGTTGCCGGCATAGGTCCGGATCCCCGTCAGGGGCTGGTTCAACTCGTGGGCCACGCTGGCGGCCAGCTCGCCCATCTCCGCGAGCCGCACGGAGTGCACCAGCTGTTCCTGCTGTTGGCGTGACAGCTCGATCAATTTCCGGCATTCCGCCTCATGCTCCCTTTCTTTTGTGATGTCCCGGATATGAATGCCGACGGCAGGACCTCCCTCGCAGTGCGTCATCGACAGAACGCCCTCGGACCAGAGTATTCGCCCGTCTTTTCTTACGATCCGGCTTTCAAAACGGGCGGGGGAAGCTCCCGGCCGGGTTGCCTCCAGGATCTTCCCCCCGACCGTTTCTTTGTCCTGGTCGTGGATCAGGGAGGAGAAGGACCTGCCGGTCAATTCCGGGGGCCGGTATCCTGAAATGTCGTACATCGTGGCATTGACCAGCAGGATTCTGTCGTTCCGGCACAGGAGGATCCCATCGAGGGAATTTTCAAAAATGTGCCGGTGTCTCTCTTCCGAATCGCGCAGGGCGGATCTTCCGGCCGACACCCGTTCGCTTACGACACCCACGCACACGGCGACCGCGACATAGGCGGCGGCGCGTATGAAGTCGTCCCGGAATGCAGAGGCCCCCATGCGGAAAAGATGGAACAGGAGGTTGAAGTAGGCCAGGCCGATGGCGGCGATCACGCCTTTCCGCCCCCACCAGATGCTTGCCAGGACAATGGGTATATAGGCGAGGTGCGTGTACGGTATGCCGGCATCAACAACGGCGCTGCAATAGACGGCCGCCCCCATATACGCCAGTCCAAGCACGGCTAGAACGTATATCCGGTTGCGGTAAAAGCCCTGGGCACGTTTCTTGACGTCCATTTTGGTTCCGTCAATCCTGCGTTGTCCACAATGTCTTCTATGCCGTGATGTAGTACAAAGCGTCGTTGGAACCTTTATGCGGGATTTCCGGGGAAAAGGCAAAGAAATTGTGCGTGCATCCGAAGCTCCCAGGCAGGCCGGGGGGGGATTCCCGATGCACCATGCCCGCGGAGGCTTCCACGGCCGTCCTGCCGAGCGGAGGCCGGCGGGACGGCGACCGCAGACGCGCACCCGGTCGAATCTTTTCCGGGGGCCCGAAACCATTGCGGCGGCGCCGCAGCCGCGGACGCCCGATGCGCCGGCACTTCTGCCCGCGGCCGAACGAACGCCCCCGCGGATCCCGGCGAAAGCAGAGGAGGGGGGATTGCGTACACGCTTTGCCGCGGATGCGCTCCGTTACAGGCCATGGTTCGTGCGGCCCGCCCTGTTGCGGAAGGCCTACCGGCCCGCAAACGCCAGCCACACGCTGCGGGATCTGGGCCCATCAAATTCACAGAAGTACACCGACTGCCAGACCCCGAGCCGCAGCCTGCCGCCCTCGACGACGACCTGCGCCGACGAACCCATCATGCTGGCCTTCACATGGGCCGCGGCATTGCCTTCGGCATGCCGGTATCCCGCCTGCCAGGGCACGGCGGCATCGAGCGCCCGCAGCAGGTCGGCCGCCACGTCGGGATCCGCATTTTCATTGATCGTGACGCCCGCCGTCGTGTGGGGCACAAAAACCGTCAGCACCCCGTCGCGCCAACCCGAGGCCTCGACCGTTGCCTGTATGTCCCCGGTGATATCCTGCAACTGGCTGTGCGCCAGCGTGCGAACGGACAACGATTGCATCTCCGGCACCTCCCATTCCCCCAACATCGGGGGCGCACACCCCCGGCCGCCCGCGCCCCCCTGGCGGCGCCCCGGCCCTGCCGGGCGGGCCGAAACCATGGCCGGGCGGGCCGAAACCATGGCCGGGCGGGCCGAAACCATGGCCGGCGGGCCGAAACCATGGCCGGCGGGCCTTCTACTCGATCCGGACCATGACGACGTCGTGGGGGGCGACCCTGGCCGTATACCGTCCCCGGAACATCCCGGCCTCTTCCCCGGTCCAGAGGTTGCGCACCTTCGCCGGCACATCCGGCGCCAGGCCGATCTGATCCCAGGAAACCGTCACCGGCGCCGCCACGCTCCCGCGGTTGGACAGGATCACCGCCCGGGCCGCCCCGGAGAGGGGTTTCATCCACACTTCGACCGCCCCGCCGTCGCTAACCCTGCGCCCCTGCACCCCGAGCGGGTCCTGGTCGACGGCGATGACCTCCCTGTTGGTGAGAATGGCTTTCGTTTCCGGCGTCATGGCGCGCAGATCGTTCCCGGCCATCAGCGGCGCCGCGAGCAGGCACCAGAAACTGAAATGGGTGCGGTACTCGGCCTCGGTCATTCCGCCGTTGCCGACCTCGAGCATGTCGGGATCGTTCCAGCGCCCCGGCCCGGCGTAGGGGTACAGGTCCGCCTGCAGGTCGAGGATGTGGATCAGCCCCATCCCCCCCCAGGGCTGGCTGCAGTCCCAGCAGTCCTGGATATCCCCGGTCGTGCGCCACAGGTGCCCGATCCCCGGCGCCCACTCCCACGGCCTCGTGCCCCCCCATTCGCAGATCGAAAACACGATCGGGCGGCCCGCATCCCGCAGGGCGCGGCTCATCGTCGCGTAGGCCTCGCGCGTGTCCATCCCTTCGGTGTTGCACCAATCGTACTTCAGGTAGTCGACGCCCCATGCCGCGTACTGCCGGGCGTCCTGCTCCTCGAAGCCCTTGCTCCCGGGCCGCCCCTGGCAGGTTTTCGTGCCGGCGTCGGAGTAGATCCCGAATTTCAGCCCCCTGGAATGCACGTAGTCCGCCAGGGCTTTCATGCCGGAAGGGAAACGCTCGGGGTCGGGGACGATCGTGCCGTCCCCGCCGCGGGAAACCTGCCAGCAGTCGTCCACCACGATGTAGGCGTACCCCGCGTCGGCCATGCCGGTAGACACCATCGCGTCCGCGGTCTCCCGTATCAGCGACTCGCTGACGTTGCAGGCGAACTTGTTCCAGGAGTTCCAGCCCATCGGCGGCGTCTTTGCCAGGACGTCACTCCCCGCGTCGCCGGCGGCCGAGCACCCGCCCGCCGCGGCCAGAACCATCGCCCCCGCACAAAGATACTTTCCTATGCGTCCTTTCATGCTGCGCACCTCCCGTTATGGAATGTCGAAAACACTGGCGGGGCCCCGATGGCGATCCTCCGGAGCCCTGCCGGCGGGCTACCCCGCCGCATCGTCCCCCCTGCCGAGCACATGCTCGAGCAGCAGCACGACCGCCACCCCGACGACGAACCCGTTCCCCACTATCGGCCTCAGGGGCTCCGGCGCGCTCGACACGACATCGGCCGGAAGGAAGGCGATGATGTTGCCGAGCAGAACAGGCAGGCCGATGATGACGCCGCCCCGGAATGATATGCCCTCCCCCGGCTCCCCCTTCAGGGCCAAAGACAGGCCGGCGGAAAACTGCGAAGCCATGATGGCGGCCAGGACCCCCCCGACGACAACGGAGGGAACGCACCCCATCAACCCGATCAGCCTGGGGAAGGGGGAAAGCGCCAGCACGCACACGCCCGCCAGGATCAGCGGGCGGCGGGACGCAGAGCGCGTGGAGGCCAGAACCCCGGGGCTCAGGGAATAGTTCACGGGGCCCAGGACGCCGAAAACCCCGGAAGCCATGTTGGCCAGTCCCGTCCAGAGCAGGCCCCGGTTGATCCGGCGGTCCTTGTGCGCGGGGTCGAGCATCTCGTTGAGCGCCTGGATGGAGCCGATATCGTTGACCGCGAGCGCGAGATAGCATATCAGAAAAGAGACGAGGACCCCGGGGACGATGACCGGGCGCACCGTCAAGTCCGACACGAAATTCGACAGCCAGGGCGAACGGGCCAGCGCCTCGCCGGGGAAGGTAGGCGGGAACAGAGCGAAATAGCCGGCGCTGCCTCCCGCGATGGCGAAAAACAGGGCCCCCGACCTCCAGGCCCCCGGAAGAAACCTTTCCAGCGAAAAGGTGGCGAACACCAGAACCACGGCGAAGGCGATGTTTCCCAGGGGGCCGACCCCGCCCGGCTGCCCGATGATAAGGTCCCGTATCGTCGGGGCAAGGGTGAAGACGATCAGGAGAAGCACGACGGCCACGACCCTGGCGGTGAACAGTTTGCGCACATAGCCGAGCAGTCCGGTCATGGCCAGCAGGACCAGCAGCGCGCCCCCGAGGAACATGGAGGTGCTCGCGGCCGGCAGCGGCGTCCCCCGGCTCGACACCACACCGATCAGAAGCACCGCCGCGGGCCCGGACACCAGGGGGAACCGGTGCCCCCACCGAAGCTGGGCCAGGAGGACCGCACCGGTCAGGAAGAACAGTTTTTGAAGGTACAGGGTCTCCTGATCGTCCCCCCCGGGCTGGATGGACCCGACGATTTTCCCCAGGATGACGATGGTGGACATCGCAAGGAAGGCCCACTGGAGGCCGAGCAGCAGGTGCACCCGAAGCGGCGGGACATCGTCCAGGCCATAGTCGAATCGCATCACCAGAATCCTGATCTGCGCGCAGGGCGCGGCATGTGCGCTGGAAACCGGGGCAGGTCCACGCCCCGTTCTCCGGAGGCCGGGGCCCCGCACTCTCCGGGCATAGCGTATCACCCGGGCGGCGCCCGCGTCAAAAAGCATCGGCGCCGCGGCGGGCCCGCACGCCCGCGCCGCGGCGGAAAAAGCCGCCGCAATCATTCCACGCCCCGGCGCTCTCTGCTATACTGGCAGCTTGCTTGCGCCCCGGGCGCACCCTTCGACAGAGGACCCCGTCGTGTTGGATCTGCTGGCACAGAATTCCCTGCTGCTGTTGTTCACCGTCATCGGCCTCGGCTACCTGGTGGGGAACATCAATATTTTCGGCTTCAGGCTCGGAGTGGCGGCCGTCCTTTTCGTCGGCATCTTCTTCGGAGCCCTGGACTCCCGGCTCGGCCTGCCCGAGCACATCTACATCATCGGCCTCGTATTGTTCGTCTACGCGATCGGCCTGCAGTCGGGCCACGGATTTTTCGCGTCCTTCCGAAAGCGCGGGATCCGCTACAGCCTCCTCACCGCCCTGATCCTCGCCGCAGGCGCCGCGGCCACCCTCGCCCTGGTCCAGATCATGGGGATTTCCGCGCCGATCGCGGCAGGCCTGTTCTGCGGGGCTCTGACGAACACGCCCGCCCTGGCGGCCGTTGTCGAAACAACGAAGACCCTGTCGGGCAGCCTTCCCGGTTCCGCCGGCCTGGCCGTATCGAGCCCCGTCGTCGCCTACGGCCTGGCCTATCCGTTCGGCGTCTTCGGCGTCATCCTCTGGTTCTTCGTCTCCGGCAAACTCCTGAAAAAGAACCGGGAGCAGGAGGAGATCGACGCGCGCAGGGAATCGGAGCTGGCGGCCATCGTCAGCCGCACCTTCAAGGTCACGAACCCGGCCATTTCAGGCATGAGCGTCAAGGAAACCTTCGCGCCGATAGGCAGCCCCGGATTCATCCTCAGCCGCATCCGCAAGGGGGACGGCAGCACCGACGTCGTCGGCCCCGAAACGGTCCTGGATTCAGGCGATCTCGTCGTCGCCGTCGGGACCGCCGACGCCATGGCGCGGGCGCAGCGGATCTTCGGCGAGCAGGCTACGGATCAACTGGCCGAGTATATCGACGACATCCGCTACCGCAGGATCTTCGTCTCCAAAAGGGCCGTAGCCGGCAAAACCATCCGCGAGCTGAACATATCCCGGGAGCTGCACGCCATCATCACCCGCCTCAAACGCGGGGACGTCGACATCGTCCCGATGCCCGACACCATCCTGGAGATGGGGGACCGGATCCGCGTCATCACCCATCAGAAAAACATGGACCGGGTCACCCGGTACTTCGGGGACTCCATCAAGTCCATAACGGAAACGGACTACCTCTCCCTGTCGCTCGGCATCGTGCTGGGGGTTTTCCTGGGCATGATCCCGATTCCCCTGGGCCACGGGATGAGTTTTCAGCTCGGCTTCGCGGGGGGGCCGCTCGTGGCCGGGCTGGTCCTGGGGCGGATCGAGCGCACCGGCCCCATCATCTGGGGGATGCCCCTGAACGCCAACCTGGTGCTCCGCCAGGTCGGGCTGGTCTTCTTCCTGGCGGGAATCGGCACCCGGGCGGGGGACGGCTTCGGAGGCACGTTCCAGGCGGGCGGGTGGGAACTGATCGCGGCGGGGGGCGCGATCACGACGCTCGTCACCCTCACCACGATTCTGGTCGGGAACTACTACCTGAAGCTGCCGATGGCTGCGATCATGGGCATGATGTCGGGGCTGCAGACGCAGCCCGCCTGCCTCGTCTACGCCAACCAGCAGACCGACTCGGACCTTCCCAACGTCTGGTACACGGTCGTGTACCCGGCCGCGATGGTCGCCAAGATCCTGCTGGCGCAGCTGATCGTGTCCATCCTGCTGCTGGGGTAACCGGCGCCGACCGCAAGCGGGTGTCCCCTAATCGGCGGGCCGCGTGTAGAGGTTGCTGCGCCCCCGCTTCCCCACGGCCTCGATGGCCCCCATCGTGCGCAGGCAATAGGCCATTTTCTGCGCCAGCCAGACGGGGCGCCCGGTGGCCCGGGCCAGATCCCCGGTCGTAAACGGCCCGGACAGGGAATCGGGGACGAACGCCAGCATGTCCCGCGGCTGCTCGAACAGGCGCTGCTCGACGACGTCGAGCAGCCGGCGCTCGCACGTCGTCCACCCCTTCCGCCTCCAGGCGCGGCCGGGCGCGGGGCGCCGGATCTCTTCCTCGCGGATCAACACCAGCTGAAAGGAGAAGCCGGGGTGGGCCAGTAGCCCGGCGACGCCCACGAGCTCCTCGAAAAGGGAGTAGGCGGTCCCGCGCCGGGGCGACTTGCGGCGGCCGAGCACCCGGGTGCCGTCCCGGGTCTGCCGTACGATCCACCGCTCCCGGGCCACGGGGTAGACGAGCCTCACGGGATGGCCCTCGAGCAGCCGGGAAAGCTTCCGCCGGATGCCCGAAAGGTTCCGCGTCTGGACTTCGATCAACAGGTCGCCGCGCACCAGGTCCACCGTAAACCCGTCGACGGGGACCTCCATCGTGTCGCCCGGCCCGGCGCACCAGCGCTTCAGGGCCGCATGCAGCGGTTTCTCGTTGAGTGTGCCGATCCCGTTGGGCACTGCCAGCTCCGGACGCATCCGAACGGCGCGCGCGCCGCCGGGGTTATTTGTGCACAACCGGCTTGACCGGCCGGAGGTAGGCGCCCCAGTAGCTCATCCCCACGAAAACGGTCCCGCCTATGATGTTGCCGATCGTGACGGGAACAAGATTCTTCCACAGGAAGTTGATCCAGGTCAGCGAGGACAGGTCCAGGCCGCCGAGGCCCGGAATCGCCGCATGGTGCATGAACAGGATGCCGGTCGGGATGAAGTACATGTTGGCGATGCAGTGCTCGAAGCCGATGGCGACGAAGGCCATGATGGGGAAGAATATCGCGAATATCTTTCCGATCGTATGGCGGGCGGCCATGGCCATCCAGACGGCAAGGCAGACCAGCCAGTTGCAGCCGATGCCGCGCACGAGCGCCTCGCCGAACCCCAGGTTGACCTTCGTGCTGGCGACCTTGACGGCGGCCAGGCCGAGCGCCCCGTCCCCGGTCTTCCACAGGCCGGACCAATAGAAGAGGACCGCCACGATGATGGATCCGATGAAATTGGCCAGAAACACCAGGCCCCACCGCGTCATCATGGTGCTGAAGGCGATCTTGCTCGACATGACGCTCGACACCATGAGGTTGTTGCCTGTGAACAGCTCCGCGCCCGCGATCACGACGAGCATCAGGCCGACACTGAAGGTCGCGCCGCTGACGAGCTTCGTGAAGCCCGTTCCGAACACGGCCGCCATGTCAAAGGTCACCGTGGTCGAGAGAAAACCCCCGAAGCCGATATAGGCGCCGGCCAAAATGCCCAGGACGAAGACCGTCAGCCAGGGGGACGTCGCCTTGGCCACGCCGACGGTCACCGCGACGGTTTCCGCGATGGTCTTCGGGGCCTTGTCCTCGAGCGACGGGACCGGGAACTGCCACGATTTCATGATTTTCTCGAACCGGCCGACGGCTTTTTTCTCCTGGTCCACCTTGCGCCGCACCGCCTTGGTCACCGCCTCCTTGATCTCGGCGGGATTGAACGGCTTGGTCACGTAGTCCATCGCCCCCCGCTTCATCGCCTCGGTGGCGCGCCCCACGGTGGGGTGGGCGCTGATCATGACCATCGCGGAATTGGGGGATCGCCGGTCGATCTCCTCGACGACATCCATGCCGTCGAACCCCGGCATCATCCAGTCCACCAGGACGACATCGTAGGCTTTTTCCGACACCAGGCGGAGCCCTTCCTGCGGATCCTCCGTCGTCGCCACGTCGAAGCCTTCCGTTTCGAATATCTTCTTGCAAAGCTTCAGAACCATTGCATCATCATCGATAACTAACATTTTTTCGTACATTGATCTTCCCCATGGCGTTCTCGTTACGAACCCCGGAATCATAAAAACACGTGATCCACCGGACACACCCGTTCCATAATTACTTAGAAAAACCGCGCCGTCAATATCGGGAATGCCCCGGGCGGGCCCGGCCGCCGGGCGCCGCCCGCATCCGGCTCGCGGATTTCGGGAGTTCGTTCGCGGGCCCCTTGCATATATAATGATCCCTGATTGCGTGCGCCGCCGGTGCGCACGCCCCGATCGACAGCTTCGGGCGACACAAGGGGCGGGACGATGCAGAGAATTCTGCCGCTGGAGAACGTCATCCAGAACTACGCGTGGGGATCGCGCGTGCACATCGCGCGCCTGACGGGCGGCCCCGTCCCGTCGCCGGTCCCGCAGGCGGAGGTATGGATGGGGGCGCATCCCAAGGCCCCGTCGCGCTCCGGCGGCCGGACGCTGCTCGAAATGATCGACGGGGACCCGACGGGCCTGCTGGGCGACGACACGGTCCGGCGCTTCGGCAAGCGCCTCCCCTTCCTCCTGAAACTCCTGGCGGCCGGGCAGCCGCTTTCGATCCAGGCGCACCCGGACAAAGAGCAGGCCCGGGAGGGCTTCGCCCGCGAGAATGCCGCGGGGGTGCCGCTCGACGCGCCCGGCAGAAACTACCGCGACGACAACCACAAGCCGGAGATCCTGTGCGCGCTCAGCCCGTTCTGGTGCCTGAGCGGTTTCCGCCCGATCCCGCACTTGCTCAAGCTGCTCGACGAATGCGCCCTGCCCGAGGTGGAGGCCGAAACGGCCGCGCTCGGCCATTCGCCGGGCCCCGACGGGCTGCGGGCGCTGTTTGCCGCCCTGGCGGCCCTGGGGGGCGCGCGCAAAAGGTCGCTGCTCGACCGGCTGCTCCGGGTCGCCGCTTCGAGGCGGGGCCGGCGCCCCGAATACGACTGGGTGCTGCGGATCAGCGGTTTCTATCCCGGCGACATCGGCGTGGCGTGCGTCCTGCTGTTGAACCTGGTCCGGCTCGCTCCGGGCGAGGCCGTCTACTGCGCCCCCAAAACCCTGCACGCGTACCTTGAAGGCTTCGGCGTTGAACTGATGGCCAACTCGGACAACGTCCTGCGCGGCGGCCTGACCGCGAAGCGCGTGGACGTCCCTGAACTGATGAAGACCCTGTCGTTTGCCAGCGGCGAAGCCGAGATCCTCCGCCCCGCCGGAGGTCGGTTCCCCACGCCCGCGGAGGACTTTGCCCTCGACCACCTGGCCCTCGACGGCCTGCGGACCGTCCGGGCCAGAAGGGGCCTGGACATTGTGGTCAACGTCGGCGGCCGGGCCGAGATCGTCTGCGGCCGGGAGCGCGCGGCGCTCGCTGCGGGCGCATCCGCCGCTGTCCCGGCGTCGTCGGGGGCCTACGCCCTCGAGGGGAACGCCACCCTGTACAGGGCAAGCGTGCGCTAGGGCGCCCGGCGCCCTTCCCGGTTCCAATTTCCGGCCCGTTCTGCTTTAATGGGCAACGGCACCCAACGGGGAGCCCGGCAGCTGACAATGACAACGAAAAGAGTTCTGATACTGGTTCCGATCGCACTCCTGCTGCTGCTGGTTCAATCCTATTTCTGGGTCCCCACCTACCGCCAGCAGGCGAAGGGGAATCCCGGCCGCCTCGAGGACTTCATCTTCGCCAGCATCGGGGACGCCACCGTGCTCAACCCCGCGATCTCCACGTCCAAATCGAGCAACGACATCGAGTTCAAGGTGTTCGATCCGCTCCTGGACATCGACAACGACCTGCAGCTCCGCCCCCGGCTGGCCTCAGGCTGGGACATCTGCGAGGAGGCCTATTTTTATGTCAACCCGTCGGCCGAAATCCCCGGGCGGGGGGCGCTGACCGCCGTTGAGGTTGCCGCGCTGCTCGAGCGGGCCCGAAAACAGGGAACGGCCGCGCAGCCGGAACTGGCCGAAACGCTGGGGAACATCCGCTCCGTCAGGGTCCTTCCGCCACGGACCTACACCGTCAGCCGGGCCGTCCCGGGCGGGGGGGCGGGCACGGTCGAGGTGACCGTCTCCGCGCCGGAGAGGATTCGGCTGGATCTCGCCCGGGTGGACCCGGAGGTGTTCGACCGCCTGGAGCCCCTGCTCGGCCGGGATTATTTCCGCGGCTTCCGGGCGGAGGCGTTTGTCGGGGCCGGGTCCCCGGTCGAGCCAGTGGACCTGTCCGATGCCGCGCGGGAGCTGCTTCCGGCGACCGAGCACAACCCCGTCATCACCTTCCGCCTCCGCCCGGGGGTGACGTTTCACGACGGGCACGTCTTCGACGCGGGGGACGTGAAATTCACCTACGAGGCCATCATGGACCCCCGGAATCTTTCCCCGCGCACCGGGAACTTCGAGCCCGTCAAGGGGATCGAGATCCTCGATCCCCTGACTGTCCGCGTCACCTACAAGACCCTCAACGCGGTGGCCCTGTACCAGTGGACCATGCGGATCCTGCCCCAACACCTGCTCGACAGGGAAGCGCTCCGGCGCGAGGCCGCCGCCGCCGGCCGGGACCCGGAGACGTTCACCATCCGCGACAGCGCCTTCAACCGCAACCCGGTCGGATGCGGCCCCTACAGGTTCCGCGAATGGAAATCGGACCGGCACATCATCCTGGACCGCTTCGAAAACTACTGGGACGGGCCGCCGAACTTCCGGCGCTTCATCTACCGGATCATCCCCGATTACCTGGCCTGGGAAATGGAACTGTACGCCGGCACCGTCGATTACTACGAGGTTCCGCCCTGGCAGGTGGAGCGTTTGAGAGGGGATCCCAGGTTCCAGGAAATCGCGGTCCCGCGCCTGGGCTACAGCTACATCGCCTACAACATGCGGCGCCCGCCGTTGGACGACCGGCGGGTCCGGCTGGCCCTGGGCAAGGCGATCGACGTCGACAGGATCATCCGGTACGTGCTCGACGGCCAGGGCCGGCGCACCACCGGGCCTTTCGCCATTCAGTCGGACTTCTACAACCATGCCGTCGCGCCGCCGGAGTACGACCCCGAGGGGGCCAAACGGCTGCTTGCCGACGCAGGCTGGAAGCCCAACCGCCAGGGATGGCTCGAAAAGGACGGGCGGCGCCTGCAGTTCACGCTCATCACCAACAACGGCAACGACAAGCGGAAAGCCGTCCTGGCCATCGCCCAGAACGCCTGGCGCCAGCTCGGCATCGACGTCCGCACCGACCTGCTGGAATGGTCCGTCTTCATCCAGGAAAGGATGCACAAGCTCGACTTCGACGCCGTGGTTCTGGGATGGGCGATGACCACGCCGGACCCGGACCAGTACGAGATATGGCACTCGAGGCAAACCGACCCGGAGGAGATGAATTACTCCGGCTTCAGCAACCGGGAGGCCGATCGGCTCATCGAAAAAATCCGGCAGGAATACGACCGGGAGGCACAGATCCGGTACTGCCACCGCCTGCACGAGCTCATCGCCCACGAGCAGCCGTTTACGTTTCTGTACGTCGACACCTGGAACATCGTCCTGGACAAAAGGATCGTCCTGGAGGAAACCGACGCCAACGGGCGCACCGTCTACAGGAAAATACCGCCCCCGCCCATTGATGATATATATTTTCTTTTCAACAGGTGGACGCGGCTGCAGCGCCCGCCGGAGCGCAGCGATTGAGGCCTCCACCAGAGGGAAGGATCCGCCGATGGTCTCGTTTATCAGGCGAAGCGTTCTGCAGAAAGCCGTGACGCTTCTGTTCGTCTCCATCATTTCATTTTTGATCATCCACCTGGCCCCGGGGGAGCCGAGCCAGGTGGACCCGATGAATCCGAAGTTCACCCCCGAAATGGTGGAGCGCTACCGGAGCGCCTTTCACCTGGACGAACCGCTGACGGTGCAGTACGCCTATTTCTACCGCGACCTGTTCACGGGCAGGGCCGTCAGCTGGAAGGACAACCAGCCGGTGATAGGGAAGATAGGGGACCGGTTCGTCAACAGCCTGCCGCTGTTTGTCGTCGGCACGATCCTGACCTGGACCATCTCGTTCCCCGTGGGAATCCGCTCGGCCATACGCAGGGGAGGGGGGTTCGACCGGGGCGCGACCTTTGTCTCCTACCTGCTGCTGTCGATCCCGGGGTTTTTCTTCGCCTACATCCTGATCATCCTGGTGGTGACCCGGCTGCACGTGCCGGTCCTCGGGATGGAGACGTTCGGCATCGAAAACGTTTCCTGGTTCCGCGTCGCCATGGACAGGACCTGGCACCTTCTGCTCCCGTCGGTCCTCGGCGCCATGACGGGGATCGCGGTGCTGTCGCGCTACGTCCGCAGCCAGATGCTCGAAGTCGAGGGGCAGGACTACGTGCGCACCGCCCGGGCCAAGGGCCTGCCCGAGGACCAGGTCCACTACAGGCACGCCCTGCGCAACGCCCTGCTGCCGTTCATCACCATGTTCGGCCTCGTCCTGCCGGGGTTGATCGGGGGCTCGGTCATCATCGAAACCATCTTCTCATGGCCCGGGATCGGGCGCATGGCCTATGAGGCCATCCTGGCGCGGGACTACCCGGTGATCCTGACCGTGAACTTCATCTCGGCGGTGCTGGTGCTGGCCGGCACCTTTATTTCCGATCTGCTGTACATGCTCGCAGATCCCAGGATTCGACTCTGATGGCGGACCATCGCGCTCGAGCAGAGGGCGGCACCTTCCTCGACGGGCCCCGGGCCCCGAAACGCCCGCGGTATGCCACCCTGTGGCGCCTGTTCCGGGGCAACAGGCTGGCGCTGCTGGGCCTGGTGTGCTTTGTGGCGTTCTTCCTCTCCGCCACGGCGGGGCTCGTGCTGACCTCCGGCAACGACCCGGTCCTGGACCCGTCCCTGGTGCGGCTGCCCGAAAGGCTCCGCCCCCCCCTGGCCGAAGCCGACCTGGACGCGCTCGGACCCGGGGAGGCCCCCCCGCTGGGGGTCTACCTGCTCGGAACGGACGATCTGGGACGGGACATTTTCGCGCGGATGCTCCAGGGCGCCTGGGTGTCGCTCACCGTCGGGTTCGTGGCCGTCGGCATCTCGGTCCTGATCGGCATTCTCCTCGGCGGGCTGGCCGGGTACTACGGGACCCGGGCCATCCGCGTCGACCAGCTCCTGGCCGCCGGCCTGGCCGTCTCGGCCGCCCTGCTGATCCTTGCGGACAGGACCGGCGCCGGCCTGGCGCTTCTGGCCTTCGGGGGGGCGGCTGTGGCCGCCTCGATCCTGAAGAGGCCGGCCCCCGGGGGCCGGCCCCGTGGCTTCTGGCCTGCGGTGTGGTTTCGAAACACGGTCTCGGTCGACACGGTCGTGATGCGTTTCGTCGACATCATGCTCTGCTTCCCGAGCTTCTTTCTGATCCTGACGGTCGTCGCCCTTCTCCCGGCCAGCATCTACAACATCATGATCATCATCGGGCTGACGAGCTGGATGGGCACGACCCGGTTCGTCCGCGCCGAATTCCTCTCGCTGCGGGAGCAGGATTTCGTCTCCGCCGCCAGGGTCCTGGGGCTGGGAGACTTCCGCATCATATTCCGGCACATGATGCCCAACGCCGTCGCCCCGGTCCTGGTGTCGGCCACCATCGGGATCGCCACCGCGATCCTGACCGAGGCCGGGCTGAGCTTTCTCGGCTTCGGCGTGCCGCCGCCGCACGCGACCTGGGGCAATATCCTTTCGGACGGCAAGCGGTTCATTTTCGACGCACCCTGGCTCACGTTCATACCCGGTACGGCCATCCTCATCGTCGTGCTGTCGTTCAACCTCTTCGGGGAAGGGCTGCGGGATGCCCTGAACCCGAAGCTCGAGCATCGGCAATGATATGCAACACCTGAAGACACCGGAAACCATCGAGGGCGCAGCCGACCCCCTTCTTTCCGTGCGGGATCTCCGGGTATATTTCCGCTCCGGCGCGACCCCGGCGCGCGCCGTCGACGGGGTGAGCTTTGACGTCGGGCACCGGGAGACAGTCTGCATCGTGGGGGAGAGCGGCTGCGGCAAGACCGTGACCGCCCTCGGCATCCTCGGGCTGGTGGCGCCGCCGGGGTTCGTCGCGGGCGGCACGGTCGTCTTCAAGGGCCGGAACCTGCTCGATCTGGACCAGGAGCGGATGCGGCACATCCGCGGGAGCCAGATCTCCATGGTCTTCCAGGAGCCGCTGACCTCGCTCAACCCCGTCTTCACCGTCGGGGACCAGATCCGGGAAACCATCCTGGCCCACGAAAAGGCCTCCCGGGCCGAGGTGGCCCGGCGGAGCCTGGACCTGCTGGGAAGCGTCGGAATCCAGAACCCCGCCGGGCGGCTCGGCGACTACGCCCATCAGCTCAGCGGCGGCCAGCGGCAGCGCGTCATGATCGCGATGGCCCTGGCCTGCAACCCGGACCTGGTGATCGCCGACGAACCGACGACGGCGCTCGACGTCACGGTCCAGGCGCAGATCCTGCGCCTGTTCAACAGGATCCAGGCCGAGCGCGCCATGTCGATCCTCTACATCACCCACGACCTGGGCGTCGTTTCCCAGGTGGCCGACCGCGTCTACGTCATGTATGCGGGCATCGTCGCCGAAACCGGCCGCACGGACCCGATCTTCCGGGCGCCCGGGCATCCCTACACGCGGGCGCTGCTCGAATCGCTCCCCTCCCGCGCCAAAAGGGGGGAGCCGCTGCGGAGCATCCCGGGCACCGTGCCCGACCCGGCCTACAAGCCTGCGGGGTGCCCGTTTCACCCGCGGTGCCCCGAAGCGGTCCCGGAGTGCCGGAGGGCGCAGCCGGACATGTGCGCCTACGGAGGCGACCACCTGGCCCGCTGCCCGGTCGTATTCGCCAGAAACGGGGGGCGCATTTGAGAGACCGCCGCATGCAACCCGAAGCCGCCCCGGGCGCGGGAGCCATCCTGGAGGTCCGGGAGCTCGAGAAGCGATTCCCCGTTCTCCGGGGATTGCTCAAGAGGCGGGCGGGGTACATCCCGGCGGTGGAGAACGTCTCCTTCACCGTCGGCCGGGGGCACACCCTGGGGCTGGTCGGCGAAAGCGGCTGCGGCAAAACGACCGTGGCGCGCATGATCCTGAGGCTCCTGGCCCCGGATGCGGGGAGGATCCTGTTCAACGGGAGGGACATAACGGAGCTGGCGGACAGGGAGATGCGGCCCCTGCGCAAGGAAATCCAGACGGTTTTCCAGGATCCCTACGGTTCGCTCAACCCGCGCATGACCGTCGGGCAATCCATCGCGGAAGGGTTGTCCGTCGCCGGCATCGCAGGCCGCGCGCAACAGAGAGCCCGCCTCGAAGAGCTGCTCGGGATGGTCGGCATGTCCCCGGACGGCATCGACCGGTACCCCCACGAATTCAGCGGCGGCCAACGGCAGCGCATCGGCATCGCCCGGGCCCTGAGCGTGGAGCCCTCGCTCGTGGTCTGCGACGAGCCGGTATCGGCCCTGGACGTGTCCATCCAGGCCCAGATCCTCAATCTCCTCAAGGATCTGCAGAAGAAGCTGGACCTGAGCTACCTGTTCATTTCCCACGATCTCAATGTCGTCGGGTATCTGTGCGACACGGTGGCCGTCATGTACCGCGGCCGGATCATGGAGTACGCCCCGGCCGACGCGCTGTTCGACAGCCCGCGCCACCCCTACACCCACCTGCTGCTTTCGGCGATCCCCGACCCCGGGCGTCCCGGACGGGTCCCCCCGGAGGATTTCCGGACGGGGCCCCCGGAGGATTTCCGGACGGGGCCCCCGG
>CAZYXB010000011.1:0-16582 GCA_964651155.1 uncultured Acidobacteriota bacterium | reverse complement strand
CCCCGGAGGATTTCCGGACGGGGCCCCCGGAGGATTTCCGGACGGGGCCCCCGGAGGATTTCCGGACGGGGCCCCCGGAAATGCCCGGGACGGGCGCCGGCTGCGGCTTCGCCCACCGCTGCCCGCATGTGGCGCCCCGTTGCACGGAGTCGGGCGTGGAGATGGAGAAAGCCGGGGAGGGCCACTATGTCCGCTGCCTCCGTCTTTCCGAATGACCGGCCGGCGGGGTGCGGCGGCTTTTTTTTCACGGGTGCGCGATGATTCTGCTCGACGGTCCCCATGTTTCGGATTTCCTTCTCGACACCCTGGCTCGGAACGGGTTTCCCGTCATCGACACGCCGTATGCCCTGTCCGCCTGTCGCAGTCGCCCCCTTTCCCTTGTCCCCGAGGCCGACGCCGTCAGGCGGCTGGCAACAAACCCCGGGGAGCGCCTGTACACCCCCTCGGAAAACGCCCTCGCCTGGGTCGGCCGGCACCTTCGGGGCACCCGCTGGCCGGGGCAGATTGCCCTGTTCAAGAACAAGGCGCGGTTCCGGGAACTGCTCCGCCCCCTGTACCCGGATTTCCGTTTCCGAACCGTGGAGGCCGAAACCCTGCTCCGGATGCCGGCCGCGGGCCTCGCCCTGCCCTGCGTGGTCAAACCGACGACGGGATTCTTCAGCCTCGGCGTCCGCCCCGTCTTCACCGGGGAGGATTTCCTCGAGATGCAGCGGGGCCTGCGGTCGGACCTGGAGAGGATTTTCCCCCCCGCCCCCGAGGGGGCGTTCCATGAGCGGAGCTTCCTCATCGAGGACTACATCCCGGGGGACGAGTACGCGGTCGACGCCTATTTCGACGAGCGCGGCCGGCCGGTCGTCCTCGGCATCTTCCGGCACCTGTTCGCCTCCGGCTCCGACGTGAGCGACCGCGTCTACACGACCTCGGCCGGCGTCGTCGGGCCGAACCTCGAGCCCGTCACCGGGATCCTCGGGCAGATCGGGCGGCTGGCCGGGGTGCGGCAGTTCCCGCTGCACGCGGAGTTCCGCCGCCGGCAGGACGGGACGCTGGTGCCGGTCGAGGTCAACCCCCTGCGCTTCGGGGGCTGGTGCACGACCCCGGACCTGGCCCGCTACGCCTGGGGATTGAACGTGTACGAGCAGTTCCTTTGCGGCCAAAGGCCCGACTGGCCGGCGCTGCTCTCCGGAAAGGGCGATACCGCCTCGAGCCTGGTCGTGCTCGAGAACTCGACCGGCATCGACGGCGCCGACATCCGCGCGTTCGACTACGACGCCGTCCTGGGGCTTTTCTCGAAGCCGCTGGAACTGACCAGGATCGATTTCCGGAGCCACCCCCTGTTCGGGTTCCTTTTCGTCGAAACCGACCGGGGCGGCACCGGAGAGCTCGAGCGCATCCTCCGCGACGATCTGCGATCCTACATCGAGGTCGCGTGACCGGCGCCCTGGCCGGCGAACCTGCGGATGGCCAGCAGGTTCTCCTCGGGGACGGCCGCGGGGTCGAACGTGCAGCCCGGGGCGAGGATGATCGGCCGGCCGCCGGAAGCCGAGACCGCGTCGGCCGCCTCCCGGCGGCAGTCCTCCGGCGACCCGGTCGCCATCGTCGCAAGGTTGTCCAGCCCGCCGCATATGGCCGGCTGCAGCCAGCCGGCCACGGAGGCGATGGAGGGCCCGGCGGAGCGGTCCGCCCAGTTTATGGCGTGCACCGGGTACCGGGCGAACCTCCCGAAATCCACCGCCCGGCCGCAGACATGCAGCATGTTGCAGGCCCCTTCCCGGGCGGCGGAGAGGATGCGCAGGTCGCCGGGGCGCACCAGCCGGTCGTAGACCCCTTCCCCGTTTTCCGGGCGGTCCACCCAGTCATCCCGGACCGAGAGGAAGATGCCGTCCGCACCGGCGTCCAGGCAGCGCCGCACGAAATTCGCGGTGGAGAGGCTGATGGTGTCGAGCGCCCGGGAGAGCGCGCCGGGGGCCTCCCTGAGAAATGTGCCCAGAAGGGCGTCGCGCGGATCCGCGGCCGCCCGGAGCACCGGCGGCCGGTGGAGGGCCGATTCCGGGGCGGCCAGCTGCCGGAGAACGGTCCAGGAATTGAAGACCGTCGTCATCATGCGGCATTCCCCGCGGAATCGTCCGGCCAGCCGGGCGACGAGCTCCAGCTGCCGGGCGAAGCTGCCCTCGTCCCCTCCGAGCACGGGGAGCGCCTCCAGGCCGTCTGTTGACGCAACCACTCCCCCGGGCAGCCCGATGCGGGGATAGCGGTTGTCGTCCATGATCTTCAGGAAATCCAGGTCGAATCGTTCCATGTGACCGACGTGGGCTTCGACAGCCGCCGTGCCGGAGGCGCGCCCCGGGCCGAAGTGGTACCAGAACGATACGGGCGTCCGGTCAGGACGCCGGTGCTGCAGCACGGCGTCGAGACGTTCGATTTTATGCATCGCGCACACCCCTCCCCGCGCATCCGTTTTCCCCAACGGCCCCAGTATCCCTTAAATGTCCCCCTTGATAAAGACTGTTTCCGGGGCTACCATGATTCCGGTCATATGTTCATAATCGCCCGGCCGGCGGCATGGTGCTGCGACGCCGGGGGGAGGGGCCATGGGCAGGCGGCGACTGCGGCGGAAGGTCAGCTCCGTGCCCCCGTGCACCTGGTTCAAACCCGCAGGGGTGCCGCTCGGCGCCCTGAACGAGGTCACCCTGCTGGTTGAAGAAGCCGAGGCCGTACGGCTCAGGGACCTGGAAAAGCTGGCGCAGAAGGACTGCGCGGCGGCCATGTGCATTTCCAGGACCACGTTCGCCCGCATCCTGGATGCGGCGCGCCGCAAGATCGCCGATGCCCTGCTGGGCGGAAAAGCCATCCGCATCGAGGGCGGCAGTTTCGAGATGGCCGTCCGCCGCTACCGGTGCCCTGCCGGCCACGAGTGGGACGTCCCGTTTGAAACACTGGTGCGGACGCCGCCTGAGGTCTGCCCCAGCTGCGATTCCCCCAGCATCATTTCGGTTCCCGCCGCGCAGGCCGCTCCGCCCGGCGCCGGGGGGATACGGTATGCGCGCGGGCGGCCGGCGGAAAGGGGGCTGGAGCCTTGATCGGCATCTCCCCTTCGTCCCCGATCCCGGGAACACCGCGGCGGGCCCCCTGCCGGCGATGCGCGTGCGTCGTCCGGGGGGTTCCCTGCCGCCCGATCCGGGGCGGCAGGGCGGCAGGCGATGGTTCGGGGCGATACAACAGCATAGCGCCGGGAGCCCGAGGGTCCGGGGATGTTCGCGCCCCATATCCCGATCGTCATCCCGCCTTTTCTTCCGGCAGTTTCTGTGTAACGGAGGTTCAGCCATGGCTTCATCATGGGAAAAGTTCGAGGAGCTCATCAAAGCGAAGATGAGAACCGTGTATTCCGAGACGGTCGTTGAACTCGGGATGAATCCGAAAAACCTGGGGGAGCTCGACGAAGCGGACGGGTTTGCCTCGATCACCGGCCCCTGCGGGGACACCATTTCGGTCTGGCTGAAAATCAGCGGGGACACGATCCTCAACGCCGGGTTCACGACCGACGGCTGCACCACCTCGATCGCCTCGGCCAGCATGGCCACGATACAGGCCATAGGCGCCTCTTTGGCCGACGCTCAAAAAGTCAGCCGGCAAACCATCCTGGATGCCCTGGGCGACCTGCCCGAAGAGAGCCGGCATTGCGCCCTCCTGGCGGCCAATACGCTGCACGCCGCCGTCAAGGATTACCTGGACCGGAAAGGGGACAAGGGGGACGGCGCATGAAGGCGGAAGGTTGCTGCGAGGTTCCCGGCATGGGCGGAAACGCCCGCCCGGAAGATTTGCGGCAGGACCGTCGCCGGCCGGATGGCCGGGGGCGCCCGGGCACGCAGGCGCCGGCCGTAGCGGATGCGCTTGCAGGCCGGATGCAGCAGGAAATGGAAAGGCCGGCGGCGGCCCTGCCGGCGCCGCGGCGCATGGGACCATGACAGAAAACGGATGCCCCCGTTCCCCTTTCGACCCCCTGGCAGGGGAATACGACAGCTGGTTCGACGGCAAGGGACGGCTCCTTTTTCTCATGGAGACCGAAGCGTTCCGACCGCTTCTGCCCGCCCTGCCGAAGCCCTGGCTGGAGATGGGCCTGGGGAGCGGGCGCTTCGCCCGGGCCCTCGGGATAGAAACGGGCGTCGACCCCTCCCGAGAAATGCTCCTGTTGGCCCGGAACAGGGGCCTCTGCCCCGTCGAAGCCCGTGGAGAGCAGATGCCGTTCCGGGACGGCTCCTGGGGCTCCGTTTTTTGTATCGTCACGCTGTGCTTCCTCGAATCGCCGCAGGAGGCGCTCCTGGAGGCGCACCGCATCCTCGCCCCCGGCGGCAAGCTGGTCGCCGGGCTGGTGCTGAAGGAAAGTCCCTGGGGGCAGCTCTGCCTGACGAAGAAACTCGAAGGGCACCGCTACTACCGGCACGCCCGCCTGTTAGGCTACGAAGAAATTCTGCGGATGCTCGACGGGACGGGCTTTGTGCCCGAACAAACCCTGTCGACGCTTTTCGAGAAACCGGGCGAAGTGCGCCGGCTGGAGCGCCCCAGGAAAGGCTACTTCCCCGAGGCCGGGTTCACCGTGATCTCGGCGGGCAAAAAACCGGCCGGCACGCTCTCGGCGGCCGGGAGAAAGGATTGATTCAAGAGGATGAAGACGTACCTGGAATGCATCCCCTGTTTTATGAAGCAGGCCCTTTTCGCCGCCAGGGCGGCCACAGAGGACGAGAAAACCATCAAGCAGGTGCTCGACGCCGTCGCGCGACGCATCCCGGATATCCCCCTGGACAGTCCGCCGCCCCGGACGGCCCGGTTCATCTACGGCGCCGTCCGCGACATAACGGGCGTTTCGGACCCCTTCAGGGAGATCAAAGACCGCAGCATTCGAAACGCCCTGGAGTACTACGCCGCCATGAAATCCGCCGTCGAGAGTTCCGCCGACCCCCTCCGGACCGCCGCCGGCATCGCGATCGCCGGCAACGTCATCGATTTCGGCGCTCACCAGCATTTCGACCTGGACGAGGAGATGCGCGGCGTTCTGGACATGCCCCTGGCCATCGATCACTACCCGTCGTTCAGGGCCGGCCTCGAAAAGGCCCGGATGGTGCTCTACCTGGGCGATAACGCGGGGGAAACCGTGTTCGACCGGATTCTGATAGAAACCATAGGGAGAAACACCGTCTACGCCGTCCGCGACGCCCCCATCATCAATGACGCCACCATCGAGGACGCCCGGAAAAGCGGCCTCGGTGCGGCGTCCCGGATCATCTCCTCCGGTTGCGACGCCCCGGGCACCATCCTTGACCGCTGCTCGCGGGAGTTTATGGACCTGTACCGCACGGCCGACGTCATCATCAGCAAAGGGCAGGGGAACCTGGAGTGCCTGTCGGAGGAAGCCGGGCCCCTGTTCTTCCTGCTGAAGGTCAAATGCCCGGTGATCGTGCGAAGCCTCGGCGCGCAAAAGGGGGGGCTGATCCTCAAGGACGCCCGCCTGCAATGCCAGGCAGCGCCGGCGGCGCCCGTGGGGGCCCGCAGCGGTTCCACCCGGGTCACTCGGTGATCTTGAGGTGGAGCTCGCCCAGGTGCTTCGGTTCAAGCTCGGCGGGGGCGTCGAACATGAGCTCGCTGCCGCTGGCCGTCTTCGGGAAGGCGATGACCTCGCGGATGTTCGGCTCGTCGGCCAGCAGCATGATCAGGCGGTCGATCCCGGGCGCCATCCCCCCGTGCGGCGGGGCCCCGTATTCGAAGGCGTCCAGGATATGGCCGAACCGCTTCTGGATCTCCGCGTCCTCGTACCCCAGGCACCGGAAGATCCTGGCCTGCACGTCGCGACGGTGGATGCGGATGCTCCCGCTCGAGAGCTCGTAGCCGTTGCACACCAGGTCGTAGGCGTCGCTCATGACCGAGCCGGGGTCGCTTTCGAGCTTGTCCAGGTGCTCCGCTCGCGGACTGGTGAACGGATGGTGCATGAAATTCCATCTCTTCTCCGCCTCGTCCCATTCGAACATCGGGAAGTCGACGACCCACCCGAAGGCCAGAAGGTCGGCCGGCGCAAGGCCGAGCCGGTCCCGGAATTCCAGGCGCAGGGCGCCGAGCCCGCGGCTGGCGGCGTCGGCCCGGTCGGCGACGATGCAGGCAAGATCCCCTTCGACGGCCCCGGTGACCGCGGCGATCCGGTCCACTTCCGCCCGGCTGAGCGTCTTGGCCGTCGACCCCCGCACCCCCTCCGGGGTCCAGGCCAGACTGGCCAGGTTCCGTGCCCCGGCCGACCGCACCAGCGCCGTAAGGACGTCCATGTCCTTGCGGGAATAGGCGGCGCAGCCCGGCGCGAGGATGCAGCGGACCGCCCCCCCCGCCGCGATGGCGTCCGAGAACAGCTTCAGTTCCGATCCCCGCACGGCTTCGGTCAGGTCCAGGATCTCCATACCGAACCGCAGATCGGGCTTGTCGGTCCCGAACCGTGCCATGGCGTCGGCGTAGCGCATCACGGGGAACGGGGTGATCATGCGCTTGTAGGGCGTCACGGTCCGGACCAGGCCGGTGATCATGTCCTCCACCAGGGCCAGCACGTCCTCGCGCGTGACGAAGGACATCTCCAGGTCCAGCTGGGTGAACTCCGGCTGGCGGTCTCCGCGCAGGTCCTCGTCGCGCATGCAGCGGGCGATCTGAAAGTATTTCTCGAAGCCCGCGACCATGAGTAGCTGCTTGAGCTGCTGCGGGCTCTGGGGCAGCGCGTAGAATTTCCCCGGCTGCACCCGGCAGGGAACCACGTAGTCCCGTGCGCCTTCGGGCGTGGACTTGATCAGCATCGGCGTCTCGATCTCCAGAAAACCCGCCCGGTCGAGGTAGTCGCGCATGTATTTGATCGCCCGGTGCCGCAGCATCATGTTCTTCTGCAGGCGCGAGCGGCGCAGGTCCAGGTAGCGGTATTTCAGCCGTATCGCCTCCTCGGTCCTGTCCCCGGCGTCGTCGATCGGGAAGGGGACCGTTTTGGCCGGATTGAGAATGGTGATCGACTCTGCCAGCACCTCGATCTCGCCGCTGGCCAGGTTCGGGTTGACCATCCCTTCGGGCCGCGCGCGGACGGTGCCCGCCACCCGGAGGACGAACTCGTTCCTGGCTTTTTCGGCCACGGAGAACGATGCGCCCACGCTCGGGTCCGCCGTCACCTGGACCACGCCGGACCGGTCGCGCAGATCCAGAAAAATCAATCCGCCGTGATCCCGCCTGACCTGCAGCCACCCTGCAAGGGTCACGTCCTTCCCGACATCCGACATACTCAGTTCGCCGCAGTTGTGCGTCTTTAACATTGTTGGTTGCTTCCGTTCTGTTGTCGCGTGTTGTCCGAACCCGCCATCACGCCCCGCCGGCGCCCCGGCCGGCGGCTGGGATTATCCCGGACCCGGGAATCACTGCCTGCAATACCGCGAATCGAGATAGCGGTGCAATACCGCCTTGAATTCTGAAACGATTTCCGGGCCCTGCAGGATCGCCGCCAGCTTCCCGTCCGCGTAGACGGGCGCCTTGGGGTCCTCCCCGTTTCCCGGGAGCGAAATGCCGATGTCGGCATGCCGGGACTCGCCGGGGCCGTTGACGACGCAGCCCATCACCGCGACCTTGAGTCCCTCGATCCCGGGGTAGCGCTCCCTCCACTCGGGCATCATGTCCCGGATATGCCTCTGGATCTGGTCCGCCATTTCCTGGAACAGGGTGGAGCTCGTGCGCCCGCACCCCGGGCATGCCGAAACCTGGGGCATGAAATTGCGGATCCCCAGCGACTGCAGGATCTGCTGCGCGACGCGCACCTCTTCGCTGCGGTCCCCGCCCGGCGCCGGCGTCAGGGAAACCCGGATGGTGTCCCCGATCCCCTCCTCGAGCAGGACGGCCAGCGCCGCCGCCGACGCAACGATCCCCCTGGTGCCCATCCCCGCCTCGGTCAATCCCAGGTGCAGGGCGTAATCGCCGGCGGCCGCCAGCGCCCGGTTCGCCTCGATCAGATCCCCGACGCCCGATAGCTTCGCGCTGAGGATGATGGCGTCGTGGGGCATACCGCACTCTTCAGCCCGCTGGGCGGACACAAGCGCGCTCCGCGTCATGGCTTCCATCATGACCTCGCGGGATTCCCTGGGCTGCGACCGTTTCGTGTTCGCGTCCATCAGGCGCCCGACGAGGTCCCGGTCCAGGGAACCCCAGTTCACCCCTATGCGGATGGCCTTGCCGTATTCGGCCGCGATCTCGACGATAGCCCTGAAATTCTCGTCCCGCTTCCGCCCGGCCCCGACGTTTCCGGGGTTGATGCGGTACTTGGCCAGCAGCCGCGCGCACTCGGGGTTTCCCGACAGGAGCTGGCGCCCGTTGTAGTGGAAATCCCCGATGATGGGGACAGAGACGCCGCTGTCCTCGACACGCCGGACGATCTCGGGAACGGCCTCGGCCGCCTTCCGGGTGTTGACCGTGACGCGCACCAGCTCGGAGCCGGCACGGGCGAGCGCGACGACCTGCCGTGCGGTTGCGGGGGCGTCTTCCGTATCGGTGTTGGTCATCGACTGGACCACGACCGGGGCGCCGCCGCCCACGAGGACGCCGCCCACATCCACCCCAGTCGATCGCCGCCTTGCCCGCACCACGCGCGCCGCCTTTCTGCCGTACAATCAAGGGGGACACAGCCTGTGCGCCCGAAATAGGGTATGATGTCCCCGATTAAAATACATCCCCTCGCGGAAGACTTCAACCTGGGAGGCTATTTTGCGGATCCAACCCAACGATTTCCGGAACCCGTTGCCCGGGACGGTGTTGCTGCATGCGCCCGCCATAGCGAAACGCGTGCGCGCCCTGGGGGCCGAGATCACGTCGGACTACGCCGGGAAACAGCCGCTGGTGGTCGGCGTGCTCAAGGGCGCCAGCATTTTCCACTCCGACCTCGTGCGCGCCATCGCGCTGGATGTTGCCTGCGATTTCATCGCCGTGGAAAGCTACGGGACCGCGACCTCGACGAGCGGGGAAATCCGCCTGCTCAAGGACCTGGACCGGAGCCTGGCGGGGAACGACGTCCTCCTGGTGGAAGACATCGTCGACACCGGGCTCACCCTCGATTTCCTGTTGAGGCACCTAGGCACCCGGGCCCCGAAGTCTTTGAAAACCGCCGTGCTGCTCGACAAGAAGGCGCGCCGCCGGATCGAAGTCCCGATCGATTACGCCGGATTCGACGTCCCGGACGCCTTTATCGTCGGCTACGGCCTGGACTGCGCCGGGCGCTACCGGAACCTGCCCGACATCCGGGTCGTCGGGGCGCGCGACGCATGATAGCTGGCGCCGCGGGCGCGTCCCGGCACCCCGGCGGCGACTTCCCGTATCCAAATGCGCCGGGATCTGGTATAAGGGAGCTGGGACCGGTGCCGTCCTCCCTCCCGGGGGCCGGCACCGGGAAGCGCCCGTGCCTGTCCGGTCGTCTCGAACATGCGGCCGCATGGCGGGCCTTCGAGGAGTCCAATGGCAAAAACCCTGTCCCCATCGCTTTGTCCGGGTCCCGCGGCGGAAGGCTGCGCGCCTGGCGGGCGCACCCGCGTTCCCCCTTCCGGGCCGCTGTCGCCGGCGGGGGAAGCCCGGGGGCACGGCGGCTCAGAAGCCATTCCAGGATCGCGGATGCGCGTCAAGGTCCATCTCTATTCAACCCTGAGGCGGTATGCCGACGGCCGCGGCGTCGTCGACGCCCGCGGGACGAGCGTCGGGGAGTGCCTCGAAGACCTGGCCCGGCGCTACCCCCGGATTGCGCCGCTTCTGTTCGATGAACACGGCGCCCTGCTCGAGAAGGTTTTCGTCTCGATCAACCTGGAAAGCGCCTGCAGGGAAACGGCCTCCACCCCGGTTGCGGAAAACGACGAGCTGTATGTCATTCTGATTGTGGCAGGCGGATAGCCCGCATCGGGGCGGGCATCCTTCACGGCGAGGACAGACTATGTATACAGGCGGCTACACGGGAAAAATCTTACGGCTGGACCTTACCAATCAAAAGGCCACCGAGGAGGAGGTCACCCTCGAGCTGGCCTCCCGGTACATGGGCGGCGTGGGCTTCGCCTTCAAATACCTGTACGACGAATTCCCCCCGGGGACCGATGCCCTGGATGCCGACAACATCCTCGCTTTCGCCGTCGGCCCCCTGAACGCAACCGGCTCCCCGTGCGCGAACCGGATGGCCGTCGCCTCCAAGTCCCCCCTGACCAACAGCATCGCCTGCGCCCTGAGCGGGGGGCATTTCCCCGACGCATTGAAGCAGGCGGGGTACGACATGGTTCTGGTGCAGGGGCGCGCCCCGAAACCCACCTACGTATTCATCGCGGACGGGCAGGTCCGGTTCCGCAGCGCCTCGAAACTCATGGGGATGCAGACCTCGGACACGCAGCTGTTCATCAAGGAAGAACTCCGGGACCCCGGCGTCCGGGTGGCCTGCATCGGGCCCGCCGGTGAACGGCGGATCCCCATGGCCTGCATCATCAACGAACGCCGGGCGGCGGGCCGGAAGGGGCTGGGGGCCGTGATGGGCTCGAAGAACCTGAAGGCCATCGCGGTCCGGGGGACGCAGGCCGTCCGCATTGCAGACCCGCCCCTGTTCCGGGAAAAACGGAAGGCCATGCTCGAGGCCATGAAAAACAGCCCGATGCTCTACCCCCATTTCTCCAAGGCCGGGACGCCCATGACGCTCGACGTCACCACGGGGCTCGGCATCCTCGCCATCAGGAACTGGACGGAGACCGGCCAGAAGGACATGGTGCCGGCGCTCGGCACCGACGCCCAGGACGCCATGATCGTCGACAGGGCCTTCTGCGCCAACTGCCCCGTGGGCTGCGCCCAGGTGAAGCTGGTCCGGGAAGGTCCCTATGCCGGATTTCTCTCCGAGGGCCCGGAATTCGAAACCACCTATTCGCTGGGCAGCCATTGCGGCATCGATTACCTCCCGGCCGTCATCGCCGGGGACCGGCTGTGCGATGAATACGGGATCGATTCGGTTTCGGCCGGGGTCACCATCGGTTTCGCCATGGAGCTCTACGAGAAAGGGATCCTCACCGACGAAGACACCGAAGGCCTGGAGCTGACATTCGGCAATCACAGGGCCATGATCGCAATGCTCCACCGGATCGCCTACCAGCAGGGGCTGGGGGCCATCCTGGCCAGGGGAACGCGGAAGGCCGCGGAGCATTTCGGGCGGGGATCGGAGGAATACGCCATCCACGTCAAGGGCCTGGAACTGCCCGCCTACGACGTCCGCGGCGCCAAGGCCCACGGCCTGAACTATGCCACGGCCTACAACGGGGGCGACCACTGCAAGGGGTACGCGTTCCAGGAGATCTTCGACGTCCCGTTCCCGGAAAAGGTGGACCGGTTCGCCACGGAAGGGAAGGGGAAGCTGACGAAGTGGAATCAGGACGTCCGCACGGTCAACTGCGACAGCGCGACCCTGTGCGGATTCCTCCTGGACATGGCCGTTCCGGACCGGGCTTGCCAGAATACGGCGGACCTTCTCGCGGCGGCCACCGGCATCCGCCTGACCGCGGACGAAGTCCAGCGGATCGGGGAAAGGATCAACAATCTAGCCCGCCTGTTCAACATCCGGGAAGGCTTCACCCGCAAAGACGACACCCTGCCTCCGCGCCTGATGAACGAGACCATCAAGGGCGGCGCTTCGAAGGGGCAGCGGATCAGCCAGGCCGAGCTCGATGCCATGCTCGACGAATACTACCGGGCGCGGGGCTGGGACGCCGACGGCGTTCCGACCGAAGCCAAGCTCAAGGAGCTCGGGATACACAAGGTGGATGCGCCGCGGTAGCGGGGCGCCCCTAGCGCAACACGCCCAGGAACGATTCCCCCGCAGGGAGCCGCAGGCGGAAATTGTCTGCAACGCTCTGGCCGATATCGGCCAGCGTCGCCCGCGTTCCCAGATCGACGCCCCCGCGGAGGCTCGGGCTGTAGAGGAGGATCGGAACGTATTCGCGGGTGTGATCGGTTCCCGCCGCGGCGGGATCGCAGCCGTGGTCCGCGGTGAGGATGAGGCAGTCGGGGGCCCCGAGCGCCTCGAGCACTCCCTCGAGCCGGGAGTCGAAATACCGGAGCCCCCCGGCAAACCCCGCGCTGTCCCTGCGATGCCCCCAGAGGGTGTCGAAATCACCCAGGTTGCAAAAAATCAACCCGGACGCGCACGCCTCGAGCGCCCGGAGGGTCGCATCGATCACTTCGGCGTTTCCGTGAGCCTGCAGGGAGCCCGTGATCCCGGAAAAATCAAAAATGTCAGGGATCTTCCCGACACCGACGACGGCCAGGCCGGAGGCCGCCAGGCGGTCGAGCAGAGTCTTTTCCGGGGGCTTCAGGGCAAAATCCCTCCGGTTGCCCGTTCGGGTGAAATGGCCCGGCTTTCCGACAAACGGCCGCGCGATGACCCGGCCGACACGGTCCTCCCCATCGAGTATCCTGCGGGCAATGCGGCAGATCCGGTAGAGCTCCCCGACCGGGACGACCGCCTCGTGGGCGGCCACCTGGAAGACGGAATCCGCCGACGTGTATACGATCAGGCTCCCGGTCCGCATGTGCTCCCCGCCGAGCTCCTCAATGATCCCGGTCCCCGAAGCGGGCCGGTTGCCGAGCACGTCCCGCCCGACCGCCCGGCGGAAGGGCTCGAGAATCCTCGGGGGAAACCCGTCCGGATAGGTCGGGAACTCCCGCGAGGTGATGACGCCCGCCATTTCCCAATGGCCTGCCGTAGTATCCTTCCCGCGGGATTGGGCGGCCGCCCTCCCGTAGGCTGCCGCAGGGTGTTCCACCGGTGGCACCAGCAGCCCCGGGGAAATATTGCCCAGGCCCAGGCGCCGGAGTACGGGTAGGGCGGGATGCGCGGCCGCCATGACGTGGCCGAGCGTATTGGCGCCGGCGTCCCCCCATCGGGCGGCATCGGGAAGCGCTCCGATCCCGACGCCGTCCATCACCATCAGCACTATTCTTTGGAACCGTATCATGATGCCTCTGCGGGCGGCTCATCCGCCGCCGGGGCCGCCGGCCTGGCAACCCACTGCGTCGAGGATGCCGTCCAGGAGAGAATGCAGCCTCTTGCGGGCGCGTTCCGTCGTTTCGAGAACCTCCGAATGCGTGATTTTTCCCCCTCCGGTCCCGGCCGCCATGTTGGTGATGCAGGACAGGCCGAGCACGCGCACGCCCATCCCGACGGCGGCGATCACCTCCGGGACCGTGGACATGCCGATCGCGTCGGCGCCCAGGGTGCGGAACATGCGGATTTCGGCCGGGGTCTCATAGCTGGGCCCTGGGACGCCCACGTAGATCCCCTTTTGAAGATGCATGGAACACCGGCGGGCCGTTTCCAACGCGATTTCCCGCATGCCGCAATCATAGGCGTCGCTCATGTCGGGAAACCGGACTTCCGGTTCTTCCGGTTCGGTCCCGATCAGGGGGTTGGATCCCATCATATTGATGTGATCCTCTATCACCATCAGGTCGCCGGGCCGAAAATCAGGATTCAGGCCGCCCGCCGCATTGGTCACGATCAGCCGGGAGATACCCAGGCGGCCGAGCAACCGCACCGGGAAGGCAATATCCTGCATGGAATACCCTTCATACAAATGAACGCGTCCCTGCAGTGCGATACAGGAAATTCCCATGACGGAGCCCATCACCAGGTTCCCGGGGTGGCCGGCAACCGTGGGACGGGGGAAGCGGGGGATGCTGCCATAGGGGATGGAGATGCGGTCCCGGAAGGAATCGGCGTAGACGCCGAGCCCGGTCCCGAGGATGAGGCCCAGGGCGGGCCGCTGCCGGCAACGCGTTCGTAGGAAATCGACCGTTTCTGCAAGTGCTGGATCCACGGGCCGCGCGTTTCCTGCAAGAAGAAGCGGACCGGGAGTTCGGAATTCCCGGTCCGCTGTCCCAACTGCTCCAATGCAACGGTTCTATGGTCTCGGCCCGCGCATTTTTTTCCGTAGCCGTTTTCGGGCCAGGGCTTGTTTAATCCGCTTTTTCTCGCCCGGTTTCAGGTAAAAGGAATGTTTTTTAGCATCTTTGATGATGTCTTCCTGCTGAACCTTGCGTTTGAAGCGCCGGAGAGCGCTTTCGAGCGATTCTCCGTCATTCAGAATAACTTCCGCCAACTTGCACACACCTCCTTCATGACGAGGGCATACAATACTCCTTTCGGGGGAAACTGTCAAGGCTAATACATTCAATTGATTGGACTTTGCCGGGCGCTATCCGCCGGCGGGCCGGGGATCAGATTGCAGGGCCCTGCGGCGAGGCGGCCTCCGAGGGGGCAAAGGCCAGAACACGCGGAAAATAGATCGTGTGCAGGTTGCCGCCCTGGGGATCGCCCGCAGAATCGAGCCACCCGCCCATCCGGCCGACGATCATCCGGCTGAATCTCGACGGTTTCTCATAATGCACGTCGTAGCCGTCCTCGCGGATCGTCATCCTTACGTACATGCCCGACGGGACGTCCGGCGGATGCCCGGACGCAGAGGCATCCACCTCCACATTCTCGGTTGTGACCGACACCGCCCCTCCGAGCGGGAGGGTTTTGAGGAAACTGACAATGAAATTGGACATCAATTGAATGATTTCCTGACGGTCGGCCATGATCAGGCTCCGTTCGGGCGAGCAGTCGATATCCAGATCGATATCCTTTCCTGCGAGGCTGTGCAGCAGGGCGCCGTTTTCCGCCAGTATTTCCTTCAGGTCGGCAACGGCCGGGGTCCGGTCCGTCCTGGTGGTCATCGAAAGCAATTGCCGGACGTGTTTGGAGCTGCGGTCGGCATCCTTGAGGAGCGTTTCCGCGACTTGCTCCACCGTTTCTCTGTCGCCGGCTGAATCTTTCAGAAGGGTGCCAGAGCGGTCCAGGGAGTCGCCCAGGCGCTTCAGGCTGTGCACCGCCGAGGAGAGCGCATCTCCGCTGACCTCCGCCTGCCGGATTCTCCGGATCTCCTCCTCCATCCGGAACACGCGGGTTATGTCCGTTACAATCCTCTCTACGCGCGGGGACCCTTCCGGGGATTTTTCCGCCAGAATGGCATTTTCCTGGAATCGCACCAGCACCCCCTCCCTGTTGAGCAGCGACCACTCGACATTCCGCAGGATCCCTTCCCGCTCGAGGCGCGTTCCCAGAATCCCCCCATAGGGGTAGAGGGAGAACGCGGCGCCTTCATCGGCCTGGGAAAGCGCATCCGCAGCCCCGGCATAGCCGAACATTCGGGCTGCCTCGTCATTGCATTCGAGCACACGCCCTTGCAGGTCGGTCACGACAACACCTGCCGAACAAACCCGGAGCAATCTCCGATAGCGCTCCTTCTCCCCGGACAGTTTGGACTCCAGCTCCGCCAGCTCCCCTTGCAACTGTTCCGTTTGATGCCGGATTTCCTCCAGGACCGACGCGCGCGTCCGGTTTTCTTCAAACAGGCGGTTGAACCTGTCTTCTGCTTCCCGGAGAGTGTTTTGCAGGCTGATCGCATGCCCGTCCGTTTCCCGGAATTTCTCTTCCCATCGGCGGTTTTCTTCCTCGCGCTCCTCCCTTATTCTGCTTCGTTCCTGTTCGGAATCACGAAGGGCCGCCTCCAGGGAACAGCGCTTTTCCTCGGCACTTTTCCGCGTGGAATCAGCCGCCGCACGTTGCTCCTCCAGTTCCCGGATCTTCTGCTCAAGCTCGCCGCGGAGCTGCTCCCAGCGGGCGCGCTCGGCCTCGAGCTCCCCGGCCACCCGGTTGCGGCCCTCTTCGGCCTCCCGCAGGGAGGATTCCAGGCCAGCCCGCGGCTCGACGGCCTCCCGGAGCTTCTGTTCCAGCTCGCAGCGGAGCTGTTCCCATCGGCCACGCTCGGCTCTGAGTTCCTCGGATAGCAGGTTGCGGCCCTCTTCGGCCTCCCGCAGGGAGGATTCCAGGGCCGCCCGCGGCTCGACAGCCTCCCGGATCTTCTGCTCGAGTTCGCCGCGGAGCTGTTCCCAGCGGCCACGCTCGGCTCTGAGTTCCTCGGATAGCCTGTTGCGGCTTTCCTCCAGCCCCATGGCTTTCTGTTGCAGCTCCTGGCGGTGCTGTTCCCCGCGGCCGCGCTCGGCTCTGAGTTCCTCGATCACCCTGTTACGACCCTCGACAGCCTCCCGGATCTTCTGCTCCAGCTCCCGGTGCAATTGTTCCCAGTGGCCGCGCTCGGCCTGATATTGCTCGGCCTGTTGCCTGCGGTTCTCTTCCGATTCCCGCAATGCCTTCTCTATTACGGTTAGCTGTCCCCCGGCTTCTTGAAGCGTGGACTGCACCAGGGACTGCTTTTCTTCGGCCTCCCGGAGCTTCTGCTCGAGCTCGCCGCGGAGCTGTTCGGAGCGGCTGCGTTCGGCCTCGAGCTCCCCGGCCACCCGGTTGCGGCCCTCTTCGGCCTCCCGGAGCTTCTGCTCGAACTCGCCGCGGATCTGTTCGGAGCGGCCGCGCTCGTCCTCGAGCTCCCCGGCCACCCGGTTGCGGCCCTCTTCGGCCTCCCGCAGGGAGGATTCCAGGGCAGCCCGCGGCTCGACGGCCTCCCGGAGCTTCTGCTCGAACTCGCCG
>CAZYXB010000010.1:82362-92470 GCA_964651155.1 uncultured Acidobacteriota bacterium | reverse complement strand
AATAAAAGAAGCATCCACGTCGCGCATGCGAGTATGCGCTTCGTGTTGTTGCGGTTGATTCTGCTCATTGTCACCTCGTCAAAAATTTGACTTGTACCCTCCGGACCAGGTCAGGGAGTCTGGTTTTTCAATCCTGAAGAAACCCCTGCCGGCCCTTCACCGGCAGAAGCGCTTGCTGCTTTCGAGAATCAGGCGTCCCCTGTCTGAGGAACGGGATGGAACGGGTTCGGTGTCACTTGTGCCGTATCGGGATCCTCAAACAGTGTCGCCACCCTGAGACCAATGCGGGTTTACCAACGCATACGTGCCAATGCGGATGTGCCAAGCGGACCAGCCAACGCGGAAAACCCATGGAGCACAAAATACTAATCCCCATCTACTGCTAGTATCGTAGCCTTATTCCCCCTCTGTCAAGACAAATACTAATCCTTTAATATTTGCGCGCCGGCGCAGTAGACGCGCCTTTGTACTGGGTTTCTGCGCCCGTATCCGCCCGGCGCCCCTCCGGCCCGTAACAAGAGCACAACCGGGACGTATTTAAGGATGTTCATAAAAATAATGAACCATTGCCGCTCTTTTCGACTCAATGCACCAGAGCGAAACTGTACGCAGTACTATTTGAGTTTGGAGGATTGCATGGGAAACAGGACTGAGACTCTGCTGGCCGCCGTCGCAGCCATCGTGCTGCTGACGGCACTATCGACCGTATCCATGGCGGGGAGCGTGGATACCGACGGCGCACTCACCCCCGAGAAGCTGATCGCCGCGCACGTTCAATCGATCGCCGCGACCGATCTGCTTTCATCGATTCAGACGCGCGCCTTTCTTGGCAAAACCGACGTCCGGTTCCTCCAGGGGATGACCGGGAGCGTCGAGGGGGGCGTGGCGTCCCTGATATCGGCCGGGGATAAGATGAGCATTATCCTGAAATACAACGCCCTCGAATATCCCCAGGAATATTTTTCCTACGACGGCGATGAAGTCAGCGTGGGGTACATCGCCCCCGGCCAGCGGTCGCCGCTGGCGGACTTTCTTTTCCGTTTCAACGGGATCATGAAAAAGGGGTTTTTGGGCGGCACCCTGTCGATGGCCTGGCCGCTTCTGGACATGCAGGGGGACGAAGTCGCCCTGAAATACCAGCAGTCCAAGGTCGAGGGGCGCGATCTGCACCAACTGGAATGGCCCATATCGATCCTGGGCAACGTCCGGATCCGGATGTACTTCGAACCGGAAACCTACCGTCACGTCCGGACCGAATACGACGTCCGCATAACCGATGACGTTTCCGGCATCGGCGAAGGCTCCTACCTGGGAGAGATGGGGAGCGCGGCGGAGGACAGCACGGGATGGAGCAGCCTGATGGGGAAAGACATCGTGCCCGATTCCGTCTACAAGCTCGTCGAGAAGTTCGACAATTTCAAAAAGGTCAGCGGCATGGTCCTGCCCCACAAATACGCCCTCGAATACTCCCGCTCGGGGCAGGAGTCGTCCTACGTAGCCAACTGGACGGTCACCGTCCGGCAGTTCACGTTCAACAAAGCCTACGACGACAAGATCTTCAAAGCTCAGAAGTAGCCTGTCTCCCCCTGCCCGGGGCCCATGCACCCGCCAGAAGTGCCTGCCGGAGAATCCGGCAGGCGCTTCTGTGTACGGGGCGCGGCCTGTCCCCCGCCCGCCCCAGGCGGCCCCACGACCCGGATAGGGCACGGCCGGCGCCGCGCAATGCGGGAAAATGCCGGTTCCGATATCCCGAATTGATGTATAATTAATACGTCACTCATGCAGTTCGACATCTTCTAGGAGGTATTATGGGAATGTCACCGTGCAGACATTTGTGGACCGCCGTTGTTATTCTGATGCTATGCATTCCCGCGGCGGCCCAGAACAGGGCGATCGAGGGCACCGTTACCGATGACCAGGGCCAGCCTCTGGCCGACGTCAATATCACCATCCATGGCCTGGACAACCCGCGGAAGCTCGAGGTCAAAACCGACAAGAAGGGTAATTACCTCTACCTGCTGGGACTGCAGTCGGGCAACTACCGCGTCGTTGCGCGCAAGGAGGGCTTCCAGCCGGTGAAGGAAGAAAACGTGAAGCCCGAGCTGAGAGAGACCCTCAGGGTCGATTTCGAGATGACCCCGGGACCGGACCGGAAATTCCCGTTTGAAATGTCCCCGGAAGAGCAGAAAGAGTACATGAAGCAGTACGAGAGCCGGAAGAAGTACGAACAGTATGCTTCCGAGGTCAAGGAACACTTCGATGCAGGGATGGGCATGATGAAGGAGAAGAAGTACGAAGAGGCGCTCGTTGAATTCAACGCGGCGCTGGCGCTCGATCCCGAACAGCCCGGCGTGCTTGCCCAGTCCGCGGACGCCTACAAGAACCTGGGTAAGTACGAGGAGGCGCTCGCGAGCATCGACAAGTCGATCCAGTTCGACCCCGGCAACGGCAACCTCTACTCCAACAAGGGCGACATCCTGAGCAAAATGGGGAAGACCAAGGAATCCCAGGAAGCTTTCCAGAAAGCCACGGACATGAATCCCGAAGCGGGGGCGCAGAACCTGTACAACATCGGCGTCACCCACTACAATGAAGGCCGGATGGAGGAAGCCTCGGCGTTCTTCAGAAAGGCGATAGAATCCGACGGCAATTACGCCGAAGCCTACTACCTGCTCGCGACGTGCCTTTCCGGGAGCATGGAAACCATCCCGGAAGCGATCGACCTGTTCAACCGGTATATCGACCTGGGCGGCAAATCCGAAAATATCGAAGTGGCGAAAGCCATGGTAGAGGCCCTGAAAAGCTACGCGAAGTAGCGCCCGGCCCCGCATCAGAAACAAATGCGCCGGTGCCCTTCCGGGTGCCGGCGCATTTTTCTTCCCTGTACGTCAGCCCTGTCAGCCAGTCGGACCTGATTTCCGAGTAGGCTACACAAAAGCCGTACGTCCTTATTATACGATACCTGTATTGCGAAATTGGGTGCCCCACGGGCAAAATGCCGTAATACTCGTCCGAACCTAAGCGCACCAAGTCAGGCACGATCAGCATTCAAGGTATCGACAAAGCCGACGGGCATCGAGGAGTCCAAACGCTAGGCTCCACTCGTGACCCGGAGGAAGTGGATTGTCTCGTGGCATTGGGGAAACGTTTCATCCGGCGCCAGCGGAGACAACCGGCACCCCTTCCCAAAGATCAGCGAGACAACGCAGCCGTTCTGGATTTCGCGCAAACACCTCGCACAAATTGCCCGGCGATCCAGAAGAACGGGAAATCCTGCCCCCAATGCATCCGGACCCGCAGCAAATGCATGAAATGCTTTATGGATTGCCTGGGGGTCCCATTCCCGAAGTCAGGGGATAAGCCAGGCGAAGGAGCGCCCGGCCCCGCATCAAGAAAAATGCGCCGGCGCCCTTCCGGGTGCCGGCGCATTTTTCTTCCCTCTACGTCAGCCCTGTCAGCCAGTCGGAAAAAACTGAGGGCTCATTGCCTCGATGCATTCCCGCGCCCTGCCCTCCCGGAGGAGCGCCTAGACCGCCACGACGCGAAGAGAACACACGGACCCGTTACCCGGGCCAGTCAACAGATCCTTTCCGCTGTGGATTGCCCGACAGAAATCCCAGCGCAACGCGGCCACCGGAAACACCCTTCGCAGCGGAGAATCGAAATATCGATCCGTGGCTTGATAAGTGATCTCGCGATACCTATTTTTGCCCAAGCTTGTAGACGACACCGGCGTTGAAGCGGAAGTCGGGTCTCAAATCGCCCCCGGTGCGCTCCAGGGCGTAGTCGGTCTGGAACACGCGGATGGACCATTTCTGGTCCATCACAACGTCGAGCCCGCCGCCGAAAATCATGAGGACGTTGTCGTGGACGTCGGATTCCCAGCGTTCCCGTGCCGGCACCAGGACTCCCGTCTCGGCCAGGCTCTCATCGAGCGCCACTTCTTCCGCGGTCGGGACCCTGTAGTATTCGGGGACGTACCGCTCGAACTGATCGGCGCTGTTGTGCCGCATCCCGAACAGGGCGTGCCAGAAAGGCTGGAACCTCTCGTTCTGCCGCAGGACGAACTTCGGCCCGAAAGCCAGGGAATGGGACCGGACGCCCGCGCTCTTCACCGTCGCATCCCAGGGCAGGTCGCCCACCGCCATGAACCCGTCCGCATCTTCCTCGGGGTCCCATTCTCCCGGAATTTCCGGCAGGCGGTAAATGAACCCGCTGTCCTGGTAACTGCCGTAGTGGCCGGTGCCCTCGATGTCGATCCCGAACCATTCATTGACATTGATGGTAATCGTCGCATTCCAGCCGTTCTTCGCGAATTTGCCTGTTTCCCCACCGTCGGGACGAAGGTAGGACCATCCACCGAAAGCTTCAAATCGAGGCACTTCCTGCGCTATGGTCAGCGCGCTAATGCAGAGCATCAACACCGCAACTATTACGAGATTTCTCATCATGTAATTCTCCTTTAATTCTCCTATAGCGTTTCCAGAATAAGGCTTTTGATCTTCGAGGCAGGGCGATTCTAACAGATTCCATATTGGCCGATCAACAGGAATTCACACATATTCAAAGATTCGGACGGCGGCGTCCACCCCCCCCGAAACGGCCGTTTTCCGGCGCCGGCCCGCGACGACGGAACGGGCCGCCGCCGGCCGAACCGGCCGGGGCCGCGCCCCTAGGCCGGAGTTTTTCCCTTGCAACATCTTCCGCGGCATCATACGGTTTCCTTCTGGGGCATCCCGAGCCGCCGCACGTACCATGGCGGCCCGGGCTTGAAACCCCCGCGACCGGATGCCCCCCGGGTTTCCGAACCCGGTCGCATCCGATCGCGAGAGAAAGGCCGCAGGGGGGCCCGTGGGGCATCCCGAGCCGCAACCTGTCGGCCGACCGCCTGTACTGTGCGCATCGGTACCGGCATCCATCCAACTGTACCGGGATATGCACCAGCACGATTGGGGCTCCCGCAGGCCCCGTATCCCATTAGGAGATTTGTTTTGTTCATGAAAAGATTTCTTATTGCCGCCGCAATGTTTCTGCTGCCCCTGGCCTCCGTACGGTCCTGGGAGCCCGCAGCCGATTCGGAACTGATCCGCAGCGCCACGTTTTCGATCGAAACCGAGGGTGCCACCCTCAATTTCGTGCTCCTGAACAACCAGACGGTCGAAGCGCTGTTTTCCGGCCCCAGCAAATTCTCGGTCCGCGCCAGGGCCAACAAGTCCACCGTGTTCTTCGTCGACGGGAAGGCCCGGAAAAAGTTCGACCTCGTGCCCAAGTTCAAAGTCCTCCAGAACAGCCAGGTCATCGACACCAAATCCATCAACATCAAGAATTTCGAGTCCGGCCCCGTCGCCGAAGGCGCCCAGATACAGGGCCTGGTGGAACTCGGGCAGAAACTGAACCTGTACCAGGCCTTCAGGCTGCGGGACACGAGGCACGAATACCCGGAACACCAGTACGACTGGGACGTCGTCGAAAAGATGAAGGAGTGACGCCGCAGGGGGCGCATCCCCGCGCCCCCGCATCCCCGCGCCCGGCCGTCCCCCGTCCGGGGGGCGGCGGTCAAACCAGGGCGCCGGCCTCGGGGGAGACGTGGTTGGGATCGATCGCTTCGGTCACCTTCCTCCACCACAGGTGGTAATTTGCCAGGGCCGGGCCGACGGCATCCTGCGGCCCCATGGTCATGGCGAAGTAGCGTTCGACGAACGCCCTCTCGGACTGCTCCTTCTGCCACCGCTCCACGGCCTCCTTCGCCTTGGGATTGGCCGGGTCGAATTTGCAGAATATCTCCGTCTTGCCCAGGTGCCCCTGCTCGACACCCCATCCGAAGAATGCGCCGCCGTCGTCGACGATCAGGCCTTTGGCGATCAGAGGTTCCTTGGCGCGGCCGGCCCCGACCGCCCACCGGATCGTCAGGTCCCTCTGCCCCATTACGGGGATGGAGCTGAACGCGCCCCCGGCGCGGAACGTCTCGCGGATCGACGCGGTGACGCGGATGCACTGGCACAGCAGGATCCCCTCGACCTCGGGGTCCTCGACCGATTTCAGGGACCGCCCGTCGTTTTCGCGGATGATCTGGTCGAGCACCTTCTTCTTGTAGGCGAAATCCGCCGCGGAGTTGCCCGCCAGGATGACGAAGAATCCCGGGCCCTGCACCTCGCCCTGCATCTGCTGGAAGACCTTCTCGTCCTCTTCGTTGGAGGTGGTGATGTTCGAGGCCACCATGGAGACGTTGAACCCCATCAGCTCGAACGCGATTTCGTTCTCCCCGAGCTTGATCTCCGCCCGCCACATCTTCTCGACCGACGGGAAGCTGTAGTAGCGGGCCATGAAGTTCGGCGGCACCTGGCGGAGGGTGTACTTCGGCGACACGCCCTGTATAGGGAACTGGACGGGGCCGGGCCAGTGGTAGAGCTTGATCGCGGCCCTGGTGAACACGCCCGGCGTCACGCCCGGGGGGACGGCGCTGGTCAGGATGCTCCGCAACGACGGGCCCGGGCCGTCGCCGCAGAACCATGCGCCCGTAGATCCCGCCGCGCCGGAGCGGACGATGTCCCCCGCGGGCGTCACCCATTCGATGGCCAGATGGTTGCGGTCGTCGCCGCTGGTGGTCTGGTCCAGGTGCCCGTGCCCCCGCAGCATCGCGGCGCAGTTCGACCCCGCCCCCTTGAGGTTCATGTGCAGGCCCCGCCGGAACAGTTCCGCCTGCAGCTGCGCCGTGATGACGTAGGGCTCCACCACGGCGTACATGCCCTTCTCGTTGATTTCGACGATCCGGTTCATCCTCCTCAGGTCGATGTAGAGAATGTCCTTGGGGAACGCCCCCGTCCATCCCGTGCAGACGGCCCGGAACGGGAGCGTGTACCGGTTGCACAGCCTCACGACCGCCTGAACCTCCGCCGTGTTCTCTGGAAGCACGATGGCCGCGAACTGTACCTGGTGATAGGCCGGCATCATCGCCGGGTCGTCGCTGATATGCTCCCTGCCGACAACATCCTCGAAAGCCGAGTAGATCTCCCTGCTCAAAGCCATGGTTTGTACCCCCTTGTTGGAGCGCCCGGGCCACCGGCGGCGTGCTAGAGCGCCCGCGCAACGAGTTCCACGATGTCGTATACCTCGAGGCCGCAGCCCGAAGAGGCCGCCGCATGCCTGAAGATCTTTTCGCACCAGGGGCAGGCGGTCACGATGGCCGCGGCGCCCGTCGAAGCCGCCTCCTCCATCCGTTCCCGCGCCGTCCACAGGGCGAACTCCGGGTTGGACTCGAGCACGCCGCCGCCGGCGCCGCAGCACCAGGCGTATTCCTTGATCCGCGTCATTTCCGAAAGCCTCAGACCGGGGATGCTCCGAAGCACGTTCCGCGGCGGTTCGTACACGCCGAAGGTGCCGCGCCGGTACACCCGGGGCGGGTCGAAGACGAACCGGTCCCCGGGCATCTTCTTCCCCTCCCAGTGGATCCACGGCTCCCCGAGCCGGCCGAGCCTGCACGGATCGTGGTAGGTGACCGCAAGGTCGACGCTGCGGCGCAGGCGGAGCTCTCCGCTTTGGAGCAGCCGGTCGATGTATTCGGTGATGTGCAGCACCTCGAGGTCCTTCTTCAGGCCGTACTTGTCGTAGAGAACCTTGAACGCCTGGTAGCCGTCGGCGCAGGCGGTCACGACCGTCCGGACGCCGGCTTTTTTGATCATGGCCATGTTTTTGCGGGCCTGCCTGAGGAAATCCCTCTCGTATCCCATCTGGTAGGCGCGCCCGCCGCAGCAGGCCTCATCGTCCCCCGCGATGGCGAAATCGACCCCCCCCTTGCGGAGGATCTTCGCCGCGGCCCGGGCCAGGGCGTGCCGGCTTTTGTCGTAGCTGGTGAGGCATCCCACGTGCAACAGCACGTCCGCCCTGGCCGTGGCGATGTTCTTCAGGCCCAGCCCGGACGCCCAGGCGCCCCGCGGGCCCGAGGCCGGCACCATCGAGCCCTGCTTGCGCAGCCGCCGGATCGCCCCGTCGAGCGCGGGATGGGTCTTGCCGTCGCCGACGCAGCGGATCCTGATTTCGTTGATCGGCTCCTGGACCTGCATGTCCATGGCGTAGTTGCAGGAAACGCCGCAGGCGCCGCACATCTGGCAGTTGTAGACGATGTCGAGCAGCTTGTCGGTGTACTCGAGGCTGCCGTCGAGCATGGCCGTCCCGATGTTGAGCCTCCCCCCCCCGGAATAGGCATGGAAATCGAACCTCGCTATGCTGGGGCAGACCGTCGAATACGGGTGTCCCTCCACCCGCTGCAGGGGGATGAACTTGCAGCAGGAACACCGGCAGCACATCGCCATGTCCCCCTTGTATTGTTCCAGTCCCATTGTCGCCACCTCCTGTGTTCCTTGACCCCGGCGCGGCCCGGCCGGCGCCCGTTAAAAGCAGATCTTCCCCGGGTTCATGATGCCGTTGGGATCGACGATGTTCTTGAGCTTGTGCAGGACGGCGACCGAAGCCGCGTCCCTGTTGAAGACCATCCCGGCAGTCTCCCCGTAAGGCCTGGAGAAGAAGGCGCCCCTGTCGAGGAGAACCCTCGTGGCCTTCGAGGACAGGGTCCGGACGCACTCCCGCTCGCGGGCGTCGCCGGGATCGTAGAACAGGTGGAACTCGCAGTGGTACCCGGTCCCCTGAACCACCGGCTGGAGGTAGACCCCGAGGCCCGATGCGGGGTAGCCGGTTTCCCCGGCCAAACGCGCCATCCGGTCGATCTGGTCGGCCAGCCGGTCCCCTGTCGTCAGGAAGAAGACGTCCTGGCACGCCCCCCTGGGGCGCAGCTTCCAGTAGGGGTCCGGGGAGGGACCCTGGACGGTCTTCAGCAGGTCGCCCGAGGACAGGTCGCCGGCCGTTCTGGACGGTTGCAGGCCCAGCCGCTGCGCCAGGGGGGCGATGTCCTCGAGATACGCCCCGACCCGCTCCTCGGGCAGGTACTCGTAGCCGGCGACCGTGTAGAAAAGGGTCCAGGGGGGCAGCGACTTCCTGAGGCGCTCGTACCCCCCGGGCCATGGGTCCGCGCCGATGACGGCCAGGGCCGTATCGTTGAGGATGAAGCATTCGTTTACGGCCCTGAGCCGGATGAGCCAGCGGGCCATCTCCAGCAGCGGGCCGGGTTCCGGGGCGTTGACCACGAACGGCTCCTCGATCGCCGGCAGCAGCTCGCACCGCAGCGAAGCCCAGGAGACGATGCCCATGGTCCCCTGCGCCCCCTGGATGAGCCTGTGCCAGGAAGCCGTGCCGGGGCCGTAGGGCGCCTTCTGCATCCCGCCGACCTTCCACTGCTCTTCGACCGTGCCGGGGCCGGCCGCCTGCCCGGTCCGGAACACATCGCCGTTGCCGAAGAAAAGCCCGGTGCAGGCCAGCGGATCCGATATGTCCCACTGATACTTGGGCATCGTCACCGGTTCTCTTTCGAGCAGGCTGCCGACGACGGACTTGGTCATGCGCGGCAGCAGCGGCATGTTGAGCCGGAGCCCTTTCTTTCTCGCCTGGGGGATCAGTGCGCCGAAGGTCACCCCCGGCTCGACCATGGCCACCCTGCGGGGCCGGTCGACGAACACCACCTTGCGCATCCGGCTGAGATCGACGACGACGGCGCCGCCGGTGCCGGGCACCGTGTCCCCCCGGAAATGGGGGGGCCCCGAGCTGACGGGCACGAGCGGCGTCCGGGTCTCGTTGGCGAGGCGGACGATCTCCCCTATCTCCGCGGCGTTCTTCGGCCGCACGACGCAGGCCGGCCGCACGGAATTCACAAAGCTGACGTCGGCGGAGTATGCCTCCAGCGCCGCCGGGCCGAGGCTGACGTGCCGCGCCCCGACCACCTTCGAAAGCGTCTCTTTCTCGATCATTTCCACCCCTTTCGCTCCGGCAGCCCGCGGCGGGCGGGCGCTCCCGGTGCAGCCCGGGCCCGAAGGATGCATGCGCGGGCATCGGATGCGGGTCCTTGTGGATTCATCTGTTGGAGCATGACAGGCCGCCCCCGGGCAATCGTGCCCGTCCCCGGGCATTCGTGCCCGTTCCCGGGCATTCGTGCCCGTTCCCGGGCAATCGTGCCCGTCCCCGGGCATTCGTGCGCCCAATATATCACAGGGGGGGGCCGAAC
>CAZYXB010000010.1:37857-82262 GCA_964651155.1 uncultured Acidobacteriota bacterium | reverse complement strand
TCGTGCCCGTCCCCGGGCATTCGTGCGCCCAATATATCACAGGGGGGGGCCGAACCGGTCCGTATTTGTTTGGAGTTTCTCAGGGTGCGCGGAAGGTCGATACAGCCCGGCGCTATTCTGTCGTGGACAGCCGGATATCGCCCGAGCGGGAGACCAGCTTTATGGGGGCGCCGCCGGAACCGACGCCGGCGTGCAGCGCCTGCGCCTTCTTGCGGGTGCCGACCTTGAGAGGCACCTCTTCGCCGTCGATGGTCTGGGGGGGATAGTCGACGGCCACCTTCCCGTTCCGGGCTTCGAACTGCAGCACGGCGGAATAGTCGGCGGGAAGGGCGACGTCGATGCTCCCCATACGGGTGACCGCCCCGAATTCCAGCCCCTGCCAGCACGACCCGGACATGGCCACGCGGATATCGCCCCTCTCGGTGCTGCCCGAGAAGTACCCGGACGTCGACCAGGCGGCCAGGTCCCCCTCTCCCGTGGCCACCTCGATCCATCCGTGGACGCCCTCGACGCGGATGTCGCCCCGGGCTGCCGTCACCGCAATGTCGGTCTTGTCCCGCGGGACGCGAACGACGAGATTGCACTCCAGGATCCGGCCGGCCCGGGAATCGCCCGCAACCTCTATGGTGGCGCTCGTCGGGGTGTGGCGCACGCGCACCCGAGGCCCCTCGTCCAGGTCTTCCCCGCCATCGGGCCCTAGGCCGCGGACGACCGTCTCGGATTCGACGCGCACCCGGCCCTTTTCCCACCCGACGATGCTGATGGCGCCGGGCATCCCGGAAACAACCGTCACCTTGCCGCCGGGGTAGAACTGGAACTCTTTCTCTCCGCGTTCGGCCGGGACGGCCGCCGCATCCTCCGGCGGCTGCTGGGCGAAAATGTAGGAACACATCAAACAACACACGACCATCAGGCTCGTCCGCATAGGTCCTCGCTCCGGGGCAATCGGTCCCCACTGGTACCATTCGGCCGGCGGCGGCCGGAGCAATAGCACTTTCGAAGGGCCGGGGCCGATACAAACCCATCGGGGCCGATCGAAACCCCATCGGGGCAGGGCCGACGCACGGAGCTTTGTGCTTGACCTTTTCTGTAAATTCTTATTTATTCTTCCAATATATGTACTTCGAAGGCGCCGGGATGCCCGAGCGCGTGGCCGGTTATGCGGCCGGGACAGTGCCATGAAATGCCCCTATTGCGGGTTCCTGAAGGACCGGGTCGTCGATTCGCGGGAGAGCCGGGACGGGGATTCCATCCGCCGCCGGCGCCAGTGCCTGCAGTGCGCGCGCCGTTTCACGACCTATGAACGGAGCGACGCAATCCCGTACATGGTCATCAAAAAGGACGGCGGGAGGGAACGGTTCGACCGCAACAAGATCCTCAGCGGTCTTCTCAAGGCCTGCGAAAAACGGCCCGTCAGCTTGTCGCAGCTCGAGCGTATTGTTGATAGAATCGAACAGACCGTGCAGGAAAGCTACGAGCGCGAACTGGAATCGGTCGCGATCGGGAAGATTCTCCTCTCGGAGCTGCGCCAGCTCGACAAGGTGGCCTATCTCCGGTTCGCCTCCGTCTACCTCGAATTCGAAGACGTCAACGAATTCATGAGGGAGATCAACGATCTTTTCGAAAAAAGACAGTAGCCGGTCCCGGGCGGGCCGGCTTCCGCAGGTGCCAGGAAAGGCCGCACGCCATGCCAGATCCGGAACCCCACGACGACCGCTTCCCCGGGGATGGGGGTCCCGGCCGGGACCGGCGGCCCGACATACCCGAATCCCTCCCCGTCATCCCCGTCATCGACGACGTCACCTACCCGTACACGATCGTGCCCCTGCTGGTGACCGAGGAGAAGGGGGTCCGGGCCGTCGACCAGGCACAGGCCGGGAGCCGCATGGTTCTTATGGTGACCCAGAAGAACCATGCGGAGGAAGACCCCGCCCCGGAGGACCTCTTCGATATCGGAACCGTCGGGACCATCATCCGCATGGTCAAGCTGCCCGACCAGAAAGTGCGCATCCTGGTCCAGGGGACCGCCCGGGCGCGCGTCCTGGCCTGGGACGGCACCCTGCCCTTCATCCAGGCACGCATCCAGGTGCTCGAGGAGCTTCCCGGGGAGATTTCCGGGATGCAGCTCGAGGCCCTGATGCGCAACGTCGTCTCGGCGCTCGACACCGTCGCCGCCCTGGGGAAGAACGTCTCCCAGGAGGTCATGATCATCGCGGCGAGCCTGGACGATCCCGGCCGCCTGTCCGACCTCGTCGCCTCGAACCTCTCCCTCAAGGTGGAGGACGCCCAGGAGATACTGGCCATACTGGACCCTTCCAGGAGGCTGCGGCGCGTCCACGAACTGCTCACCCGCGAGATCGAGATCCTGACCGTGCAGAAACAGATCAGCACGCAGGCCAAGGACGCGGTCGACAAGGGGCAGCGGGAGTTCTTCCTCCGGCAGCAGCTCAAGGCGATCCAGGCCCAGCTGGGCGAGGGCAACCAGCTGGCCGAAGACATCCGCCAGTATCGGAGGAAAGCCGGCGCGGCCAAAATGCCCGGGGAGGCGCGCGAAGAGTTCGACCGCCAGGTGCACCGGCTGGAACGGATGGTCCCCGACCTGGCCGAAGCCGCGACCGTGCGCACATTCCTCGACTGGATGGTCGCGCTGCCGTGGGCCGCCCCGACGGTTGACAACCTGAACCTGAGGGAGGCCCGCCGCATTCTCGACGAGGACCACTACGGGCTGGGAAAGGTCAAGGACCGGATCGTGGAGCACCTGGCCGTCCGGAAGCTCAAGCAGGACAGCAAGGGCCCGATACTCTGCTTCGTCGGCCCGCCCGGGACGGGGAAGACGTCCCTCGGCAAGTCGATCGCCCGCGCGCTGGGCAGATCCTTCGTGCGCCTGAGCCTGGGGGGCGTGCACGACGAGGCCGAGATCCGGGGCCATCGCCGGACCTACGTGGGCGCCATGCCGGGAAGGATCATCCAGGGCATCCACCAGGCCAAGTCGAACAACCCCGTGTTCATGATGGACGAGGTGGACAAGCTGGGGGCCACCTACCGGGGGGATCCGTCGGCAGCGCTGCTCGAAGTCCTCGACACCGAGCAGAACAACACCTTCCGGGACAATTACCTCGGGGTTCCCTTCGACCTTTCCAACGTCCTGTTCATCACCACGGCCAACAGGGTCGACACCATCCACCCGGCATTCCGGGACCGGATGGAGGTGATTGCCCTTTCGGGGTACACCGAAGAGGAAAAGGCGCGCATCGCCGCCGGGCACATCCTGCCCAAACAGCTCGCCGGACACGGGCTCTCCCCCGGGAACCTGGAGATCCCCGATCCCGTCCTCCGCGCCATTATCCGGGGGTACACGCGGGAGGCGGGCCTGAGAAACCTCGAAAGGGAGATCGCGGCCATCTGCCGCAAGGTCGCGCTGCGGTTCGCCTCGGGCAGGCCCCGGCCAGTCCGGATGACCGTCCCCAGGCTCCGGTATTTTCTCGGCCCGGCCGGGAACGAACCGGAAGAACGTCTCCTGGGCGACCAGGTGGGCATCGCGACGGGCCTGGCATGGACCCCGGCGGGGGGGGAAGCGCTGTGTATCGAAGCCATGGCGATGCCCGGGAAGGGGGGCCTGACCCTCACCGGGCAGATGGGGGAAATCATGAAGGAATCGGCGCACGCCGCATTGAGCTACGCCCGCGCACACGCCGCCGAGTACGGGATTCCCGACGCGTTCTTCGCCGACCACGATTTTCACATCCACATCCCCGAGGGGGCCATCCCGAAAGACGGGCCTTCGGCCGGCATCGCGCTGGCCACGGCCCTTGTTTCGGCATCGACCGGACGCCCCGTGCAGAGCACCATAGCCATGACGGGGGAAATCACCCTCAGGGGCTCGGTCCTGGCCGTCGGAGGCATCCGGGAGAAGATCCTGGCGGCCCACCGCATCGGCGTCTTCACCGTCATGATCCCGCGCCGCAACGCCAGGGACGTGCAGGAAACGGCCAAACAGCTGCCCGGGGGCATGAAAATCCTCTACGTCAGCCGGGTGCGGGACGTTCTCCGGCAGGCGCTCGCGCACGACCGCGGGGATTCCGATTAACCGCGGGGGGGCCGCCCGGCTCCGGCCGCCCCCCCGCCAACGACAGCCTGTTGCCTATGTCGAGAAAGCACGCGTATCCGCACGGCGAGAACGGGATCGTACGGCTGCTCGAGAGCCGGTACCCGGCCGGCGCCGGCGTCGAAAGGGGGATCGGGGATGACGCCGCCGTCCTCGGCCCGGAGCCGGAGGGGGAGTACCGGCTCGTGACGACCGACATGCTGGTGGAACAAATCGATTTCCGCCGCGAGTGGGCCCCCGCGCGCAAACTCGGGCGCAAAGCCGTCTCCGTGAACTTGAGCGACATCGCGGCCATGGGCGCGCGGCCCCGCTTCTTCACCGTCGCCCTGGGCCTGCCCGCGGACGTGCCCCGAAGCTGGATCGCCCAGCTCTACCGGGGGTTGACCGAACAGGGGAACGCCTTCGGGGCGTCTCTGGTCGGGGGGGATCTTTCGGCCTCGCCCTCGGGCATCGTGATTTCCATCACCCTTCTGGGGGAATCGGTCGGGCGGACCGTTCTGTACCGCTCGGGCGGCCGCGCGGGGGATGCCCTGTACGTCACCGGCATTCTGGGGAGGTCGGCCGCGGGGCTCAGGCTACTCCAGGGCGGGCGCCCCCTGCCGAACCGCCGCGCGGAGCGGGAAGCGGTCCGGGCGCACCTCGAACCCGAGCCGCGCTGCGAAGCCGGGATGTGGCTCTGCCAATGTGGCATGGTCCGGTGCATGATGGACCTCAGCGACGGGCTTTCGGCCGATCTTCCGCGCCTGTGCGCCGCAAGCGGCACGGCGGCCGAAATCGACGCCGCAAGCCTGCCCGTTTTCCGGGAAGCCGCCGCCTGGGGGTTCGATCCCGCCGCCCTGGCGCTCGACGGGGGCGAGGATTTCGAACTGCTGTTTGCCGTCGAGGGGGCCCGATCGGGCCAGTTTGAAAAAATGTACCCGGCCCATTTGCCTCCGGCGACCAGGATAGGCACAATGATCCGCGGGAAAGGGCAGGTGTGGATCCGCAGCGGGGGCGGCAGGGGCCGCCTGCTCGGAAACCACGGGTACGATCATTTCCGCCCGAAGGCGGAGTAGCGCGCGTCTAAGGAAGACCCGATGAAAGAAGAATTTCCGGATACCGGTACGCGCCTGGGAGAACTCGAAGGCCTGCTCGGGCACCGCTTCACCGACCGTTCCCTGCTGGTGCGGGCGCTGACCCACCGCTCCTTCGTCAACGAATCCGGCCGCGACAACCTGAAAAACAACGAATCGCTCGAATTTTTGGGGGACGCGGTGCTCGGATTCATCGTCAGCGCGCGCATTTTCGACCTGTACCCGGACCTGACCGAAGGGGAGTTGAGCAAGGCGAAGGCCTACCTCGTGAGCGCGGTAAACCTCATCGAGCTGGCCGAGGGACTCCGCCTGGGAGACTTTCTCTTCCTCAGCCGGGGGGAGGTCAAAAGCGGGGGGCGCAACAAGCAGGCCATCCTCGTCGACGCCTATGAAGCGATTATCGGGGCCATCTACCTCGACGCAGGGGTGGAGGCCGCGACGGCCTTCATCGAACGCCAGGCCGGAACGCTGCTACGGAACCTCGACATCCGGCAGCTGGCCTACGGAGACTTCAAGTCGGCGCTGCAGGAATACCTGCACAATGCCGGCATGCCCGAGCCGGTCTACCGCGTCATCGACGAATTGGGCCCCGACCACCAGAAAACCTTCGTGATCCAGGTGCTCATCGGCGAAGAAGTCGCGGCCGAAGCCGCCGGCAGAACCAAGAAAGAGGCCCAGCAGCACGCCGCGCGGCTGGTGCTGGAAAAATGGATGCACCGGTGACGCCCGGCGGCGGGGCCCGGGCGCCCATCGGTCAGGCGGCGCCCATGCGCGCCTGCAGCCTTGCCGCCGCCGGGTTTTCGGGATCCCACCGCAGCACCTCCTCGAGCACCGACGCCGCCCGCCGCGGCAGCCGGACCTTCAGATACAGCTCCGCGAGCGCGACGCGGCTGTCGAGCGACGCCGGCTCGAGCTCGATCGCCTTCATGAAATGCTGTTCGGCGCTTTTGTGCAGTTTCACGACCCCGCTCTCGGCCAGCCCGAGGAAGTGGTGGTACCGCGCGTTGTCTGGGCAGAGGTGGACGCAGGTTCGCAGCTCCTTGGCCGCCTTCTCCGGGTCCCCGCCCGAGAGCGACCGGCACCCCTGCCGGAAAAGGGCCTCCACGGCCGCCGCCTCTCCGGCACCGGCGGCACCCGAGCGGGCCGGCGCACCCTCGCCTGCGGCCTTCCGGCCGCCCCCGCTGGCTGGTTGCGCGCGCGCGGCCGGGTCCCTCAGGGTTGCGTAGGCCGTGTTGATGCAGGAAAAAACCTGCTCCACCTGGCTTCGAAGGCTGTCGGAAAGCTCCTCGGAATGGAAACGATCCGGATGGTACCGCCTCGCCAGCCGGTGGTATGCGTCCTGGATGGCCTCGGCGCCCGCGCCCGGGTCGACCGACAGGATCCCGCAGGGACCGTCGTGTTCGAAACGCGCCAGCAGGTCCCCGATCGCCAGCAGGTCCGCCGAAGGATCATCCCTGTCGCCGGCCGGCGGCGGCGCCCCGCGGGCATCGGCCGACTCGACGAGCCCGAGGATGTACAGGGCGTGGAGCACTTCTTCGGCGGGCGCCTCCGCCGGGGGCATCAGGGGCAGCAGCTCCCGTGCGGGGATCGCGTCGCCGGCCCGGAGGCAGGCGTAGGACTCGGCCCCGAGGAGCGGGAACGTCCCCGGCCCGCCCGGATACGCGCTCCCGGGCAGGATCGTTCCCTCGAGCAGGCCCGGGGGCATGGGAACGATGCGGCCCGAAGCGGCGCGGCGGGCGGCACCGAGGAGCGTTTCGGGCACGTCCAGCCCCAGGGAAGTCCTGTTTTTGATCAAGTGCTCCCCCGGGAAAAACTTCAGATCGATGCCGTCCCGGCCCAGAAGCGACGCCAGGACGACCAGCACCTGTTCACAGAGACAACGGCGGAGGGCGTCGGGGCCCGAATGAGGGGCTTCGGGGCCCGAATGGAGGACGGCGGCAACGGCTTCCTCGCTGTTTTTCCCCGTTTTCATCAGCGAAACGACCTCGCGGAGGCCCGGCCTGTCGAGCAGCCCCAAACCCGCCGTGATACGGGCGAGGTGCTCGCCGGGCTGGTTGCTTTCGGCGAACGCGAGGGTTCCCCTGTCGAGAACCAGCTGTTTTTTGGCCGACGATGCCTGGGCCCTGAGGACCCCGCTCCGGCCGCCGGAGGCCAGATCCACTAAAACCCGAGGAAGTCTAAGACGGGCCGATGCCATACACCCCTTGTATCGGCGCCCCCGGCCCGGATCGATAGAAGAACCTTGAACCCTTTGACCCGATGCCGCATCCAATGTACCGTGTGGAATGTACTACTGTGCGGGTGGCGCCATGAACAGACGGAACGGTAGCGGCAGGAATACAGTATGCAGCCTCCTTCTGGGCCTTGCCTTGCCGGTCGCACTGCTGGCAGGACCCGTCTGCATGGCCGAGGAGAGGATCGTCCTCCCCGAAGGCACCCGCATCGTCCTGCAGTTGAACAAGAGCCTCAGCACACGGGAGAACAACGAGGGGGATTCCTTCGACGCCTACGTCATAGAGCCGGTCTACCAGGGGGGCCGCATCGCGATCCCGAAAGGGAGCGTGATCTCGGGCAGCATCAGCCGCATAACCCGTCCCGGTCGGTTCAAGGGGAAGGCGGTCATACGCCTCCTGTTCCGGTCCATAGACATCCCGGGCCGGGGGAGGATGCGGCTGCTCGCATCCCTTGCGCGCATCGATTCCGATGACGCCGCGGACGCCCGCACCAATGGCACCCCCGCAAGCCGCGCTCCGGCCGAGGGCGGCGCCGGCAAGGCTGCCGGCGCAGGACCGGCCGCTGCGGACCCGGGGACCGCCGCGGGCCAGGATCTGGAGATGGCCGACGTCTTCTGGACCCGGGACAGGGAGCTTGAGATACACCGGGGGACGACCATGGAAATCCGCCTCGGGCAGCGCCTGGAGATACCGAGCGAACCGTCCGGCGCCGTTTCCGGGCCGCTCAGCCTGAAACTCCCGCAACCCGCCCCGGCGGCCTAGTCCGCCTTCTGCAGAAACTCCCTCCCCCCCATGTACGGCCGCAGCGCCTCGGGAACGGCCACCGAACCGTCCCTCCGCTGATAGTTTTCGAGGATCGCCAGCCAGGTCCGCCCGATGGCCAGGCCCGATCCGTTCAGGGTATGCACGTAGTGCCGCTTCCCGTCCCCGTCCTGGAACCGGATGTTGGCGCGCCGCGCCTGGAACGCCTCGAAGTTGCTGCAGGAGGAGATCTCCCGGAACCGGTTCTGGCTCGGCAGCCAGACCTCGATGTCGTAGGTCTTGGCGCTGGAGAATCCCATGTCCCCGGTGCAGAGCACCACCACCCGGTAGTGCAGGCCGAGGCGCTCGAGAATATCCGCCGCATCCCGCGTCAGGGATTCCAGCTCCCCGTAGGAGACGGCCGGGTCGGAAAACTTGACCAGCTCCACCTTGTTGAACTGGTGCTGGCGGATCAACCCGCGCACATCCTTGCCGTAGGCGCCGGCCTCGCTGCGGAAACACGGGGTGCAGGCCACGAACTTCCTGGGCAGCTCGGCCTGGGCGAGCACCTCACCCTGGAAGATGTTCGTCACCGGAACCTCCGCCGTCGGGATGAGGTAGTAGTCGGTCCCCTCGAGCCGGAACAGGTCCTCGGCGAACTTGGGGAGGTTGCCCGTCCCGAAAAGGCTCGCGGAATTGGCCGCAAACGGGGGGAGCACCTCGCGGTATCCGTGCTCCCGGGTGTGCACATCGAGCATGAAGTTCCCCAGCGCCCTGTCGAGCAGCGCCCCGTCCCCGCAGAGGAGCGCGAAGCGCGCGCCCGCGATTTTCGCCGCCCTGGCGGTATCGAGGATCCCCAGGCGGGTGCCCAGGTCGACGTGGTCGAGCGGTTCGAAATCGAATTCCGGGGCCGAGCCCCAGCGGCGGACCTCCCGGTTCGCGTCGGCATCGCCGCCTTGCGGGACCGAGTCGTGCGGCAGGTTGGGAATGCCGTGAAGGATGGAGTTGAGGCGCTGCTCGGCGGCCCGGACCGTTTCCTCCAGGGATTTGATCCCGGCCGATATCTCCTTGACTTCCGCCTGCTGCCCGGATGTGTCGACGCCGCTCTGCCGGAGCTTCCCGATGGCCTCGGATGCCTCGTTGCGCCGCCGGCGCAGCTGCTCGCACTCGAGCGTGACCCGTTTCCACTCGCTGTCGGCCCGGACCAGGTCGTCCAGGGGAACCCCCCCTCCTCTGGAGGCCAGCTTCCGTTTCACCATATCCAGGTTTTCCCGCACGAAATTTTTATCCAGCATACCGAACCCTTCTCATTCGAAGACGCCCGGGCTCGCCCGGGCGCGTCCCTCCGGGCAGGTGAAAACACCCGGAATCCCGCACGCGGCCCCGGATGGCCGCCCGCTGCTGCATTCTACCATTGACTTTGGCTGATGCCATTGTTTCAATCACTTTTGGCGCCGTAGGATCCAGGCTATGTGCGCCGCCAGACAAACCCGGGAAACGAGAAGAGACATGGGACACATTCGCAGAGCGGTTTTCCCCGCGGCAGGATGGGGGACGCGGTTCCTTCCGGCCACCAAGGCCCAGCCGAAGGAGATGCTCCCGCTGGTGGACAAGCCGATCATCCAGTATGCGGTCGAGGAGGCCGTCGATTCGGGCATCGAAAACCTGGTCATCGTAACCGGGAGGGGAAAGAGCTCGATCGAGGACCACTTCGATATCGCATTCGAACTCGAGGCCGCCCTCGAGGCGCGCGGCAAACCGCACCTCCGGGACCTGGTGCGCTCTGTGGCGGAGGCCGCGTCGATCTCCTACGTGCGCCAGAAGGAGGCCCTCGGGCTGGGGCATGCCGTTCTGACGGCGCGGGGCCCGGTCGGCAACGAGCCCTTCGCCGTGCTGCTCAGCGACGATGTCCTCGTCGCCCGGCCTCCATGCATCCGGCAGATGATGGACATCTTCGACGCGTACCAGTCCTCCGTGGTGGCGATCATGGAAGTCCCGATGCGGGAGACCGACCGCTACGGCATCATCCGGGGCACCCCGCTGCCGGGCAGCGACCGGCTCTACGAGGTCCGGGGCATGGTGGAGAAACCCGCCGCCGGGGACGCCCCGTCGAACCTCGCCATCATCGGCAGGTACATCCTCACCCCGTCCATTTTCGAAGCCCTGGAGGCAACGGGGGAAGGGAGCGGCGGGGAGATCCAGCTTACCGACGCCCTCCGCAGACTGACGGCGACCGAGCGGGTGCTCGCCTACAAGTTCGACGGCAGGCGGTACGACGCGGGCGAGAAACTGGGATTTCTGAAGGCGACCGTTGAATTCGCGCTCCGGGACCAGGAGCTGGGGCCCGCTTTCCGCTCCTATTTGAAATCCCTGGACATCGACGGCTGTTGACTTTCCATTGCGGATTCCTGGCCGGGCCCGGCATACGGCCCGCCCCGCAACTTCTGAGAGGTGCCATGAGAGTACTCGTGATCGGATCCGGAGGGAGGGAGCACGCCCTGGTCTGGAAACTCTGCCAGAGCCCCCGCGTGCGCATGCTCCTGTGCGCCCCGGGAAACGGGGGGATCGCCGGGCGGGCCCGCTGCGTGGACGTCGTATGGCAGGACGCCGCGCAAATCCACAGCCTCGTGGCGCGGGAGAAGATCGATCTGGTGATCGTCGGCCCCGAGGGCCCCCTCGCCGCGGGCCTGGTGGATTCCCTCGAGGCCGCCGGGGTCGCCGTGCTCGGGCCCTCGCGTGCCGCCGCGCAACTGGAATCGAGCAAGATTTTCGCCAAGGACTTCATGAGGCGCCACGGCATTCCCACGGCCGACTACCGCTCGTTCCGGGATGCGCCGGCCGCGCTCGCGTACCTGGACTCCTCCGAGGCCCGCTTCCCCACCGTCGTCAAGGCCGACGGGCTGGCTGCGGGCAAAGGGGTGGTGGTCGCCCGCGACGCCCGCGAGGCCGGCGACGCCGTCGGGCGCATGATGGTCGAAAGGGAATTCGGGCCGGCGGGCGACCGGATCGTCATCGAGGACTGCCTGCGGGGCGCCGAGGCCTCCTACATCGTGTTCACCGACGGCGACACCATCCTGCCCGCCGCCGCCTCGGCAGACCACAAGGCGATCTTCGACGGCGACCAGGGCCCCAACACCGGGGGGATGGGGACGTATTCGACCGACGACATCCTGGGGCCGGACCTCGAGAGGGAGGTGCTCGACCGGGTCATCCGGCCCGCGATCGACGGTATGCGCCGGGAAGGCACCCCCTTCCGGGGGATCCTCTACGCCGGGCTGATGCTGACCGAACAGGGCATCCGGGTGCTGGAGTTCAATGTCCGGATGGGAGATCCGGAATGCCAGGTCATTCTCCCCAGGCTGCACAGCGATTTTGCCGGGCTCTGCGAGGCTCTCTGCGCGGGGAAACTCGACACCTGCACGGCCTCGTGGGACCCCGGCGCGGCCGTATGCGTGGTGCTGGCGTCCGGGGGGTACCCCGGGCCCTACGCCAAGGGGAAGGTCATCACCGGGCTCGCCATGGCGGAGGAGGACCACCGGATCGCCCTCTTCCACGCCGGGACGCGGCGGGACGGGGGGAAAACGGTCTCCGACGGGGGGCGCGTTCTCGGCGTGACCGCCCTGGACCGCGACCTGCCGTCGGCCATCGTGGCGGCCTACGAAGCGGTCAACAAGATCCATTTCGAAGGGATGCAGTACCGCCGGGATATCGGCGCCAAAGGACTCAAACATGGAGGACGCCATTGAACAAGCCCAAAGTCGCGATCGTTCTGGGCAGTGACTCCGACTACCCCGTTGTCGAGGGTATGCTCCGGCTCCTGGACGATTTCTCTGTCGAATACGAAATCACCGTAACCAGCGCCCACCGCTCCCCCGCACGGACCGAGCGGTACGCGGCCGCCCTCGAGGGGCGGGGGATCCAGGTCGTCGTGGCGGCCGCCGGCATGGCGGCCCACCTGGCCGGCGTGATCGCCGCCCGCACCATCCTCCCGGTCATCGGGATCCCGATCGACGCCCCCCCGCTCGGGGGGATCGACGCGCTGCTTTCCACCTCCATGATGCCCGCCGGCGTCCCGGTGGCCACGATGGGCATCGGACGGGCCGGCGCCGACAACGCAGCGGTTTTGGCCGCGGAGATCCTGGCCCGGAGCGACCCGGGCCTGGCCGAGCGCCTCCACGGCTACAAGAAGCGGCTGGCCGAGGGGGTCGTGCGCAAGGACCGCAACCTCGAGAAGCAACGGAATGCCTAAGTTTTTCATCCAGACCTTCGGCTGCAGAAGCAATCAGGCCGACAGCGCCGCCCTGCGGGATGGATTCCGGCGCCAGGCGATGACCGAATGCCACCGGGCGGCCGACGCCGGGCTCCTGGTGGTCAACACCTGCACGGTGACGCACCGCTCCGACCAGCAGGCGCGCCAGGCCGTCCGCAGCCTGCACCGCAAAAACCCGGACGCGGCCATCGTCGTCACCGGCTGCTATGCCGAGAGGGACCCCGGGGCCCTGGCCCGGCTGCCCGGCGTCGCCCTGGTCGCCGGGAATGCGGCCAAAGACCGGCTGCCCGAACTGCTTGCCGGAGGAGACCCGGGGTCCCGGGGACGGATCCTTCGCCCCCCCCTGGGCGGCGGGCCCGGCTGCCCGGTCCCGCCCATGGCCGCGACCGGGGGGAAGACCCGCCCGCTCGTCAAGATCCAGGACGGGTGCGACGCCCGCTGCTCCTACTGCATCGTTCCCAGGGTGCGGGGACCGGGCAGAAGCGCCCGCCCCGAGGATGTCCTGGCGGAAATCCGCTCGCTCGCCGGACAGGGTTTCCGGGAGATCGTCCTCACCGGGGTGCATCTGGGCACCTACGGGCGACGCCGGGGAGACCCCATGCGCCTGCCCGAACTGCTCGAGCGGATCACGGAGGTGCCCGGGCTCGGGAGGATACGCCTCAGCAGCATCGAACCGATGTTTTTTGACCGGGCCGTGGCAGCCCTGGTGGGGCGCAACCCCGTCTTTGCCCGTCATTTTCACATCCCGCTTCAGAGCGGCAGCGACCGGATCCTCCGCCGGATGCGGCGGCCGTACACCGCCGGGCGCTTCCGGGCCCTCATCGAGCACATCCACGGCGAGATTCCCGATGCCGCCATCGGGACGGACGTCATCGCGGGATTCCCGGGGGAGTCCGACGAGGATTTTTCCGAAACCTGCAGCCTCGTCCGGGCCTTGCCCCTGGCCTACCTGCACGTGTTCCCTTTCTCCCCCCGGGAACAGACCGAGGCCTGGGCATTGGACGGCCGGGTCCCCCCCGGCAAGGTCCGGGAGCGCCTGCAGGCGCTGCTCGAGCTGTCCCGGGCCAAAAGCCTCGCCTTCCGCAGGCGGTTTGCGGGCGCCGTCCTTCAGGCCATCACCCTTTCCCGGGAGGATGCGCCGGGCTCCCGGATGGCGCTGACGGGCAATTACATCCACGCGAGGATCCCGGACCTTTCCATCGGCCCGAACCGGCTCGTCGACATCCGGATCGAAGAGGCGGCCCCGGACCACACGCGGGCAAGCGTACTCCTCTAGCGCGTCCCCCTGCGCCCCGGGGCGGAGTCGGTCCTCTGGCGCTTTGGGGCACACCGGCCCCCCGGTCCGGGACGATACCGGGGAGGAGGGCGGCCCGGCGGGCGGCGAGGCGCGAAAAGGATCGGAACGGAGACCGCGGACGCCGCGGGGATGCGCCTGCCGGTGATGCCCGAAGAGCCGCCGCCGACTCCCGGGCGGGGACGCAATCCCGATCCGTTCGGGTATGTCCCCCATAGACGGGCCCCGTCTACGGGCTCCTTGGGGCCCCGTGCTGGGCCTCGAGGATCACCACGGCCACGGCATAGGAGCCGGAGTGGGTAAGGCTCAGGTGCACCCTGCGGGCCCCCAGGGCGGCCGCCCGCTTCTCTGCTTCGCCGCGGAGAACCAGAACGGGCGCTTCCCCGTCCTTGCGCCGCACTTCGCAATCGAGCCAGGACACGCCCCTGGCCCATCCGGTGCCCAGGGCCTTCAGGGCTGCCTCCTTGGCGGCGAAGCGGGCGGCGAGGTGCGGGGCCGGGTCGCGGCGTTCGCCGCAGAACCGCTGTTCCTCCTCGGTGAAGACCCTGCGGACAAACCGGTCCTTCAGTCCGCCGGCCATGCCGCGGATCCTCTCGATCTCCACAATATCCACGCCGGTGCCGACGATCATGCTCCCCTCCGGCCGGGTTGACAACCAACACCGGAACCGTTCACTATTGCCCGCATGGACGACCGCATGTTCGCATTCCGTGAAGCCGGGGGGGTCCCCCTGTTCCGCTGCCGGGCTTTGGAGGAGATCCCGGGCCTCCGCCACGGCTTTTCCACGCGCCACGGCGGCGGCGGCGCCCCGCTCGACCTCAGCGGCGCCGACCGGGGAGGGCCGGGGCCTGCCGGGGCCGCCGCCGGCCGGTGGCTCAGAGCGGTAGGGCTGGGCGCCGTCCCCCTGGCACAGCTGCGGCAGACCCATTCCTGCCGCATACATATACTACAAGAATTGCCGGGGCAATGGAATCCGCCCGAAGGCGACGCCCTCGCCACCGGGATCCGGGGCATTGCGCTCGGCGTGCGGACGGCCGACTGCCTGCCGGTTCTGGTTGCGGACACCGCCGGGGGCGCCGTCGCCGCCGTGCATTGCGGCTGGAGAGGCACGCTCGGCCGGATCGCAGGGCTCGCGGTGCGGGCGATGCAGCGCGATCTCGGCAGCAACCCCGACGACCTTCGCGTCGCCATCGGCCCGGGAATCCGTTCCTGCTGCTTCGAGGTGGGGCCGGAGGTGTCCGTCCTTTTCGAAGGGCAGTACGCCGGCACCCCGATCGCCGCCCCGGCGCCGGGGCGCCCGGGGAAGTTCCTCGTCGATCTGGCCGCGGCCGTGAGGATCCAGCTCGAGGAAGCGGGCGTACGCCCGGAAAGAATCCACGATATCGGGCTCTGCACGTGCTGCAACACCGGCACGTTCTTCTCCCACCGGGCCGGTCCCTGCCATCGCGGCAGAATGATGGCCGTCATCGGGCGGGTCTGAAAGGCGGAAACGGCACCGGAAGCGTGCGCCCCGTTTCAGGGGCCCCCTTCCGTTGTTGCCGCCAGCATGCCGCAGGCGGCGGCGATGTCGCCGCCGCGCGGGCGCCGGATGTTGGCCGTGACGTGGTGGCCGATCAGGATCTTCTGGAACTCCAGAATCCGCTCCGGGCCCGGCGGCTCGAGGGGAATCGCGGCGGTCGCGTTCAGGGGAATCAGGTTGACTTTCTTCTTCAGCCCCTTCAGGAGCTTTGCCAGCCGGTGCGCGTCCAGGATGGAATCGTTGATCCCGCCTATGAGGACGTACTCGAACGTGATGCGGCGCCGCGCTTCCGCGGGAAAATCCCGGCAGGCCTCGAGCAGGGCGGCTATATTCCACTTCTTGTTGATGGGGATCAGCCGGTCCCGCTCGGCGTCGGTCGTCGCGCTGAGCGACACGGCCAGGTTGGGGACCGTTTCTTCGCCGGCCAGCCGCCGGATGCCGGGCACCACGCCCGCGGTCGACAGGGTGATGCGGCGGGCGGGGATCGCCATGCCGCCGGGGTCGGTCATGAGGCGGACGGCCCGCATCACATTGTCGTAATTGTTCAGGGGCTCCCCCATCCCCATGATCACGATGTTCAGGCGCCGGGTGTCGGTCTCCCGGCCGCGGCGCAGCGCGAGCACCTGGCCGACGATCTCGCCGGGCAGAAGGTTGCGCTCGAGGGGGATCTTCCCGGTGGCGCAGTAGAGGCACCCCACGGCGCAGCCGACCTGGGTGGAGATGCAGAAAGTGTCGCGCCGCGCTTCCGGGATGAACACGGATTCGATCCTCTGCCCCGGGGACACCTCGAAAAGATAACGGCGGGTCCCGTCGCGGGAAACAAACTCCCTGTCCAGTCGGGGGTAGTCCATCGAGTAGCGCTCCGCGAGCCTCCCCCGGAAGCTTTTCCCCAGCTCCGTGAAGGAGTCCCAGGAGCAGAGGAGGCGCCCGTAGATGCCCGCGTAGATCTGGCGCGCCCGGTAGGCGGGCTCGCCGAGGGCCGCCATCGCCTCGCCGATCTCCTCTAGACTCGCCCCGACCAGGTTGCGCATTCCGTCGTGCCTCCCCACCCGTTTGGTCCCCTACCACGATACCACGTCCGCCGTCCGGATGAGAATCCCCGCCCGGCCGTCTGTTTTGTTCTTGACATGTTCAAACAATTGTTTTATTCATACGTTTGTTTTAAAGGGACGTTTGAATGACCGATACCAAGGAATCCATCCTGGACGCCGCCGCGCGGCTGTTCGCCGAACGGGGGTTCGATGCGGCCTCCCTGAGGGCCATCACCGCCGCCGCCGGCGTCAACCTCGCGGCCGTCAATTACCACTTCCGGTCCAAGGACCGGCTCCTGGACGCTTTGTTCGCGCGCGGGATGCAGGCGCTGAACCGGAAACGGGTCGCCATGCTCGAGGCCTTCGAGGCCGAATCCGGCGCCCTGCCGGTCCCCGTCGACCGCCTGGTGCGGGCGGTGATCGAACCCATGTTCGACGCCGAGGTCTGCGGCGGCCGTGACGGCCGCGCCTTCGGCCTGCTGCTCGGGCGCATGTACGCCGCCCCGGACGCCCGCCTCGACCGGATCATGCTTGGCGACATCGGACAGGTCGCCGAGAGGTTCGAGCCCGCTTTCCGGCGTTCCCTGCCGGGGGTCCCGCCCGAGGACCTGTACTGGAGAGCCTTCTTTGCCATCGGGGCCGCCGCCCACACCCTGGCGTCCTGCGGACTGATCGAGGCCGTCAGCCAGGGCCGCTGCGACCCCCAGGACCGGCCGGCGGCGCTCGAGAAACTGGTGGCGTTCATCACGGCCGGGCTGAAGGCGCCCGCGGGGGCGCCCTGCCGGGTGCGGCCGCCGGGGAGGCCCTTGAAAAAAAAGGGGAAGAAATGACCATGTCCTATCGTAGCCTGCTCCTGCTGCTGCCGGCCCTGCTCGCCCTGCCGCCCGAAGGGAGGTCCCAGGCGGCCGAGGCGGAAACCGCGGGACCGGCGGCGATTGCCCTCACCCTCGAGGAGGCCGTCGGGATTGCGCTCGGCCCGGCGGGGAACGCCCGGGCCCGGATCGCGGAGGAGCGGGTGGGCCAGGCCAGGGCGCGCTCCGACCAGTCGCGCGCCGCCCTTCTCCCCCATATCGAGGCGTCGGTCGGCCAGCAGAGCGTGACCCGCAACCTGGCCGCTTTCGGCATCAACGTCCGCCTGCCCATCCCGGGCTACGACTTCCCGACCTACGCAGGGCCCTTCGACGTGTTCGACGCCAGGGCCAGCGCCGCGCTCAGCGTCCTCGACCTGGGCGCCATCCGCCGCTACCAGGCTTCCCGCAAGGGGATCCTCGGGGCGGAACAGGAGCGGGAAAGCGCCCGGGACCGGATCCGCGAAACGGTCGCCCGCGCGTACCTCGGCCTGCTAAAGGCCCGCGCCGGACTCGAAGCCGCCCGTTCGAACGTCGATCTGGCCGAAAGGCTCCTCGGCCTGGCCGAGAGCCGGAAAGCCGCCGGGGCGGGCATCGGGATCGAAATCACCCGCGCCCGCGTGCAGCTGGCCAACGAACGGCAGCACCTGCTGGCCGCGGTCAACGGGGAGAACCGTGCGCAGCTGGAACTGGTGCGCACGCTGGGGCTCGACCTCGGCCTCAGGGTGGAGCCTTCGGGCGCCATGGCCTACGTGCCCGAAGCGGTGCACGATTTCCGGGAGGCGCTCCAGACCGCCCTGGAGCGGCGGACGGACTGGAAGGCCCAGCTGGAGCGGGAGGAGGCGGCGCGGCTCGAGCAGAGCGCCGACCGGATGGAGCGCCTGCCGTCGGTCAGACTCTTCGCCGAGTACGGGACCATAGGATCGGGCATCGACGACGCCGTCCCGACGCGCACCTACGGGTTCTCCGTGCAGGTTCCCGTGTTCGACGGCGGGCGCACCGACGGCAGGCGGGCCGAAAGCGCCTCCAGGCTGCGCCAGCTCGAGGCCGAAACCCGGGACCTGCGCGCGCAGATCGAGCTCGACATCCGCCTGGCCCTGGACAGCCTGGAATCGGCCGATCTGCAGGTCGCCGCCGCCGGGGAGGGATTGCTGCTGGCCGAGCAGGAGCTCGCACAGGCCGAGCGCCGCTTCGAAGCCGGGGTGGGGAGCAGCATCGAAGCCACCGGCGCCCAGACGCGGCTCGAGCGCGCCCGCGCCAACCGGATCGACGCCCTGTTCGCCCACGGCATGGCCCGGATTGATCTCTACAGCGCGCTGGGCACCATCGCGCAGATGATTTCAGGAGGCACAAACCCATGAAGCGTACCCGCAGACCTATCCCCGCGGCAGCCCTGGCCGCCCTGCTCGGCGGCCTCCTTGTCGCCGGCTGCAGCCTCTGGAACGGGGCGGACGACGACAGGATCCTCCTTTCGGGGAACATCGAGTTCACGCAGGTGCATATCGCCTTCAAAGTCCCGGGTAAACTGGTCGACTTCCCCGTCAGGGAGGGGGATTCGGTCGAAGCCGGCGCCATCCTGGCGCGCCTGGACATGCAGCAGCAGCAGATGCAGCGCGCCCGGGAGGCCGCGGCCCTTCGCGTGGCCGAAACGTCCCTGGCGCAGCACCTGACGGCGATCGAGTATCTCCGGGCGTCCCTGGAGGCGGACATCTCCGCCCGCGGGGCCCAGGTGAGACAGGCCTCGGCGGGCCTCGACCAGCTGCTGGCCGGGTCGCGGGACCAGGAGATCCGGCAGGCCGAGGCCATGGTCCGGCAGGCCGAGAGCCAGCACGCGCTGGCAGGCGAGGATTGGGAACGGGCGCAGACGCTCCTGGGCAACGACGACATCACCGCGTCCCAGTACGACCGCTACCGATCCCAGTTCACGGCGTCGCAGGCGGCCCTGGAACAGGCCGCACAGCGGCTGTCGCTGGTCCGGGAGGGCCCGAGGCGGGAGGACATCGACCGGGCCCGCGCCGCCCTCGATCAGGCCCGGGCCGCCCTCGGGCAGGCCGAAGCGTCGCGCCTCGAAATCAGGAGAAAGCAGCAGGAGACCGATACCCGCCGCGCGCAGATCGACCAGGCCCGCGCGCAGGTGGGCCTGATCGACACCGTCATCGCCGACGGCACGGTGGCGGCGCCCATCGACGGAATCATCCTGCAGAAATCGGCCGAGGCCGGGGAAATCGTCGCCGCCGGGACCACCATCGCCACGCTGGGGGACATCGGCCGGCCGTGGCTGCGGGGATACATCCGCCAGCAGGATCACGGGCGGGTGCGGCTGGGGATGAAGGTGCGGATCACGACCGACTCCTACCCGGACAAGGTCTACCAGGGGCGCCTGTCCTACATCGCGTCCGAAGCCGAGTTCACGCCCAAACAGATCCAGACGCAGGAAGAGAGGGTCAAGCTCGTCTACCGGATCAAGGTGGACGTCGACAACCCCCGCCAGGAACTCAAGCTGAACATGCCGGCCAGCGCGGAGATACTGCTGGAGAGGGACTAGGGCATCGGCCATGGCTTCAGGCGCACCCATCGTGGTGGAGGCTTCGGGCCTCACGCGTCGCTTCGGCCGGGTGACGGCCGTCGACCGGATGTCGCTCGCAATCGGGCGGGGGGAGATCTTCGGCCTGGTCGGCCCCGACGGCGCGGGCAAAACCACCACCCTGCGCCTTCTGTGCGGGCTGCTCGAACCCTCCGGGGGGCGGGTCCGGGTGGCCGGGTACGATGTCGGCAGGGACCCGTTCGCCGTCCGGGACCGGATCGGGTACATGGCGCAGCGCTTCGGACTGTATGCGGACCTGACCGTCATGGAGAACATGCGCCTGTACGCGGACCTGTTCGGGCTGAAAAGGGCCGTCCAGGCGCCGCTCGAGGAAAGGCTTCTGGAGATGACCCGCATGGCCCCCTTCCGGCACAGGGCCGCCGGGAAGCTTTCCGGGGGGATGAAACAGAAGCTCGCCCTGATGTGCACCCTCCTGCACAAACCCGAAATCCTGTTCCTGGACGAACCGACCAACGGGGTCGACCCGGTTTCCCGCCGCGATTTCTGGGCCATCCTCTACCGGCTGGTCCAGGAAGGGATGACCGTGTGCATCACGACCTCGTACCTGGACGAGGCCGAACGGTGCAACCGGGTCGGGCTCGTCTACCAGGGCCGGATCGTCCTGTGCGCGCCGCCCGGGGAGCTGCGCTCGGGCATCGCGGAGCCCTGCTACCGGGTCGTCGCCCCGGACCTGCGGGCGTGCCTCGGGCGCCTGCGGAGCCTCCCCTGGGTCGTCAGCGCGGCCCCGGCCGGGGCGGCGCTGCACCTGTTCCTATCCCCGGATGGGGCCTCGGAGGAACGCATCCGGGCCGACCTCGAAGGGGAGGGGCTCGGCCCCGTCGACGTCGAGCGGATCCGCCCCTCCCTCGAGGACGCGTTCATCAACCTGATGGGCAAAACCGGCGCGGACGGCGCCCGGGGGGCGGCACAGCAATGATGGCCTCACAGAGCCGGGAACCTTCGGTCACCGTGCGGGACCTCGTGAAAACTTTCGGGGACTTCTCTGCCGTCGACCACGTCTCGTTCGAGGTGCTCCGGGGTGAGATCTTCGGGTTCCTCGGGCCCAACGGCGCCGGGAAATCGACCACCATCCGGATCCTGTGCGGGCTGCTCGAACCCTCCGGGGGGGAGGCGCGGGTTGGGGGCTTCGACGTCGCGACCCAGGCCGGGGCCCTGCGGCACCATATCGGCTACATGTCCCAGAAATTCTCCCTCTACGACGACCTCACCGTCGAGGAGAACATCGACTTCTTCAGCGGCATCTACAGGGTGCCCAGGCCCGACAGGCGGCAGCGGAAGGAGTACGTGCTCGCCATGGCCGGGCTCGACGACCGGAAGGATTCCCTGACCCGCACCCTGTCCGGAGGATGGAAGCAGCGCCTGGCGCTCGGCTGCGCCATCCTGCACCGCCCCCCGATCCTGTTCCTGGACGAGCCGACATCGGGCGTCGACCCCCTGGCCCGGCGCGATTTCTGGGCCCTCATCTACGAACTGTCCGACGGGGGCCACACGATTTTCGTGAGCACCCACTACATGGACGAGGCCGAGTACTGCCACCGCCTGGCGCTGATGCACCGGGGGAGGATCGTGGCCATGGGGGAGCCCGCCGCCCTGAAGAGGGAGCTCGCCGGGCGCCCCCTGCTCGACCTGGAATCCTCGAACCCGCTCGGGAGCATGCAGATACTGGAGCGCCTCGACAGCGTCGCCGAGGTCGCCGTCTTCGGCAGCGGCCTGCACGTCTCGCTCCGCGAACCCCCCGCGGCGGCGATGCCGGCGATCCGCCGGGCGCTCCAGGACAGCGGCATCACCGTCAACCGCCTGGAGGCGATCGATCCGTCGATGGAGGACATCTTCGTGGCCACCATCGAGGCGGAGCAACGGAAGGAACCATGAACCTGAGACGCACCCGCGCCGTAGCCCGGAAGGAATTCCTGCACATCCTGCGGGACCCACGCAGCCTGATCATGGCCCTGGCGCTCCCGCTTCTGATGATCCTCCTGTTCGGCTACGCGCTGACCCTGGACGTCGACCGCATCCCCACCCTGGTCTACGACATGGACGGAAGCCCCAAAAGCCGGGAACTCGCCGCCCGCTTCGACGGCTCGCGCTACTTCCAGGTCCTCGGCACGGTCGACAGCTACGCGGCCGTCGAACGGCAGATCGACCGCGACGCCGTCACGCTCTGCGTCGTCATCCCTGCGGATTACGCGCGGGAACTCGACGCCGGGAGAGCGCCCGGGGTCCAGCTGATCCTCGACGGCAGCGATTCGAACACGGCCTCGATCGCCCTCGGGTACGCCCGGAGCATCCTCCAGTCGGCCGGGCAGGCCATCCGGGCCGAAGCCCTGGACCGGCGCGCGGGCAGCCGCCAGGACCCCCCCCTGAGCGGGCGGCTGCGGGTCTGGTACAACAGCGACCTCGAATCCAAAAATTACATCGTCCCGGGACTGATCGCCCTCATCCTGATGATCATCGGGGCCCTGCTGACCTCGCTCACCCTGGCCCGGGAATGGGAGATGGGGACGATGGAGCAGCTGCTGTCGACCCCGCTGCGGCCCGCGGAGCTGGCGCTGGGCAAGATGAGCGCCTACTTCGCCCTGGGGATCACCGACATGGCGCTCACCATCGTCATCGGCGTTGCCGTCTTCGGGGTGCCGATGCGCGGCAGCTACCTGTTTTTGGCCGCCACCGGCGGGCTCTTCCTCATCGGCGCCCTCCTGTGGGGCATTCTGCTGTCGGCCCTGTCGCGTTCGCAGATGATGGCCTACCAGATGGCCATGCTCACATCCTTTCTCCCCGCCTTCCTCCTGTCGGGGTTCGTCTTCGCCATCGAGAACATGCCCCTGCCGGTCCGGGTCGTCACCTACTGGTTCCCCACGCGGTATTTCATCACCATCCTCAAGGGGATCTTCCTGCGCGGGGTGGGGATGGAGATCCTCTGGGCCGAGGTCCTCCTGCTCGGGGCCTACGCCGCCCTGGTCTTCTGGGTCACGACGAAAAAAATGAGCCGGAGGGTCGCATGAGAGCCATGTGGGAACGGATACGGGAAATCGTGCGCAAGGAATTCAACCAGACGCTGCGGGATCCCCGCCTCCGGGCCCTGCTCATCGGCCCCCCGCTGCTGCAGCTGGTCCTGTTCGGCTATGCGGTCAACCTCGACGTCCAGAGCACCCGCGCGGCCTGGATGGACCTGGACCGCTCGGCGGAGAGCCGCGCGCTGCTGGCGGCCTTCGAGGGATCGCAGTACTTCGTGGTGGTCGCCGCGCCGGAGCGGGAGGAGTCCGTCGCGCCCCTGGTCGACCGCGGGGAGGTGCAGACCGTCATCCGGGTGCTCCCCGGCTTTTCCCGGGACGTCCACAGGGGGAACACCGCGGCGGTCCAGGTCCTGGTCGACGGCACCAATTCCAACACCGCCGCCATCCTGAGCGCGTACGCGGCGGAGATCGTCGCCCGGCACGCCGCCGAGGTGGCCAGGGGGCGGGAAAACGCCCTCCGGGTCCGGCCGACGGCCGAGAGCGGCGCCCCGGTGGCGGCCGACGCGCCGGCGCCGGTGGCCCTGCCCCGAGTCTGGTTCAATCCCGACCTGGCCAGCCGGGTCTATTTCGTGCCGGGCGTGATCGTCAACATCATCGCGCTGATCACCGTCATGCTGACGGCCATGAGCATCGTGCGGGAAAAGGAGATCGGCACAATGGAGCAGCTGATGGTGACCCCCCTGCGCCCCGTGGAGCTGATCCTGGGCAAGCTGCTGCCGTTTGCCATCATCGGCATCTTCCAGACGGTTTTCATCGTCGCCGCGGCGCTGCTGGTCTTCGGCACCCCGCTGCGCGGCAGCGTCGGGCTGCTGCTGGTCTCCGCCCTGCTGTTTTTGCTCTCCACGCTGGGGATCGGCCTGTTCATCTCCACGATCTCCCGCACCCAGCAGCAGGCGATGATGTCGACCTTCTTCTTTTTCCTGCCGGCGATGCTTCTGAGCGGCTTCGCCTTCCCCATCCGGAACATGCCCGGAGCCGTGCAGGTCATCACCTACCTGAACCCCCTGCGGTATTTCATGCAGATCGTCCGGGGCCTGTTCCTCAAGGGCACCGGGCTCGACGCCCTGTGGCAGGAGATGGCGGCCCTGGCCGTCTTCGGCGTCGTCATCCTGGGGCTTGCCGCCCTGCGCTTCCACAGGCGGCCCGACTGAGGCCGCACGCCGCCGGAGGGAAAAATGCGCCCGGGATCATTTTTTGGAGCGCGGCAGGCCTCCGCCGTGGTACACAGGGAACTTCTGGAGTCGACACAGCGCCATGAACCTACGGAAACAAGAATTCAGCAACGGCCTTGTCGTGGCGACCGAAGCCATGCCGCAGCTCCGCTCCGCGTCGATCGGCATCTGGATCCGGAGCGGGTCGCGGGGCGAGGCCCCCGGCCATGCAGGCCTGGCCCATTTCATCGAGCACCTTCTGTTTAAGGGGACGCGCGGGCGCTCCATGGCCCGGATCGCCGAGACGATCGACGCCATCGGGGGCCACCTGAACGCCTTCACGGAAAAGGAGTACGTCGGGTACTATGCCAAGGTGCTCGACGAGCACCTGCCGGTCGCCTTCGACCTGCTCGCGGACATGGTGCGGAACCCGGCGTTTCCCGCCGCGGAAATCGAGCGCGAGCGCAACGTCATCTACGAGGAGATCCACATGGTCGAGGACTCCCCCCAGGATCTCGTCCAGGACCTTTTCCTGGAGAGCTTCTGGAAGGGGCATCCGCTCGGCCGTCCCATCACGGGGACCAGGCAAACGGTCGGCGCCGTCACCCGCGCCGACATCCGGGAGTTCTTCCGGCGGCACTACACGGCATCGAACATGATCCTCACGGCGGCCGGCAACATCCGCCACCGCGACGTGGCGGCGCTCGCCGAACGCTATTTCTCCGACCTCGGGCGGGGGGCGCCCGAAGAGGCCGGCCCCCCCCCCGCCCCCGGGGCCGCCCGGACCATCCGGAGCAAGGCGAACCTCGAACAGGTGCACCTGTGCCTCGGGGTGCCCGCCCCGCCCGTGGCGTCCGAGGAGCGCTACTGCGCCCATCTCCTCGGCAACATCCTGGGCGGGGGCATGAGCTCCCGCCTGTTCCAGAATATCCGCGAGAAGCGGGGCCTGGTCTACTCCATCCACGCGGCGCTCTACCAGTACCGGGACGCGGGGTCTTTGGTCGTCTACGCCGGCACCGCTCCGGAGACGGCCGCCGAGGTCGTGGAGCTCTCCCTGCGGGAATGCGCGCGGCTCCGCGAGCGGCTGGTTCCGGACCGGGAACTGGACCGGGCGAAGCAGAACACCCGGGGATCGATCGTCCTCGGCCTGGAAAGCTCCGGCAGCCGCATGTCGAACCTCGCGCAGCAATTGCTATATCACGGGCGCTTCTATACACTGGAGGAGATCCTGGAGGCGGTCGAGCGCGTCACGGCCCGTCAGATCCGGGACCTGGCCAACAGGATATTCGACGCATCCTGCCTCACGCTGACCGCACTGGGCAACCGGGAGGGGCAAAACCTGAAGACCGTGGCGATGGACCTATAGCGCATGGGACTCTGTTTCACGCTGCTGGGCAGCAGCAGCTCCGGGAACACGACGCTGGTGAGCGACGGCGCCACGAACGTCCTCGTCGACGTGGGGCTGAGCGGGAAGGAGACCGTGCGGCGGCTCGGGGAGGCCGGGGTGGCGCCCGGGGACATCTCCGCCATCGTCGTGTCGCACGAGCACACCGACCACTGCCGCGGCGTCGGGCCCTTCGTCAAATCCCTCGGCATCCCCGTATTCATGACCGACGGGGCGCTGGAGAATTCCCGCATCATCCTGGACCCGAAAAAACACCGGCGGATCTCCCCCGGATGCCCCTTCGACGTCTGCGGCATCGGGTTCACCGGTTTTTCCATCCCGCACGACGCCGCCGACCCGCTCGGCTTCGTCATCGAGAAGGACGGGGTGAAGATCGGCATCGCGCTGGATCTGGGGTATTTGTCCAACCTCTGCCTGGAGCGGCTGAAGGGGTGCGACGCCATCATCCTCGAATCCAACCACGACGTAGAGATGCTCAAGGCGGGGCCCTACCCCTGGGCCCTGAAACAGCGGGTGATGAGCCGGCGCGGGCACCTGTCGAACGACAGCGTCGCGCATTTTCTCGAGAACGACTTCGACGGCAGCGCCGCGCACGTCGTGCTGGCCCACCTCAGCAAGCAGAACAACCTCCCCGAGCTGGCCGAGCTGTCGGCCCGGCGGGCGCTGGAGGCGCGCTCCCGGATTGCCTCGGCGCAGACGAAAATCGAGCTGGCCGCCGCCGACCGGATCGGGAAGACGTTTTGCTACTAGGGCCGGCGGGACGCGCGAAACAATGGGAACCGGGCGCCCCGATGCGTCTATAATGGCCTCCGGGGACACCGCAGACATCCGAGGAACCGCGTATGATCGACCGTTACATGCCGAAGGACCTGGCCCGAATCTGGTCGGAGGAGGCCATGTTCCGCTGCTGGCTGCAGGTGGAGCTCGAGACCTGCCGCGCCCTTGCGGCGAAGGGGTGGATCCCGAAGGAGTCGATGAAAACCATCGAGGACAGGGCCGCCTTTTCCGTCGCGCGGATCAGGGAGATCGAACAGACCACCCACCACGACCTGATCGCCTTCACGACGAGCGTCGCCGAATCGGTCGGCCCCGATTCGCGCTACATCCACTGGGGGCTCACCTCCACCGACGTCATCGACACCGCCCGGGGGATCCAGCTCAAGCAGGCCGGCGGGAAAATGCTCGAGGCCCTCGACGGGCTGCGAAAGACCGTCGGGGAGCGCGCCCTCGAGCACCGCAGGACCGTCATGATGGGACGCACCCACGGCGTGCACGCGGAGATCACCACCTTCGGGCTGAAGCTGGCCGTCTGGTACGACGAGCTGGGGCGGCAGCGGGAGAGGCTCCGGCGTGCAGTCCGGGGGGTGGCCTACGGGAAGATCTCGGGCGCGGTGGGGACCTTTGCGCACCTGGACCCGGATGTCGAAGCCCGGGTGTGCCGCCGCCTGGGGCTGCGGCCCGCGCCCGCCTCGACGCAGACCCTGCAGCGGGACCGCCACGCCGAGCTCCTGTCGGCGATCGCCATCACCGGATGTTCGCTCGACAAATTCGCCACGGAAATACGGCACCTGCAGCGCACGGAGGTCCGGGAGGTCGAAGAGCCGTTCGCCAGCGGGCAGAAGGGGTCCTCGGCCATGCCGCACAAGCGCAACCCGGTGAAATGCGAGCAGGTCAGCGGCCTCAGCCGCCTCCTGCGGGGGTACGCGGTCACGGCCATGGAGAACGTCGCGCTGTGGCACGAACGGGACATTTCGCACTCCTCGGCCGAACGCGTCATCCTGCCCGACGCAACCGGGTGCCTCGTCTACATGCTCCGGGCCATGACGGCCATCATCGGGACGATGACCGTCCACCCCGACCGGATGCTCCGCAACATCGAATTGACCCGGGGGATGGCCTACTCCGGACAACTGCTGCTCGAGCTGACGCGCGACGGGGTCCAAAGGGAGGACGCCTACCGCTGGATCCAGCGGTGCGCCATGAAGGTGTGGGACGAGGGGAGGGATTTTTTCGAGGTCCTGCTCGAAGACCCCGAGATCACGGCGGTTCTGTCCGAGGACCGGATACGGTCGGCGATGGACCCGCAACGGCAGCTGCGGCACGTCGACACGATTTTTTCACGCGTATTCACCCCCTGATCCGTCCCCGGCGGCAACCCCGGCCCGGGACACGGCGCGCGGGCTCTGCTATAATGCGGGCATCCGCTAGAATGCGGGCATCGGCCCGGCGGCGCTTCCTGCGCCCCTGGCGACATCCCCTCCAACCATGCGGGAGAGCGATATGACGACTTTAATCAAAAACGGCACCATCATCACGGCCACGGACATGTACAAGGCGGATCTCCTGGTGAAAAACGGCGTCATTTCCGAAATCGGCAGCGAGATCTCCAAAATCGCCAGCGAAATCATCGATGCCGCGGACAAATGGGTCCTGCCCGGCGCGGTGGACGTCCACACCCATATGGACGTCCAGTGCGACGGGATGACCACGGTCGACGATTTCGAGACCGGCACCGCCGCCGCCGCCGCGGGGGGGACGACCACGATTGTCGACTACGCGGAACAGGCCCCCGGCGCGTCGCTCCTCGAGACGCTCGACGCGTGGAGGGCCAAGGCGGAATCCCGGTCCATCGTCGACTACGGCTTCCATCTCGCCCTGGGCGACATCAGCGAGGAGACGACGGGCCAGATGCCGGCGGCCGTCCGGGAAGGCGTCACCAGCTTCCATGTCCCCCTCGACGGCTGCGGGGACCGCGCGGTCCGGGACGGGGACCTGCTCGACTTTTTCCAGCGCGCCGCCGGAGCCGGGGCGCTGGCGTGCGTGCACGCCGAAAACGGGGATGTGATCCGCCTGCTTACACAGCGGCTCAGGGCGGACGACAGGACGTCGGTGCGCCACCTGGCGGCCGCCCGCCCGCCCGAGGCCGAAGCGCTCGCGGCCGCCCTCGCCCTGGGCCTGGCGGAAATAGCGAAGACGCCGGTGTACCTGGCGAACCTGTCGTCGGCGCACGCGGTCGAAAAAGTGAAGGCAGCCAGGGACCGGGGCCTGCCGGTTTTCTCCGGCACCGCGGCCCACTACCTCACCCTTTCGGCCGACGGCTACGCCGATCCCGAGGGGATCCGGTACTACTGCACGCCGCCGCTGCGCCCGTCCTGGCACGCGGACGTGCTCTGGAAGGCCATCTCCAGCGGCGACATCCACGTCGTCGGGAGCGACCACCGGGCGTTCCACTACTCCGGGCAGAAGGACCTGGGCAGAGACGATTACCTTCAGGCCCCCCGCGGGCTCCCGGGCATCCAGGAGCGGCTGTCGGTCCTGGCCACCGCCGGGGTGCACGCGGGGCGGATCCGCCCGTGCACGCTGGTGGACCTGGCCTGTACCGCCCCGGCCAAGCTGTTCGGTCTGTTCCCGCGCAAGGGGACCCTGGCGGTCGGGAGCGACGCCGACATGGTCGTCTTCGACCCGAAAGCCGATACCACGCTCACGAAATCCCAGATCCTGTCGCGTTCGGACTACACCCCCTATGAAGGGATGCGCGTGCGCGGCGCCGCCTGGATCGTTCTGCAGCGCGGCAAGATCATCGCGCGGGAAGGCAAGGTCCTGGGCCGTCCGGGCGGGGGCGAGTTCCTCGCGCGGGAGACGTTCTCCCTCCCCTGACCCGCGGTATTGCCGGGGCGCGCCCCGCGCCCCCTGGCGGAAAGCCGAATCCGATGAAACAACGCCCGCACCGCGGCGCAAACCCGACCGGGGATGCCCCCTGCAGGCCCGAGGACGGCCCGGCCCCGCGGCCCCCGGAGGCCGCGCGCCCGAAGACGCTCCGCACCGGCCTGCTGTGGGCGGCGGCCGCCTTCGCCCTGGCGTTTGCCTCCGCATTCCTCTACCAGTACTGGAAGCCGAAACACGGCACCCTGGTCATCCGGACGACCCCGCCCGGGGCGCGCATCACCATCGACGGGGTGCCGCGCGGGGAGACGCCGCTGGCGCTGCCGGAGATGCCCTGCGGCACCCACAGCCTCCGCGCGGAGCGGGACGGGTACGCGGAGCTGTCCCGGGACGTCACCGTGCGGCCCTCCACGACCCGGAACCTGCACTGGGACCTGGCGCCGGTCCGCTCGCAGCTCTCGGCCGCCCAGAAGGCCGAGATAGACGCCTGGCGCCGGAAGCTCGAGGCCGCCCGGGAGGAGGCCATCCTCCTGCCGCCCCCCGAGCAGTACAATGTCCTCTATTGTGCCGATCGCATCCTGGGGATCGACCCGGCCAACGCCTATGCCCGGGATGTCCGGACCGGCCTCGCTGTGGAGTTCCGGCGGCGGGCCGAGAGCGCCTACGCCCGTCAGGAGTGGGCCGAAGCCCGAACGCAGTACGAAAACCTCTCCCTCGTCCTGCACTACGACGCCGAAACCGAAGACCGCCTCGAGGACATCCGGGCCCGGATCGAGGAGGACGCCCGGGACCTCGAGCGGCAGGTGGCCGAGTGGAAGGAGCGGGCGGAGGCCGCCATCGAAGCGGGGCGGCTGCTGCCTCCGGAGACGCCCAACGCCTTCGACGCCGCCGAGGCCGTCGGGCGGCTGGACCCGGCGGGCACCGCCGCGGCCGAGACAAAGGGGCGGATCCTCGAGCTGCTGCAAAGCCGCGGAGATGCCGGCATCGCCGCCGGCGATCCCGGCATCGCGCGCGGGGTCTTCCTCAGGATCCTGGAGTATTTTCCCGGGGACCTCTACAGCCGGGCCCGCCTGGCAAGCGCCGAGGAGGCGATCGCGCGGCTCGAGGCCGAGGCGCAGACCGGCGCCGGAGCCGGGAACGCCGCCCCCTCGCCGCAGCAGCAACTCCCCGGGATCCGGCAGTCGGCCCTCGGATTGTTTCACGGAGGCTCCTACGGCGCATCCATCGAACAGTGGAACCGGGTGCTCGAGATCGACCCCGGCAGCGACGAGGCGCATTTCTACCTCGGCGCCTGCCTCCAGGCCGGCCGCAGGCTCGACGACGCCATGGCCCACTACGAACGATGCCTCGGCCTGAACCCCGGCAACGCCGCGGCCCACCTCAACCTCGGCCTGCTGTACGACTACCACAGGCGGGAGTATGCGGCCGCGGCCGGCCACCTGAAAAAAGCCCTGGAACTGGGCGGATCCGGCTCCTACGATCCCGGGCGCCTTGCAGCAATGGTGGAGGACCTCCAGTACAAGGCCCGTGCGATGACGGTCCCGGGGGCGCGGCTTCCGGCCGAGCACGCGCACCTGTTTTCCGGATGCCGGGGGGAGCTTCGCTTCACCGAAGAGGGGGTGGAGTATACCACGGCGGAAACCGGCCACGGCTTCTACGAAACCTACGGGGCGCTCGGGGTCCTGATCCTGGAGGGGAGCAGCCTGAAGCTTGAAACCCGCAGCAAGACCTACCGCCTGAGGCTCCTCAACGAGGCCGACGCCCTCCGGGTCCGGGCCTGGGGGGAGCTCACCGGGACCATCGAGGTGCGGGGCGCCGGGCGGTGAGGGCCGCCGGGCGGCCCTAGGCCGGAGGCATCACAGCTTCTTGGCGTTCACGCGCGGCGCGGCGGCGGCGGCGGAATCCGGCGGCGTGCGGCGGCGCCGGGCGGGCTTGCGGAAGATGCCGACGATGCCGAACAGCAGGAACCCGAGGACGGCCCCGACAGCCATCGGGACCGGTTCGAGGTAGGACCGGATCAGGCGGACCGGGTTCGAGGCGGCGATGACGTGCCCTTTCCGCAACAGCGGAACGGCCTCGCCATGCCTGTTCTGCACGTGGGCTGCGAGCACAACGGGACAATCCTGGGTGCCGCCGTTGCGGATGTGCCACTCCCAGGTGAACTCCTGCCGCTCCCCGATTTCGCGCGCGCCCCCCTCCTGCCCGGGGTCGACGGCCATCGACGGGGACCCCGGCTCGAGATCGAGCCGGATTTGGAGCCGCTCCCCCAGGGTGCGCAAAAGCTGCCGTTCCCCCGGATCCACCTTGACGTCATCGATCGACTCGGCGCGAAACGTCGCCCGGGCGGCCTTGCTCTCGTTGTGGGCGAGGGCAGACGGAACGCTCCACTGCAGGTGTCCGAGCAGGACCTCCCCGGCATAGACGCCGGCCCGGGCTTCGTAGAACCCCTTCCCGGTCTTTTCTTCGACGATGCGTGTGCGCAGCGACCGCACGGCCAGGGCGAAGGCGTCGAGCTTTTCCTTCTCCTCCTTCATCTCGACATACTGCCTGCCGAGGGAATCCTTGTTCGACGTAAGCGTCCGTATCGTGCTCTCCTTTTCGCCGATCTCCGCCTTGAGGCCTTCGATCTCCCCGGCGAGCCGCACGTTGGCGGCTTCCCGCTCCCGGAGGTCCGCCTGCATCCCCTGGATCCGCTCGGCCAGCTCGGCGTTGCTCCGGGTGAGGTCGCGGTTGCTGCCGGCTTCCGCGTCCAACGAGCGCCGGATGGCCGCGATCTCGCTTTCGAATGTTCTCACCCTGCCCGCCGATTCCCGGAGCTGGGCCTCGAGCGTTTCGATCCGGCCCCCGGAACCGGCCAGGTTCTTCTGCATCGCGGCCTGGGCGCTCTGGAGCCGGGCGATCTCACCCTCGCGCTCCCCGAGTTTCGCCTCGAGGCCTGCAGTGCCGGCTTTGGCGCGCGCGAGCTCCGCGGAGATCCGCTCGACCTCCGCGGCCAGGGCGTCCCTTTCGCCGCGCACCTCCCGGTAATCGGGGATCAGCGGGGCCACCCTGGCGAGAACGGTTGCGCGGTCGGACGAGGCCGCCTCCGCCAGCCGGTCGATGGAACGGTCGAACTCGCCTTCCAGGAATCCGATCCTGGCCTGCTCGATATCGGCGTAGCGCAGCCCCTCGGTGAAGGTGCCCTCGAGCGCGCGGTCGAACGCCTCCCGGCCCGGGAAGGCCTCCTCGAGCTCGGAGGGGAACTTGTAGACGACTTCCGCCTCCCCGGGGGAGGTGATGCCCGAAAGCCGGAACTTGATCTCGTCCCGGCCGAAATCGATGCGCAGGATGCGGAACTGGTCGCCGACCTTGTAGACCGGCGGGGTCGTCTGCGGCACGGCCCGGAAGGACCCGCCGCCGACGTCGACCACCTGCCGCGCCGAGTAGATCGGGATTTTCATGAACATCGCCTTGTTGACGTACTGGGCCCTGTAGGCTTCCTGGACGGCCGGGGACACGCCGGCGTGAGCCGGCGCGAGGCCGCCGGAGGCCAGGCACAGCAGCCCGAGGAACAACCCGGTGCCGCATTTCGTAGATAAAGCCATGGCAAACCTCAGAGTGAAAACGCTCAAAAAACCGATCATACCATAAAACGCCCGCAGGCAAACGCCGGGGCTTTCAGGCCGCGGCGCGGCGCCGGCGGGGAGGGGCGCCGCCGGTGCCGCGCCCCTCTTTTCATTTTGAATCGAAGACGAACAATACTAGTATATAGGCGTTCGTCTGATTCGGCACACCGGCGGCCTCTACCACATCGGGGTGATCGATTGCACATGGAATACGGAGCCAGGAGCGAACGGGGCAAGGTCAGAAGCTCCAACGAGGACGCCTATGCCGTCGACAGTCGGCATCGGGCCTTCCTGGTGGCCGACGGCATGGGCGGCCACGCCGCCGGCGAGGTTGCCAGCCAGCTGGCGGCGCAAACCGTCGAAGCCGCCCTCGCCGAAGCCGCAGCAGGTCCCGACCCGGACCTGCTGCGGCGGGCGGTCCAGGAGGCCAATGCGCGCGTGTACGAAGCCCAGATGGAGAAGCCCGAGTTCCGGGGCATGGGGAGCACGCTGACCGTCCTGGCGTTCTCCGGCGGCCTCTACCACATCGCGCAGGTCGGGGATTCCCGGGCGTACCTGCTCCGCGACGGGACCCTGCGGCAGCTGACCCAGGATCATTCCGTGGTCTGGCCCCTGTACGAAAACGGGATCCTGTCCAAGGAGGATATCGCCAGGCACCCCCAGAAGAACCTGATCACCCGCTCCATCGGGACCTGCCCGCAGGTGGAGGTCGACCTCACCAGCGACGCCGCATCGGAGGGCGACACCTTCCTGCTCTGCTCCGACGGGCTCACCGACGTGCTGACCGACCGCGAGATCGCCCTGGCGCTGTCGGCGCCGGCCGACACAATCCAGGACATCGCCGACAGCCTGGTCGACGCCGCCAACAGGGGCGGGGGCCCCGACAACATCACCGTCGTGGTGGTCCGGCTTGCCCGGCGGCCCTGACGGCGCCCCCGGGCGCGCCCGGAGCTTCAGGCCTCGAGCCGATCCAAAAATTCCCGGAGGGACATGCCCCGTATCCGGAGCGTCTTGTCCCTGGACCGGGCGCCGGACAGCATGCAGAGCCTCGACCTGGAAATCCCCAGGAAACCGGCCAGGAATGCGACGACGGCCCGGTTGGCCGCGTCCTCGACCGGCGGCGCCGTCACCCGTATCTTGAGGGACCCGCCGTGGACGCCCAGGACTTCCGACCGCCTGGCACGGGGCTGGACGTGCAGCCTGACTTCCAGGCCGAGTTCCGTTTCGCGCGCGAACAGCGGGGCGTCAGTCATAGCGGCGCGACCCGAATATGGAGGTTCCCACCCGCACGATCGTGGCGCCTTCCCGGATCGCCACCTCGAAATCGTGGCTCATCCCCATCGACAGGTGCCGCAGCCCCAGACAGCCAGGCTGCTCGGCCTCGAGCGCGTCCCTGATGGCGCGGAGCCCTGCGAAAAAGGGCCGCGCCCGCTCCGGGTCCTCGCAGTAGGGCGGGATCGTCATCAGCCCCTGGAGCCGGAGCGCTTCATGAGTCGACAGCGCCTCGACGATATCCCGCACCCTGCCGGGATCCGCCCCGAACTTGGCCGCCTCCCCGCCCAGGTCCACCTGAACGAGCACCTCCAGCCGCTTCCCCAGGTCCAGACAGTGCCGGTTGAGCCTCTCGGCGATCCGCACGCTGTCGACGGAATGGACCAGGTCGAACAGCTCCGCGGCGCGCCGCGCCTTGTTCGCCTGCAGGTGCCCCACAAGGTGCCACCGCAGCCCGGGATGCCCGGCCAGGGCCGCGATCTTGCCTTCGGCCTCCTGGACGCGGTTCTCCCCGAAATCGGACTGCCCGGCCGAGGCCGCGCGGGCGACCGCGTCCGCGGGGAAGGTCTTCGAAACCGCCAGAAGCGTCACATCGCCCGGCGCGCGGCCCGCCGCCCGTGCGGCCTCAGCCGCCCGCAGGCGGACCGCGTGCAGATTCCGTTCTATCGTACCGTCCATTGCGGCCCCCCGGGCATACGCGCCGACGCGTCCGGCAGTCGGGAGAATTCGCGTTGAGTTGTCCGTCCCGCTTTGCTACTCTGGTCGGGTCCGGGCTTCTCCGGACCCGATCCGGCACTGCCGGTAGAGGCCTATTGTAAAGATCAGCGCTGCAACTGGCAAGGATTCCGAGTGTTCATTACGTTCGAGGGGATCGAAGGCGCGGGCAAAAGCCTGCAGATTGAGCGCACACGGCGGCACCTGGAGGCAAAGGGGGTGCCGTGCCGGGTGACCAGGGAGCCGGGCGGGACGGAATTCGGCACATCCCTCCGGGCGGTCCTGCTCGCGCCCGGCGTCGGGCGCCTGGAGCCGGTCTGCGAGCTGCTGCTGTATCTGGCCGACCGGTACCAGCACCTGAAAGAGGTGATCGAACCGGCCCTGGGACTGGGGCAGGTGGTCTTGTCGGACCGCTACCAGGACGCCACGCGGGCCTACCAGGGCGGCGCCCGGGGCATCGGAGCCCCCGCGGTCGAGGAGCTGACCCGGCTGGTGGGCATACGGGAACCGGACAAGACCCTCCTGCTCGACCTGGACCCGGAAATGGGGCTTGCGCGGGCCCGCCGGCGCAACGACGCCTGCCCCGCCGCCGGAGCGGAGGGGCGCTACGAGGCCGAAGACCTCCCGTTCCACCGCAGGGTCCGGCAGGCGTATCTCGACCTGGCCCGCCGCTGGCCCGAACGCATCCACGTCGTTTCCGCCGCGGGGACCCCCGACGAGGTCTTCTCCCGCATCGCGCCGCTTGTGGACTCCTGGATCCTACCGGGCCGGTGACATGGCAGAAACGATCTCTCTGGAACAATTCATCGGAAACCGGCGCGTCGTGGACGTCCTCCTGAAGTCGATCGCGCAGAAGCGACTGCCGCACGCCATGATTTTCGGCGGCCCCCCCGGGGTCGGCAAGTGCACGCTGGCCCTTATCCTGGCGCAGATGCTCAACTGCCTTTCCCCGGACCATCCTTCGGCGTGCGGCGCGTGCGCCGCCTGCCGCAAAATAGGCGCCATCCTCGAGAGCCGTCACGGAGCGTGCGCGCGGGCGAAGGACAACGGGCCCTGCGGCGCCTGCGCCTACTGCAGGCTCCGGATGCAAGGGCACCCGGACGTCCGGCTGATCGAACCGGAAAAAACGGCCATCGTCATCGACCAGATCCGGAAACTGGCCGGCGAGGTCGCCTTCCAGCCCTTCGAAGCCCGATGCCGCCTGGTCGTGATCGACCCGGCCGACAGGATGACGCTCGAGGCGCAGAACAGCCTGCTGAAGACGCTCGAGGAGCCCCCGAGCCGCACCGTCATGATCCTGGTAACCGCGCACCCGTACCTGCTCAGCGACACCATCCGGTCCCGGGCACGGCTGCTGCAGTTCGGCCCGATACCCCGGGACGCGATCGAGCGGCATCTTCTGTCGCGGGGCGGCCTGGCCCCGGAGGACGCCCGCCTGGCGGCCGCCCTCAGCGGCGGCAGCCTCGAAACAGCCCTGGCGTTCAACACCGCCGCCTACCGGGAAACCCGGGAACAGGCCTTCCGGTTCGTCGCCCTCCTGCTCGGGGGGCGCGGCTTCACCGAGGCCAGCGGACTCGCAGCCCAGATCGGCAAGGACAAGGCGGCGTTTCCGGCGTGGCTCGATGCGGTTGCGGCGCTGCTCGAGGATACGTACTACGCCTCGGTTGCGCCCGCGCGGGTGGGCCAGGACGACATGATGGAACGGCTCCGGGAACTGGCCGCGGCCACCCCGCGGCCGACCCTCGTGTCCGCCATCGAAGCCGTCCGGAACCTGAAGGGGGAACTGCAGGTCAACGTCAACCGCCCGCTCGCCCTGGAATCCATGTATCTGTCGCTACGGCGGCGTCCGTAGCCGGACCGCGGCCGGCCTAGGGCGGGGAGGGGCCCCGCTCCCGCAGCGCTTCCGTTTTTTCCAGAATGTCGTCGAACCTGGCCGAATCCGGGTTGTTGCGGAGGTATGTTTCGAAGGTATGGACGGCCCTGCGGATCAAACCCGGCGCGTCCTCGCTCGACGCCAGCGACCCGACGAGCGATTGGTAGGCCCGCGCCAGGGCCGCAGCGGCGCGATCGGAATCCGGATTGTACTCCAGGGCGTCCAGGTAGCGGCCGATGGCCCCCACGTAATTTCCCCTCCCGTGGTAGAAGTTCCCCACGTCGACGTTTCTGTCGGCCTCCCGGGGATCCTGCTCCCTGGGGGGTCGTTCGGCCTGGACGCCTTCGGCGATATCCGTGTCGCGGATGATGACCGGAGCCTCCCCGGGCTGCTCCTGGGGCCGGGCGGGCCCCGGCCAGAGGCACACAAGCAGCCACACGCACAAAACACCCCGAAGTCCCATCGTCGCTTTAGGAAGGATCATTTTTAGTAAACCCAGTACCCAGTAAATTTAGCGAATTACTTTTCACTTGTCAAAGCCGCATTAGAAGCCTACAATTTCCTGTAAGCAACCAAAAGAGATCGCACGCTTTCGCAAATTCATCTGCAACTGAATCGCCAGCGGAAGATCGCAACAGTACTAATATGCCTCCACCGGAGGAAGGATTCATGGTCAACCGGAAACTTATTCGCCCTAGTTTGTCAGACATCAAGGACCAGATGCCCCGCTACGGAACGGTGCCCCGAAAGAAGGTTCCGCCCGAAGTCACCAACGCGGAGAATTACTATTACATCAAACAGATGGCCGCGAAGACCCCGATGATCGTCAAGCTTACCGACGGCGAGGAGATACGCGGCGTGATCGAGTGGTACGACAGAAACTGCATCAAAGTGCACCGCACGGACGGCCCGAACCTTCTGATCCTCAAACACGTCATCAAGTACATGTACAAGCAGAACGAGGACCAGGAGCCCGACGAGGTGGATCTGGAATAGTCCGTGCCGTGACGGCGCCCGCCCCGTGACGGCGCCCGAGGGCGGCCCCATCGCCAGAAATGCGGGTGCGTTCCTTCGATTTCTTCCTGGGGGACCCGATTGTTGCCGAATTCTTCGAGCGCCCGGCTGATCGCCGCCACCGAGGCCCGCCTGGGGATCACCACCGGCGATCCGGCCGGAATCGGCCCGGAAATCTCGCTGCGTGCGGCCGGCGACGCCCGGTTCCGCACCGGCTGCCGCATGGCCCTTTTCGGCGGCTACGACCTTTTGCGGTCGCGGGCCGCGGCCTTGGGGCTCCCCTTCGAATTCGAACGGGTGTCCCCCGGGCAGCTGCCGGACGCGGCCCCCTTCCCGGACCGCTGCATCGTCGACATCCCCCCGGGGGAGGTCCGTGCCGGCGCCGGATCGAAAGCCACGGGGGAGGCGGCGGCGCAGAACATCCTCGAGTGCCACCGGGCGTGCAGCCGCGGCCGGCTCGACGCCATGGTCACGGCCCCCCTGCACAAGAAATTCTTCCAGGAGGCGGGGTACGCCTTCCCGGGGCACACCGAGTTTCTGGCCCACCTCTCGGGCGTCCGGGAGTTCGCCATGGGCTTTTTGACCGAGAGGCTGAAGGTGGTCCTGGCCACCATCCATCTCCCGCTAGGGGAGGTGGCGGCCTGCATCCGCACCGGACTGATCCTGGAGAAGCTGAGGCTGATTTTGACGGAGTTCCCGCGCATGGGCCTCCCCTGCGGCAGGATCGCGGTGGCGGGGCTCAACCCCCACGCGGGGGAATCCGGGATACTGGGCACGGAGGACGCCGAGCATATCGGGCCGGCAATCGCCCAATCCCGTCGGGATTTCCCGGGGGCGCACATCGACGGGCCGCTGCCGGCCGACACCCTGTTCTGGAGGGCCTACAACGGGGAATTCGACGTCGTCCTGGCGATGTACCACGACCAGGGCCTGGCGCCGATCAAGCTGATCGGATTCGGCGAGGCGGTCAACGTCACCCTCGGCCTGCCCTACCCGCGGACCTCGGTCGACCACGGCACCGCCTTCGACATCGCGGGCCGGGGGACCGCGCGCCCCGACGGGATGATGACGGCCATCGGCTGGGCGCTGCGCCTCACCTCGGCCCGGCGTGTGCTATAGCTGTTCGGCCAGGCACACCATGGTCCGCACCCCGAAACCGGTCGAGCCCTTGCACGCGAACGGGCTGCCGTCGCGTTCGAAATCCATCCCGGCGATGTCCAGATGCACCCACGGGGTCTCCTCGGCGAACTCCTGCAGGAACTTGGCCGCGGTGATGGCGCCGCCCCAGCGGTCCCCGACGTTCTTCACGTCGGCCAGATCGCTGCGAATCGCCTTGCGGTAGGCCTCGCACAGGGGGAGCTGCCACAGCCCCTCCCCCGTGACCGGACAGTTTTTGCGCAGCCGGTCCATGGTCTTCTGGTCGGTCCCCATCATGCCGCCGTTGACGTGCCCCAGGGCGACGACGCATGCGCCGGTGAGCGTGGCGATATCCAGAATGCGCCCGGCGCCCTGCGTGCGGGCGTAGTGGAGGGCGTCGGCCAGGATCAGCCTCCCTTCGGCATCGGTGTTGACGATCTCGATCGTCTTGCCCAGGAAGGACCGGACCACGTCGCCGGGCCGGGTGGCCCGGCCGCCGGGCATGTTCTCGACCAGCGGGATCACCCCCAGGACGGGCTTGCGGACGCCGAGCCGGGCAAGCGCGACCATGGCGCCGAGCACCGCGGCGCCCCCGGCCATGTCCCCCTTCATCTCGTGCATGTTCTCGGGCGGCTTCAGGGAGATCCCCCCGCTGTCGAAGGTCACGCCCTTGCCGACCAGAGCCAGCGGCGGGCGCCCCCTTCTGCGCGCCGCCGCCGCAGTCTCGAGGATCACCATCTTCGGGGGCTCGGCGCTGCCGCGGCTGACCGCCAGCAGCGCGTGCATCCCCAGCGCCTCCATCTCCCGGCGGTCCAGGACCCGCGCCGCGAGCCCCGCGCCCGTCGCCGCTTCGAGGGCCAGTTCGGCGAACCGGGAGGGCGTCAGTATGTTCGAGGGCTCGTCGACGAGCTTCCGGGTGTAGTTGGTCGCTTCCCCGATGACGCTTCCGCGATGGATGCCCGTTGCGGCCCTGCCTTCCGGAACCGGCTTCTCGAAAAGGAGGCGGAGGCTCCGGACGCCTTCGTCCTCCCTGTCGCGGGTCTTGTGGAAGTTGGATTCGTAATCGGCGTAGAGCGCCCCCTCGGAGGCGAGCTGGGCGGCCAGGCCCGGTTCCGGGACCCCCCGGCAGAGGAAGGCGACCGTCCGGCTGAAGCTGGACCTGGCGGCGCGGATTCCCGTGCCGGCCAGTTCGCGCAGCCCCGCCGGCCGGAAATCCTGCTTGCTTCCGGCGCCGACAAGGAGCAGGGAGCGCGCCTTGAGCCCCCTGGGGTTGTGCAGCCTGCAGACCCGGTTCCTTTCCGGCTTGAACTCCTTCGAAGCCAGGGCGGAACGGACGAAACCGCCGGTCGCCGCGTCGAGGGATTTCACAAGCGGGGATGCCGCGGTCTCCCCTTCGAAAATCGGAACCACAAGATTGTCACAGGCAATCTGGCCGAACGTTCCCGGCTCGTACTCTATCTGCATGCATCTCCTCCGAATCATGGATGGGTGTGTTGGCGTCCGGGGCGGGCTACCGCCGCTGCTTGATCGCCGCCCGGGCCTCCTTGTCCGCCTCCTTGCGGCGCTCCGTTTCACGCTTGTCGTACAGCTTCTTCCCCCGGGCCACGCCCAGCTCGAATTTCACCCTGCCCCGCTTCAGATAGACGCGCAGGGGAACCAGCGTAAGCCCCTTCTCACGGGTCTTCCCTATCAGTTTGCGGATCTCCACGGCATGCAGCAGAAGCTTGCGCGTGCGGGTGGGATCATGGTTTTCCCGGTTCCCGTGGGAATAGGGGCTGATGTGGCAGTTGACCAGGTACGCCTCGCCCTCGCGGACGAGGGCGTAGCTGTCCTTGAGGTTGAGCCGGCCCTCGCGAATCGCCTTGACCTCGGTCCCGGTCAGAATGATCCCGGCTTCGAGCGTCTCCAGGATGTGATATTCGTGGAATGCCTTCCGGTTTGCAGCGATCAGCTTCAGGCCGGAAGGCGATTTCGGAGCCATGGCGCTTCCCCGCATTGTGAAAATTCCGACATCCCCCGCCCGGGCGGGCCCGGTCAGAGTACCATAAAGCGGGGGGCCGCACCCGGCATTTCTCGCATCACCCGGGCGTGCCCGTGCCGCCCGGGGCCCGGGCCCCCTGCTCCAGCTCGCGGAGCTTGGCGTATTTCGAAAAGGTCGATACGGCCCCCATCGCCGCGACGGCGAACCCGGGCACCCCGTCGAGAAACCCCCGCCGGAGGAGGTAGGCCCTGGCGAAGACGCCCAACGGGCCCGAGACAAGCGCCCAGGGCGTCGCCCTGCGGCCCCGGTCCCTGCAGTCGAGCGCGGCGAGCGTGCTGTAGCGCTCGAGCTTGCGGAGGTATTCCGAAAAATCCCGGTAGCAGTAGTGGAGGATCTCCCCCCGCATGCTCCCCGTGGGGCCTTCGACCGCCACCGATTCGTGCACCCGCCCGCCCCGCCACCGCCCGTGCCGCCGGTCGAACAGCCGCATCTGGCAATCCGGGTACCAGTCTCCGTGCCGTATCCAGCGCCCCATGAAAAAGGCCCTGCGGGGGATCCTGTACCCCCGCAGCCGGAACCCGGCCCGTGCGGCGTCCTCGATTTCCCCACGGAGCCCGGGGCCGACCCTTTCGTCGGCGTCGATCGAAAGGATCCAGTCGTTCGACGCCCGGTCCACGGCATGGTTTTTCTGATCGGCAAAACCGGTCCAGTCCCTATGAAATATTTTATCCGTATAGTCCCGGCAGATCCGGAGGGTGGCGTCGGCGCTGCCGCTGTCGACGATGATGATTTCATCGGCCCAGGAGACGGACCGCAGCGCATCGGCGACCGCGTGCGCCTCGTTGCAGGTGATGATGGTGGCCGAAACAGGTTCCATGAGGTCGATCCTCCGCCCGCGGGCAGGCCGGGTTCAGACAGTGCGTATCGTTATCGGGGCCGTCTTGCGGAAACGCTCCAGGAGCTCGAACAGCTCCCGGTCCGTGCGTTTGGCCTTCAGCCGGTTCTCCCGCCTTTTTCCCCGTATGGCGCCGAGGCTGGCGAGCCCGGTGGCGACGGCCCAGTAGAAAGGCCAGTCCAGCCACAGCCAGCTCGTCGCCAGGCGCGCCAGGATCGAAACCAGGTGCCGCCGGAACATCCCGGGGTCGTCGAGCAGGATCCAGTGCATCCAGATGCGGCTGCGCCGGGCCAGGACGTCCCCCCCGCCGCGCCGGTAGCGCCGCTTCATGGTCTGGCCGGCGTCGTGGTAGGCCACGGCGCGGGGTTCGTACCGCACCAGGTATCCCCTCTTCCACGCCCGGTAGGAGATTTCGATATCCTCGTACATGGCCGTCAGGGGATCGAACCCCCCGATGGCGAGGAACCGCTCCCGGTCGTAGGCGGAAAAGGCCCCGATGGCGGCAAAGGACAGCAGCGACCGGTCCCGGACGGGGGCGTCGACGTCGTAGTTGAGGTAGCCGCTCCACATCCCGCGCCGGAATTCGGCGATCTTCCCCCCGTTGCAGAAGGCATCCCCCTTCTGGTTGTACATCTTCCCGGTCACGGCGAAGACTCCGGGATCCCCGAAGTGCTCCACCAGCGGGGCGATGCAGTCCGCCCGGGGGCGGACGTCGTTGTTCAGAAGCAGTACGACGGGGTGGCGGGCGCATTCGAACCCGCTTTGGCAGGCGAGGCAGAAGCCCCGGTTCCGCTCGTGCTCGACGATGCGGACGTCGCCGGGATAGCGCGACCGGAGCCACGCCGCCGTGTCGTCTCCGCCCGCGTCCTCGACGACGATGATCTCGGTGCCGCCCCCCCCGTCGAGGCGGTAGTGCGCCGCGGCCGCGAGGACCGATGGGAGATAGGACTCCAACAGCTGCCGTCCCCTCCAGGAGGGAATGACGATAGAAACGTCCATAATAGCCGCAGTCGCGTATCCGGGAATCGGCAGGCGGCGCCGCGGCGCCCATTCCGGGGCGCGGGCCGACCGGTTAAAAGTCCGTTAACGGGTGCTGGGGGTCCGGCTCGAGGATCTTGAAATCCGTCGATACCGCGTGGGTGCTTTCGGCAATGGCGTCGTGCACCGAGATTTCCAGCGTATAGTCCCCGGGCAGGATGTTCTCCAGGGGGATCTGGGTCAGCAGCACCACGCGCTCCCCGGAGAACAGCTGGACGGAGGACCCGGTCAGATCCTGCACCTCGGCCACGATATCCTGCCCCCTCTTCATGGTATAGGTCACTTCGAGCGACGGCTTCAGCGTCGTCTGGTCGATCGCCACGTTGTAGATCTGCACGTAGGGGATCAGGCTCTGCTCCGGGACGAATTCCGGGCTCACCATGGGCACGACCTTCAGGTCCCCGAGGACGTACTGGTCCAGCCGGTCGAGGCTCTGGGGCGCCTGCTTGACCGAACGTGCGAGGATGAGGGAACTCGACTGCAGATTCCCCGCATCGTATTTCGGGGTGACCAGGGCGACCGTGCGGGGGCCCATCCTCTCGCTGTTGACGTCCTTGAGCACCATGTCGAGCTTGTAGCGCTGCCCCGGCGGCAGCGAGATCAGCTTCTGGAACTGCGACTGCTGGTTCTTGCCGATTTCGAAATTCTCGTCGGAAAACTCGGCGGCGATCTCCTCCTCGAACTCCCAGGCGATCCGCCCCGTAAGCGTCGTGACCATGCCGTAGACGTTGATGGACGCCCGGTTGACGTTCAGCTCCTTCCTGAACTCCAGGTTGCGGTTTTCAATATTCACCGTGATCGGGACCAGGATCTTGTCCGAGGACAGCTTCAGGTAGTCGGTCCGGATCCTGTAGGACAGGGGATTGTAGCTGACACGGGTGGAGACGGCGACCTTCAGGTCCTCGAACTTGATGGCGGGCGGACGCTGCACGTTGAAATACTGCTCCATCCGGTTGAAGGGGGAATCCCTCATCCTGAGCCCCCACGTCTGGGGGTTCTCGTGGTCGAACCAGGCGGTGGGGTTGTAGGAAAGGCGGTCGCTCTTGTCGGCCAGCCCCGCCGCCTCGACCGTCGTCAGGCCCGTGTTGGGGACATTCAGCAGCGCATCCTTCTCGTCCGGGTGCATGGCGATCCTGAATTCGCCGCTGAAGGAGGGGTCGACAAACTCGATCTCGACGTCCTCGGAGAATCCGTCGATGTGCCGGTACCACCATTTCTCGAAGGGAAAGGTGGTCGTGCTCCCGCCCCCCTCGTAGGACTCCCGGTAGTAGAGCCCGCCCGTGGGGCGGGAATCGATCTGGTCCGGGGGGCCGTATTTGATGTAGATCATCCCACGGTCGGTCTTCCAGCCGGGGATGCCCGAAGCGAAATGCTGGTTGGCATAGGCGACGCGGCGGTAATGCTCCTCGCGGAAAGGGTTGTCGCCGGGGCGCTGGGTTGGATTGCGCCGGAACCAGAACTGCTCGATGAAGTTCTCCCTCTCCTCGTCGTTTCGCAGAGCCTGGAACGTTGCCTTTTCGTCTTCGGTTATGATGTAGAGGACGTCCTCCTCCACCCATTTCTTGTAGTAGTTGATCTCGTCACGGTTGTCCGCGGCCGGCGCCCAGGGCGAAAACATCCCGCCGGCCGCCACAAGGCCGAAAAAGGCGATAATACTGGTGAACCTCGAACAAAACATGACCGTCCTCCCGCAATGAAAATTCCTGACCACAAATTATAGATAGAACAGCTTTTTGAGTCAATGCACGTCGCCTGTCCCAGGGCAGTGCCTCCGTGCCGGCGCCGCCGCGGCACCAACCGGCCGCGGCGCATAATCCCGAACAACCCCTATTGCAAAACCGGGATCGAGGTGCGACTATGTGCGGGGTTCCCCCCGCATAGGTGCGGGGTTCCCCCCGCATAGGTGCGGGGTTCCCCCCGCAT
>CAZYXB010000010.1:34460-37757 GCA_964651155.1 uncultured Acidobacteriota bacterium | reverse complement strand
TCCCCCCGCATAGGTGCGGGGTTCCCCCCGCATAGGTGCGGGGTTCCCCCCGCATAGGTGCGGGGTTCCCCCCGCATGGGTGCGGGGGGCTCCGCCTACGTGCCACCACCCCCCGGTGGTGTATACGTACAATCGCGGGCATCGTTGAAAGAAAATACCATGAAGAGCCATCCAGACACGAAAACCATCGTCTCCGGAATCCAGCCCTCGGGCAACCTCCACCTGGGCAACTATTTCGGGGCGGTCCAGCAGTTCCTCCAGTTCATCGAGCAGGGGCACCGGTGCTTCTACTTCCTGGCGAACTACCACGCCCTGACATCCATAAGGGACCGGGCGCGGATGCTCGAGCTCACCCGCAGCACAACGGCCGACTACCTGGCGCTCGGCCTGGATCCGGACCGCTGCGCCGTCTACCTGCAGAGCGACCTCCCCGAGGTCTGCGAGCTGCAGTGGCTCCTGACCACGGTCACCCCCATGGGGCTGCTCGAGCGCTGCCACGCCTACAAGGACAAGGTACAGCAGGGGATCTCGGCCGATCACGGACTGTTCGCCTACCCGGTCCTGCAGGCCGCGGATATCCTGATCGTCCGGGCCGATAGCGTCCCCGTCGGCCAGGACCAGAGGCAGCACATCGAGGTCACGCGCGACATCGCCGCCTACTTCAACAACGCCTACGGCGAGCTGTTCACCATCCCGGAGGCCTTCATCCCCGACAGCGTGGCGACCGTCCCCGGGCGCGACGGGCGGAAAATGTCGAAATCCTACAACAACGCCATCGAGCTGTTCGCGCCCGAGCGGGAGATCCGCCAGCAGATCTACTCCATCGTCACCGACTCCGCTTCCGTCGGGGACCGCAAGGACCCGGAAACCAGCATCCTCTACGCCGTGCTGAAGCTCTTCTCCGACGACCGGGCCCGGGAGGAATGGGCCGACCGATTCCGGAGCGGGGGGCTGGGATACGGAGAGGTGAAAAAGGAGATCTACCGCCTTTTCATGGACAGGTTCGGCCCGGCGCGCGAGCGCCGCCGCCAGCTCGAAACCCGGCCCGAATACCTCGACGAGGTACTCCGCCGCGGGGCGGCCGAAGCCCGGAAGATCTCCCTGCCGCTTGTCGCGCAGGCCCGGGATGCGGCCGGGATCCTGAACCACTAGGGGGGCCTACGCCGTGTGTGCATTGTCCGGACCCGTCGGGGGAACATCAGCCAGGCTGCGGGCCGAGGCGCTCGCGGAAGTCGAGATCTACACCGACGGCGGCTGCAGCGGCAACCCCGGCCCGGGGGGATACGGCACGATACTGCTCTACAAAAACCGCCGGAAGGAGCTCTCCGGGGGATTCCGCCTCACGACGAACAACCGCATGGAGATCCTCGCCGTCATCAAGGGGCTCGAGGCGCTAAGGAAGCCGTGCCGCGTCACGGTCTACAGCGACTCCCAGTACGTCGTGCATGCGATGGAAAAGGGGTGGGCGCTGCGCTGGCAGGCCAGCGGGTGGCGGCGCAACAAGAAGGAAGCGGCCGTCAACCCGGACCTGTGGGAACGGCTGCTCGAGCTCTGCAGTGTCCACAACGTCCGGTTCCAGTGGGTCCGGGGCCACGTCGGCACCCGGGAGAACGAGCGGGCCGACCAGCTTGCCAGGGAAGCGGCGACCGGCACGGGGCTGGCCGTCGACGCCGTGTACGAGACCCAGTCCCGGCCTCCCGGCGCCCCGGACTGAAACAAAATTCCTAGGACAGGGACGGGGGCCAGCCCCCCGCGAGAGGCCGTGCGCAGGCCTCCTCGACCTCCGGGATGGTTCTGGGGATGGCAGGGCCCAGGATCCGGGCCCCCTCCCGGGTGACGACCACATTGTCCTCGATGCGGATCCCCCCGAAACCGCGGAGACGGTCGACTGTGCCGTAGTCGATAAACGCCTCGTGCCGGCGCTCGCTCTTCCAGCGGTCGATCAGGCCGGGGATGAAGTAGACGCCCGGCTCCACCGTAAGCACGAATCCGGGCTCGAGCGGCCGGCTGAGCCGGAGATACTGCAGCCCGAACTGGCTGCTGCGCGGCTCCTTGTCCCGGTAGCCCACGATATCGCCCAGGTCCTCCATGTCGTGGACATCGAGCCCCATCATGTGGCCGATCCCGTGGGGGAAGAAAAGCGCGTGCGCCCCCGCCGCGGAGGCCTCCCCCGCGTCCCCCTTCATCAGGCCCATCCCCCGAAGCCCCTCGGCCAGGACCCTGCAGGCGCGGGCGTGGACTTCGCGGTTGGTCGCGCCCGGGCGGATCCGGGCGATGGCCTCGCGCTGCACCTCGAAAACGAGCCGGTACATGTCGGCCTGCAGGCCGCTGTAGCGGCCGCTGACGGGGAACGTGCGCGTGATGTCCGAAGCGTAGTGCATCGGGGATTCGGCGCCCGAATCGTTCAGCAGCAGCCGCCCCTCCTCCAGAATGCCGTCGCAGGAGGTGTTGTGCAGCACCTCCCCGTGGACGGTGACGATCGGGGCGAACGCCTGCTGGCGGCCCTCGGACAGGGCGATGGCCTGGATCAGGCCGGCCAGCTCCCGTTCGCGCACGCCCGGCCGCGCCGCGGCCATGCAGGCCCGGTGCATCCGGCCCGTGAGCTCCAGGGCCTGCTCGATCTGATCGATTTCCTCCCCGGATTTCACGCTGCGCTCCGCGGCGACGGCCTCCATGAGCGGCCGGCTGACCCCGGCGGCGACCTCCTCCGGTGTTTGCCCGAGCAGGCCGCACAGCCGGTAGACGGCCGAGGCGCGGTAGGGGGGCAGGTACCGGATCTTGCCGCCGCGGCTTCGGGCGGCGGCAAGCCGGGGCTCGAGCCCCTCGGGGCCTTCCACGGCACCGATGCCGGCCGTGCGCGCCAGCTCCTCCCGGGAAGGGCCCGGGCCGCTCCAGATGACCGCGTCGATGTCCCCCGGGGGGGCGAACAATACGTCCCGGTCCGTCTCGGGATAGGTCAGCAGGGCCAGGTTCGGCACCGGCAGCCCCGTGTAGTACAGGAAGTGGGAATCCTGGCGGAAGGGGAACGCGTTCCCCTCGTAATTGCGGGGCTGGGGAACCTGCCCGAGCCACAGGATCACGCCGTCGCCCGCCTGATGGCGGATTGCGTTCCGTCTCCGCCGGAAGACGCCGGCCCAGTAGTGCTCCGCTTCTGTCTTGTGCATCATGGTCCCCCGCGCTCTGTTGTGCGCACCCATTCTATGCGACCACCCGCCGTCATGGAACGGGAATTTTCCCTCCCGGAACGCCTGGGACGGGCCCCCGTGCCGACAGGGACGGGCCCCCGCGCCGACAGGG
>CAZYXB010000010.1:0-34360 GCA_964651155.1 uncultured Acidobacteriota bacterium | reverse complement strand
GGGACGGGCCCCCGTGCCGACAGGGACGGGCCCCCGCGCCGACAGGGACGGGCCCCGGCGGACTGTTTCCTTGACACGGTGCCCCAAACCCCTTATCTTTTTTCATTTTATGGATTTGAGCCATGCATCGGGAAATATCAGGCATGCACTACAGCAAAGGGCCCATCCGGCGGGGATACACCGGCAGGCTGCTTTCGATCGATCTGTCGACAGGATCGATCGTCGACAGCGCGATCCCGGAACCCGTCCGGGATTACTTTTTGGGCGGGCGGGGCCTGGGCCTCTACCTGCTCTACCGGGCCACCCGGCCCTCGACCAGGGCCACGGATCCTGAAAACCCCCTGATTCTGGCCAACGGGCCGCTCGGCGGCGTCCCCAGGTTCCCGGGCACGGCCAAATCCATGGCCGTCAGCCTCTCCCCCCTTACCGGCATTGCCGGCGTCTCCAATTTCGGGGGGCATTTTGGGCCGTTTTTGAAATACGCGGGGTTCGACGCCCTCCAGGTAACGGGAGAGGCGGCCCGCCCCGTCATGATCGTCGTCGACTCGATCCGGGGCGTCGTCTCGATCGAAGAGGCCCCCGACCGGGACGAGGCCTTCGACATGGAGAGGGACGTGGTCGAGCTCTTCACCGGGCGCGGGTACGCCCGGCGCCAGCTCGCCTTCATGTCCACCGGCATCGGAGCGGCCAACACCGCCTTCGGCTGCATCAACAGCCACTACTATGACGCGGCCAAGCCGGTCGACGGCGGCAGGGGGCTGTTCCGGATCAAACAGGCCGGGCGGACCGGGATCGGATCGGTCATGCACCGCAAAAGGCTCCGGTCGATCGTCGTCGTGGCCGACCACCTCCACGGGCACAACCCTTACGGGGCGGCCGACTGGGAAAAGGTCAAGCGGGCGGGGGAGGCGCTGCACAGGATCGTCGGGGAGGTGGATCCCCGGTCCCTGAAGATGTACCGGAAGGGGAGCGCCGGCCTGATCTCCTTCATGAACAAGGATGAATACCAATCCCTGCCCGTCCGCAACTTCCAGGCGGGATCGGATCCCAGGGCCGGGCAGATCTGCGGCAAGTACTATGCCGAACACCTGTTCGACCACCGGGGGATGGACGGCTGTTTCCCCGGCTGCAACCTGCAGTGCACCAAGGGGGGGCACGTGACGCTCACCAGCGGCATCCACAGCGGGCGACGGGTATGGGTCGACGGCCCCGAGTACGAGACCGCCGCCGGCTTCGGCTCCAACCTGGGGATTTTCAGCGCCTCCTTCATCATGGAGGCGAACTGGCACTGCGACAACTACGGCATCGACACCATCTCGGCGGCCAACACCATGGCGTTTCTGGCCGAATGCTTCCAGCGGGGGTACCTCACGGCGGAAGACGGCGACGGGCTGGCGCTCGGTTGGGGGGACGAAGCCTCCGCCCTCGAATTCCTGCACCGCCTGGCCGAAGGGAGGTCGGGCATGGCCCGGGCGGCCGGCAGGGGGCTCGAACATCTCCGGGAGTGGGTCGCCCTCCGGCACGCCGCACGCACCGGGCGGGACGCCCTGGCCGAGCTCGGATCCTTCGCCATGCAGGCCAAGAACCTGCCCTTCTCCTTCTACCGGACCCACCGGTCCCTCTCGATGCAGGGGTCCTACGCCGCCGCCAGCGACATCGGCGCCCATCACGCGGCCGCCTGGCTGATCAAGGTCGACCTGCTGGGGGCGTTCCCCACCCTGCAGGACAAGGCGCGGGCGCTCGTATCCTACCCGAGGGTGCGGCTGGGCAACGACAACATGGGCGTCTGCAAACTCCCCTGGGTGGATGTCTTCAATCCCGAGTCCGCCCTGCGGGCCGACGCCGATGTCTACATCAACCCGGCCAGCCAGGAGCTCTACGCCGACTTCTACAACGGGATGCTGGGAACCGACCTTACCTGGGAGGAGATCTTCGCCCGGACCGACAGGGACATCAACCTGCAGCGGGTGCTCAACGTCCTCCGGTACGGCGCCCGGACCGGGTCCTTCGACTGGATCCCCGACCGGGCCATCGGGCCGACCGACGACGCCATGTACCTGGCCGAAGAGGCCTATAACGACCGGGAGCTGGCCGAGCATCCCGCCGTGGCGCCCGGGGAGCTCGAGGGGATGGCTGTCGGGGAAAAACGCCGGCGGCTCATGGAGCACCGCAAGGGCCGGCTGCGCCTGCTCCTCGAAAGCTACTACGCCGAGCGCGGTTGGAGCGCCCAAGGCATCCCGACCGCGGAGACGCTCGAGCGGCTCGGCCTCTGGGCGTTCCTCGACGAAGACACCCGGGCCGCCATCGCGCGGCTTGCCCCGGAGGGCCGCACGGAGGTTCCCGCCGCGATCGGAAGCTGACCCCGGCGCCGCCGGCGCCCCTACTGTTTTTCCAGAATATCCCGCAGGCGGGCGATGTCCTCGCCGAGTTTCCTCTCCCGGGAATGGATCGAGCGGAGATACAGAGCCAGCAGGATCCAGATCGCCAGGTACGCTGCAAAAAGATAGTGCATCGGTTCCATTTCGGAAGTCACCCCTATCGGAACGTATCGACGCGCCGGGCGAGGCGCTCGACGCTCAGCCGCATCGACTCCAGGCGGTAGCGGCGGCGGAGCAGGTACAGGAAAAGAAGCCCGAAGGCGGCCAGGCACACCCACAGGGCCGGGCGCATCGAGCTCGCCAGGCCCCCGGTTTCGAGCATCGGCGAGGGGTGGATGTCGCGCCACCAGCGGATGGAGAACCACACCAGCGGGGCGTCCAGAAACGCGACGACGCCGAAAACCGCGGCGACCTTGGCCCTGCGGTCCGGGTCCTCGAAGCTTTTGCGGACCACCAGGTAGGCCGCATAGAGCAGGACCAGGATGAACGAGGTCGTCAGCCGCGGCGACCAGGTCCACCAGACGAACCAGACCGGTTTGGCCCAGATCGGCCCGGTCACGAGCACCATGCCGAACAGCAGGATGCCCACCTCGGCCGACGCCAGGGCCAGGGCGTCCCACCCGGGCCGCCTCCTGGCCAGATACAGCAGCGAGGCCGCGAAGTTGACGGCGAACGCCGTGAAACCCGTTACGGCCGCCGGCACGTGGAAATAGAAAATGCGCTGGATGTCCCCCATCGTCCTTTCCGTGGGGGCCCCGATCAGCGCCATGTACAGCGCCAGCGTCATGCCGGCGAAGACAAGGACCGCCAGCAGGCCATCCAGACGTTCGATCGCCCTACCGGTCATGGCTACTCCTCCAGAACGTGCTCGAAAAGCAGGCAGGAAATCGTGCCGAACAGGACCGTGAACACCGTCAAAACGGCCAGCGGGAGCCGCAGCCCCCGGTAATCCGGCGCGTTGAGGATGATGTCGGTCGCCTCGACCGCATGGATCAGAATCGGCAGCACCACGGGAAACAGCATCAGCGGCAGGAGAACCTCCCGGAGCTTCGTGTTGACGGCGATCGCCGACAGAAGCGTCCCGGCCGCGGCGAACCCGAGCGTCCCGAGACAGAAGACCAGCAGGAGCCAGGGGATCTCCGGCCATACCGACAGGTTGAACAGGACCAGGCTGACGAGGAAGAGGACCGCTTCGGAAATCAGCATGAAAAACGACGCCGCCAGCATCTTCCCCAGGTACAGGACCCCGCGGTCGGAGGGCATCATGAGCAGGCCCTGGAAGCAGCCGTTCTCCTTCTCCACCGCGAAGAGCCGGTTGAGGCCGAGCGTCCCGGAGAACGTGAAGGCGACCCAGAGGACCCCCGGGAGGACCGAACGGCCGGAATCCCCCAGCGGCCCGAGGGCGAAATGGAAGACCACCAGGACGACGACCCCGAAAAAAAGCATCGAGATCAGCGAATCCTTGGTCCGGAACTCGATGCGCACATCCTTCCGGAATATGGCCCATATCTCTTTCATACGCACCTGCTAGGACTTCGTGAGCTCCACCCACCGCGCCCGGAACGCCTCGTACCCGGCCGGGGCCTTCCGCTCGTCCAGGACAACGGCCCCGCGGTCGATCACCACGAGCCTGTCGGCAAGATCGAACCCCTTCCGGGTGTCGTGGGTCGCCATGATGCACGTCTTCCCCCGCGCATGCGCCCCGGCCAGATACCCGGCCAGAAAGTCGGCGCCCGCCGCATCGAGCCCCGTAAACGGCTCGTCGAGGATGAGAACCTCCGGGTCGTGCAGCAGGGCGCGGGCTATGGCCAGCCTCTGCTGCATCCCCCGGGAAAAATTCCGGACGGGCTCGCCCTCCCGCCCGGCAAGCCCGACCAGCTGCATGCGCCCGAGCAGAAAGCCCCGGTCCGAGGCCGTGCGCATCATCCGCGCATAGAAGCGGAGGTTCTCCATCGCGGTCAGGTCCATGTACAGGGACGTTTCGTGGGAAAGGTACCCGATGGCGCCCCGGGCAAAGGGGCGGGGCGCTCCGACCTGCACCGTGCCCGAAGAGGGGCGGGCCAAACCCGCCAGGATCCTCAAGAGCGTGGTCTTCCCGGCGCCGTTGTTCCCGAAAAGCGCAACGAACTCCCCCGCCGGCACCCGGAGGTCCAGCCCGCGCAGGGCTGAAAACCTGCCGAAGTGTTTGGCCACGTTCCGCGCTTCAATCATAGGCATAGGCTCGAATGGGTTCCGGGGCCGGACCGTGGCGGTCCGGCCCCGGAATCCCGGTCATTTCAGGTGCAGGGAGATGCGCCGCAGCTCATCGACCCCCTCCCGGCGCCGGCGCCGGTATTCCCGGTCGCCTACAGCCTGCGCCTCGCGGCGGCGATCCAGGTCGGCGACCCGGTCGAGCAGAAGCTCCCGGCGCTGTTTGATCAGGCGCGTCCCGCCGCCCGGGCCCGGCGCGCCGTCGTCAGGCAGGCGGTTGGATGCGTACCAGAGGACGATGAGGAACCCGAGCAGCAGCAGGGGGGCGATCACCCCGGCATAGCCCGAGACCGCGTTCGGGACCGCCCGGATCCGCGTCCCCCCCGCCTCCTGTTCCGCCCCGCCGCCGCCGGCGGCGTCCTGCCCCCCGCCGGAGAAGGCCCACTGCACCTCGGTCCCGGCCGCAACCGGCCCGATGCGGTAGACGGCGATATTCTTGCCGGGGTCCTCGTGGACCCGGACGAGCCCCGTGCCGGCAAGCTCCACGTCCATGGGGATCACCCCGATCTCGATCGAGGGGACCGGGTGGAAGAAGGTCCTGGCGTAGGCGTACTTCCGGTCCGGGTAGGGCAGCTTCTGGAACACGTCGACCGTTGTCCTGCCGGGGCGGAGGGGATAGAGGCTGTAGTAGCTCCGACCGTCCGGGCTTTCCAGCACGGACCCGACGACGGGGACCGCCGCGCCGGGGGCCGTGACCCGGATCTGCGGCACCTGTTCGATCCCCGGGGCCTTGCTGAAACGGACCGTGCCCGAAGGGTCCGCAAACGTCCGGGGGGGGCGGGTCTCGTTGGAGAAGACCCCGGTCTCGAGCAGCTCCAGATGCCCGCCGGCGGCCTGGAAGACCATCTGCATCTCCTCGAGCCGTATCCCCTCGGCCGACCGGGTGGCTTCGAACACCTCCAGTTCGGCGCGAGCATGTCCGGAGGCGTCGAAGCGGACGTGCTGCTGGTACGGGGCGCCGCCGTAGACGGCGCGCACCAGCAGCATCGGCTCCTCGGGCAGCCCCTCGATCCTAAACGCCCCGGTCCGGTCGGTTTCGGCCGTGCGGATGATGCGCATCCCCCCGTCCGGGGCGACGACTTCCAGCGCGACCCCGGCCGGCGCCGCGGCCGGGTCCGTGCCGTTGACCAGCCGGCCCTCGAGGACCCCCGCCCCCTGCGGGAACGCGCCGCAGGCAGCCAGAAGCCATGCCAGGATCACGCCGATCCCCCGTTTGAGGTTGCCTTCCCGGTGTCCGGGCCCTGATCGCTCTAGCATGGTGCACCCACCCGCCGCATGGTTTACAGTTTATGGCCGCAATCGGCGCAGAATTTTTTCCCCGGGACGCCGGCCGCGCCGCAGTTCGGGCAGCGGGCCGAAGACTTCGGCGGCCCGGCCGCGCCCGGGGCGCCGGCACTTTTCCGGGAGGCGATCTCCCTTTCGATCGACGCCTCCAGATCCGGCGGGACGCCCGAACGCTCCAACTGCCCGAGGATCCCCGCGGCCTCGCGCATGCCGTCGGCCTGCAGCCGGCGGTAGTCCTCGCCGGTCAGGCGCCCCACCGCGTAGTCGAGTTCGAGGTCCCTGAGGGTGCGGTAGACGGCTTCCTTGCGCTCCAGGAGCGTGTCGATCCCGCCCCCGGCCGCCGGGCCCCAATCGGCCACGGCCGCGGATTTCCTAAACAGCGGCAGCAGGACAAACACGCCCGCGGCCATCACCAGCGCCGTACAGAATGCCGTCAGTACCATGTGCGTCCTCTCTCGGTGCAGCCGGCGGCCGGATGCTACGGGCCCGACACCGCCTGCGGATCCGGCAGCAGCGCGATCGCCGTGCCGAGCACCATCAGCGCCGCCCCGACCCAGATCCAGTACACCAGGGGGTTGACGTTCGCCCTGATCTCGAAAACCCTCCCGCCGCCCGTCACCCCGGCGAAAACGACATACAGGTCCTCCTTCGGGGTGCTGTGGAGGGCCACGGTCGTCGTCACCTGCCGGGACCCCGTCTTGAACATGCGCCTTTCCGGCTCCAGGGTGCGGATCCTGGCGTCGTTGCGGAACACCTCGAGGGCGACCCTGCCGAAGTCGTAGTTCGGGGTTTCGCCTTCGCTGTACCCGGCCACCTTCAGGGTATAGTCGCCGATGTGCATGGACTCGCCGGTTTCAAGCCGCTGTACGGCCTCCAGGTTGAAGGCGTTCCCGGCGAAGCCGGCGAACATCAGCACGACGGCAAAATGAACGATATACCCGCCGTACCTCCGCTTGTTCCTGCCGACGAGGTTCGCGACGGCCTTCGGCCAGGATTCCCCCCGGGCCCTGCGGCGGGCCCAGGCCCCCCGGCAGAACTCCTCGACGATGGCCGCGGCAACGAACGCGCACAGCGCCAGGCAGGCCACGACGCTGGGGTTGCGCATCCCCCCGGCGAGGAGGCCCGCGGCGGCCGCGCCGGCCGCAGCCGCGGGGATCCGCACGGAGCGGCCGAGGCTGCGCAGGGAGGTTCTGCGCCAGGCCAAAAGCGGCCCCACCCCCGTCAGTAGCAGAAGCAGCAGGCCGATCGGCACGTTGATGCTGTTGAAAAACGGGGGGCCGACCGAGATCTTCGTGCCCCGCACCCACTCGGAGAACACCGGGAACATGGTGCCCCAGAAAATCGCGAAGCAGGCGACCATCAGGATCAGGTTGTTGAACAGGAAGGCGCTTTCCCGGGACAGGATGGAGTCGAGCCGTCGCTCGCTCCGGAGGTCTTCGCGGCGGTCGTAGACCAGGTAGAGGCCGACGGACAGGACCGCGGCCATGTAGGCGAGGAAGAACGTGCCGAGATTGGAGTCGGCGAAGGCGTGCACGCTGCTGACGACGCCGCTGCGCGTCAGGAACGTGCTGAAGATGCCGAGCAGGTAGGCCAGCATCACCAGGATGATGTTCCAGACTTTGAGCATCCCCTTCCGCTGCTCGACGATCATCGAATGAAGAAACGCCGTGCTCACCAGCCAGGGCATCAGCGACGAGTTCTCGACGGGATCCCAGCCCCAGTAGCCGCCCCACCCCAGAACGACGTAGGCCCACTTGCCCCCCAGGACGAGCCCGGCGCCCAAAAATATCCAGGTCATGATGGTCCACCGGCGCGTCGCCCGTATCCAGGCGCCCCCCGTCTGCCGGCTCAAGAGGGCGGCGATCGCAAACGCGAAGGGGACGAGGAAACCGATCAGCCCCAGGTACTGGACCGGGGGGTGGATGACCATGGCCCAGTGCTGCAGGATCGGATTCAGCCCGTAGCCGTCGGCCGGGAGGAAGGGCTGGATCGACCCGTCGGGGAACACCTCCGCCAGGCGATGGAACGGGTTGGAGAAGAAGAGGTTCAAAAACAGGAAAAAGGAGAGGTCCGCCATGAGAACCGCCACGACGTAGGGCATCATATCCCGGTGGCGGGACCGGTTCTGGTAGACGGCGATGCCCGAGAAGGCGGCGGTGACGAAAACCCACAGGAGCATCGACCCGTCGTGGGCCCCCCAGATGGCCGTGATCTTGTAGAACAGCGGCAGGGCGCGGCTGCTGTTGCCGGCGACATGGGCGACGGCGAAACTGTCGGTCGCCAAAAGGTAGGCCAGCGCCCCGAAGGCCAGCGCCGAGGATGCCGCGGCCGCGTACACGGCGTTTTCCGCGCTCCGCACCATGCCCGCCCGAGGCCGGGAGGCTCCCGTCAGGGCGGCGATCAGGGCGTACAGGGAAAGGCAGAGAGCTGTAATCAGGCAGAACGTACCGAAATCGGCCATGGACCTTCCAATCGTTATGAACCGGTTCTGTCGCCGTATTCCTCTTCGTATTTGGACGCGCACCTGGCTTCGATGCGGCGGGCGAGGAACTCGCCGTCGGGCGCGATATGCCCCTCCACGAGCGCCCTGGAACCGTCGGTGAACGTGTCGGGGATGATGGCGCTCCCGACGTAGCGGACCGCGACGCTGCCCGCCCGGCTGCCGAGGACGAATTCCATCTCCTGCCCGCTCCGGTCGACGGATCCGGCCACGACCTCGCCCGCGAGCCTCACGGTCGCGCCCTGCAGGTGGTCCCGCATCTCCTGATACTCGTCGACGGTGATGTAGTAGGCCCTGCTCTCCTGGAATCCGACCGCGGCCAGGAAGGCGAGCGCCGCGACGATCACGCCGCCGCCGATCAGGAACTTCATCCTTGCGGTCATGGCACACCTCCGTTCCGGGCATCCGGTCCCGGCGGGCTTTCTTCCCGGGCCTACAGGGCCCGCATGAATTCCGGGCGGAGCAGATCCGGATCCCTGCGCGCGAGCACCTCCCGGATCAGGCCGAGCGCGCGCTCCTTCTCCTCGGGCATGCGGATCCGCAGCGGGAGATAGTTCGAGGCGTGGTTGGAGGCGAAGAAGCATCGCGTGAAACGGCAGTGCGTGATCATCGTCTCCAGTTCCCGGATCAGCTCGAAGGGCGTCGGCAGCACCAGCGCCCCCGAACGCAGCTCCTCGGCGATCGGGGTCCCCGGGACGACCATCAGCGAAAGCGCGCCCACGAAATCGGGATCCATTTCCGAAAGGACCCTGCCGGTATCCTCCGCGTGCGCCCGGCTCATCTCGACGCCGCCTATGCCGAGCAGCACGGTCACCGACAGAAGCATCCCGGCGGCATGGACCCGCGCCGCGGCCCGGATCATCTGCTGCGCCGTGGCATTCTTCCTGATCCGGCGGAGGATTTCCGGGTTCCCCGTCTCCAGGCCGAGGTAGACGATCCCCAGGCCCCGTTCCCTGAGCGCTTCCAGCTCGTGCGGCTCCTTTTTGAGGACATCGACCGCGTTGGCATAGATCCCCACCCTCTCCAGGCCCCGTATCTTCAGCTTCAGGTAATCCAGGATGCGCACCAGGTCGGCCTGGGGGACGACCAGCGCATCCCCGTCGGCTAGAAACACCCGGGGGAACGCGCCGGATCTGCCCGCCTCGTCGATGTCCTCCCGGACCTCCTCGAAGGATTTGATGCGGAATTCCCTGTCGCGGAAGGAGTGGCAGAAGGTGCACCGGTTGTAGGAGCAGCCGACGGCCACCTGCAGGATCAGGCTCTGGGCCTCGCTCGGCGGCCGGTAGATCATCCCCTCGTACTTCATGCCTTCACTTCCCTTGCGGATCCGATACCTCGGGCGGCGCCCCAACGGGCGGCCCCCAGTATTGTACAATAGCATACCGGAAGGTCCAAACCGACACCGAACCTCGGACCGGCCGGCCGGTCCGGATCCGATGCGTCGGACGGAAGGGGCCGCCGCGGCGCGCGGACGGGGCCCGCCGCGGCGCGCGGACGGGGCCGCCGCGGCGGTGCAGGTGAGTTAACTGGTTGATTTGTCTAAAGATTTCGTGCCGAGCACACGATAATCAGATAGCGGCCCCGATGGGGTATTTCTATCCCGTTTTCCGGGTATCGGTCGGGATGGGGGAATGTTCCGTTTCCGGAGATGCTCCCCCCCTGGAGCCGCGGGCAGAACCGGGACAATCAGCGCAGGCCATGACAGAGAACGAACCCAAACCGCCGAAGCTTCTCGAGGAAGAGCTCGAATCCCTCCGGGAAAAGATCGCCCATATCCAGAGCTTCGTCCAGCAGCACGAAAAAGAGTCCCTTCTGAAGCCGGAAGGGGACGCCCCCGCCGGCGGCGGGAAACCCGAGACCGGCTTGAGCTTCCTCGAAGAGGGCCCGCTCGGCATGGCCCTGGTCGACCCGACGCACCGCATCGTCCGGGCCAACAGGACCCTCCTCGACCAGCTGGGGTACGCCGGGTGGCAGGCGCCGCCCCTGGAGATGCCCGCCGTCGTCGGCAACGACGCCACATGCCTGCAGATCCTCAACCAGGTGCTCGACGGCTCCCTCCCTTCGGGGAAGACCGACGTCGAGGTCCTGCGGAAGAACGGGGAGCGGTTCTGGGCGCAGTGCACGGTCGCGCCCGCCCCGCACGGGGAGGCCTGCCTGGTCCTGATCGAGGACATCACCGACCGGAAGCAGGCCGAGGCGGTCTTCCTCGCCGAAAAGCAGCTCCTGCAGCGGCTGGTCCAGAGCAGCGTCGACGGCATCGTCGCCTTCGACCGCGACCTGTTCTTCACCGTGTGGAATCCGGCCATGGAGAAGCTCCTCGGAATCGGCGCCCAGAAGACCCTGGGCCGGCATGCGTTCGACTGCTGCCCCTTCCTGGAGGAACTCGGCGAGGGTGCGAACTTCCTGGCGGCAATCCAGGGGGGGAAGGCGGTTTCCAAGGACAAGCGCTACACGATCCCGGGCACCGCCCGCCAGGGGTATTTTGAAGCGTACTACGGCCCCATCTACGGGGCCGACGCAGAGGAGGTCCTCGGCGGCCTCGCCATTTTCCGGGATACGACCGAACGGGTTCAGCTCGAGGAAAGCAAACGCGCCAGCGAACAGCGGTACCGGGAACTCGTCGAAAACGCCTACGACATGGTCTACACCCATGACATGGCCGGAAGAATCACCTCGATCAACAAGGCGGGGGAACGGATCCTGGGCTACACCAGGAGCGAAGCCTATCAAATGCATTTTCAACAATTTGTAGCGCCGGAATTCCAGGCGGCTGCCCGGAGGATGCTCGACCGCCAGATCAACGACCACGTCCCGGAGGCCCAGGAAATCCAGGTCGTCGCCAAAGACGGGAAACGGGCCACGCTCGAAGTCAGCACCCGGCTGATCTTCCGGGAGGGGAAGGCCGTGGGGATCCAGGGGATTGCGCGCGACACGACCGAACGCAAGAAATGGGAGGACGCGCTCAAGGAGGCCAACCGGAGGCTCGAGGAGTGGGTCGAAGAACTGGAACGGCGCACCCATGAAATGTCCCTGCTGAGCGAGATGGGGGATATCCTCCGGGCGTGCATGAACACAAGGGAGGTCTACGACGTCATCGTGCGGGTCGCCCAGGAAATCTTCCCGGTCCGGGGAGGGGCGCTCTACGTCATCGGCCCCGCGCGCAACATCGTCGAATCCGTGGCCGAATGGGGCGACACGGCCGGACTGGAAATGACCTTCGCCCCCAACGAATGCTGGGCGCTGCGCCGGGGGAGGCTCCACTGGGTCGAGGATTGCAGGACGGGGCTGCTGTGCAAGCACCTGCACGCCCCCGTCCCGAGCGGCTACCTCTGCGTGCCCATGATGGCCCAGAGCGAGGCCATCGGCATCCTGCACCTGGCCCAGGCCGAGGGCGCCCCGCTGCCGGAGGCGAAACAGAAGCTGGCGGTCGCCATGGCCGAGCACATCGCCATGGCGCTGTCCCACCTGAGGCTGCACGAAAAACTGCGCAGCCAGTCGATCCGGGACCCGCTGACCGGGCTCTTCAACCGCAGCTTCATGGAGGAGTCCCTGGAGCTCGAGCTCCGCCGTTCGGCCCGCAGCCAGAAGCCGCTGAGCGTCCTCATGCTCCGGATCGACGCCTGGGGCGCCTACGTCGAGCAGTGCGGCCGCGACGCGGGCAACCAGCTGCTGTGCGACATCGGCCAGCTTGTGCAGTCGAACGTGCGCAAGGGCGATGTCGCGTGCAGGTACGGCCAGCAGGCGTTTGTGCTCGTCCTGCCCAGCGTCGGGCTCGAGGTTGCCCGGAAAAGGGCGGAGAGCTTGAGGGAGCTTGTGGCCGCGTCGCGGGGGAACCGCCCGGAAGACTCCGGGGGAACCGTCACGGCATCGATAGGGCTGGCTGTTTTCCCCGAGCACGGCCAGACCGTGGAATCGCTCCGCCGCTCGGCCGAAGCGGCCCTGAACCGGGCCGGGAGCGGAGGGAACAAGGTGGTGGTCGCGCATTGAACCGCGGGAGGCATCGGAGCACCGGCGGCGACAGGGCCCCGGGATGGGGGGCCGCGTCCCCATTTTTCCCTTGCGTTTTTCCAGGGATTGGTCAGAATCTAGGATTCAGGACCTAGACAGGCTTCAAGGCGTCCCCCTCACCCTATGCCTTTATACGACAACGGCCCTTCGTGATACAGGCCTGCCCCGGCGGCACGCGATTGGCCGAATGTATCCTGTGGAACAAGCCTCATGGACACCAACAACAGACCGGGCGGTGAACTCGACCCCCTGTGGCAGAAGCTGGACGACCTGAAGAGCCTGGAAGCCGGCCTGGACTTGTCCGCGTCCCCGGCCGCCCCGCGGCGGACCGCCGGACAGATGCAGGCCGAAATCGAGGGGAAGCTCGGATTTTTCCCGCCCCATTTCGTCCCCGCCCTGGAATCCCCCCCCCTGCTGGAGAGCCTCTGGCGGCAGTACGTGCTTTCGTACTCGGACACCCCCCTGCCGGAGAGGTTCCGGGAAACGCTTTCCATCCGGCTGGCGCGGTACTGCGCGTCCCCGTATTTTGCCGTAGTGCACGCCTGCACCCTGTTCCGGATGGGGGTGGCGGCCCGGCAGATCCGCGAACTCCTGGAGGGGGGCCCCAACGGCGCCCCCTTCGGCCCGGAACAGGCCGGGGGGCTTCTGTCGGGGAGGCAGCCCCCGGAGGGCGGCTGGCCCCGGGAGGATGCCGTGTTCGACGCCGTCGTCATCGCCGGGAGCGAGGCGATCTTCTCGAGATCGGAACATGCGGCGGGATGGGCGGCGGAACTCAAACGCATCCTGGGCGAGCGGTTCTACGGATACCTCACGGCCCTGCTCGCCACCACGAAATCGGCCCACCTGTGGGTCGATGCGCACCCGGAGATCTCCTACGAGGACCACCCGGCGGTCGCGGCAAGCTACGGGGGCCTGATCGAGGCCGAACCGGGACTGGCGGATCTGTTCCGCAATTACGGCAGCGTCCTACGGCGGCACCCCAACGGCGCCTCCCCCTCGGAGCGGGGGGACAACGTGCGCTACCGGGAGTTCTTCGAGAACGCCAGCGACATCATCTTCACCATCGACTTCGACGGGAGGGTGCTCTCGGTCAACCGGGCGATAGAACGGATCACCGGGTACACCCAGGACGAGGTGCTGCGGATGAACATCACCGACGTCATCCCGCCCGGGCAACGGCACGTCGCCGCGAGGCTGACAGACCCCCGGACCGCGGGGGAGGTGCCCCTGCATCACGAGCTGGAGATCCTGTCGAAGGACCAGAAACGCATCAGCCTGGGGATCAGCACCCGGCCGGTCTTCCGGGGGGGGAAGGCGGCCGCGATTCAGGGGATCGCCCGGGACATCACCGAGAGCAAGACCATCGAGGCGGAGCTCCAGAAGGCGAACCTGAAGCTGGAGGCCTGGGTGACGGAACTCGAGGAGCGCACGCACGAGATGACGCTGCTCAACGACATGGGCGACATCCTGCGCGCGTGCCTCACCACCGAAGAGGCCTACAACGTCATCGTGCGCGTGGCGCAGCAGATCTTCCCCGTGCAGGTCGGGGCGCTCTACGTCATCGCCCCCTCCCGCAACCTGGTCGAATCCGTGGCCGTTTGGGGGGAGGCGGCCCTGGCCGAACGCTCCTTCACCCCGCAGGAGTGCTGGGCCCTGCGCCGCGGCCGGACCCACTGGGTCGAGAACTCCAGGTCCGGCCTGATATGCCGGCACATACACCGCCCGACATCGAACGGGTACCTGTGCATCCCCATGATGGCCCAGAGCGAGGCGCTCGGGATCCTGCACCTGATGCAGCCCGAAAACGTCCGGATGACCGAGACCAAGCAGCGGATGGCCGTGACCATGGCCGAACACATCGCCATGGCCCTGTCGAACCTGAGGCTGCACGAGACGCTCCGCAGCCAGTCGATCCGCGACCCCCTGACGGGCCTGTTCAACCGCCGGTTCATGGAGGAGTCGCTCGAGCTCGAGATCCGGCGGGCGACCCGGAACCAGCGCCCCCTGGGGATGATCATGATGGACCTGGACCATTTCAAGTACTTCAACGACACCTTCGGGCACGAGGCGGGCGACCTGCTGCTGAAGGAACTGAGCACGCTCCTGAAGAACAACATCCGCGGCGAGGACATCGCGTGCCGCTTCGGCGGGGAGGAGTTCACGCTCATTCTCCCGGAAGGGACCGGGACGGTGACGCGCCAGAGGGCGGAGTTCTTCAAGGAGGCCATCGGGCGCCTCGATGTCCACTACCGGAACCAGCCGCTCGGCCAGCTGACGGCCTCCATGGGGGTCGCCGTGTTCCCCGACCACGGCCGCACCGCCCAGGCGCTGATTGCGGCCGCGGACAAGGCCCTGTACCGCAGCAAGAACGCCGGCCGGAACCGCGTCACCGTGGCGGACTAGTCCGCACCGGCCGCGGTCGTGCGCAAAAACTCCTCCCGGTAGCTCTCGGGGATTTCCAGGTAGACGACCTTCGACTGCGGACCGAGGCCGACCGCGCCCGTGGCCGGGTCGTAGGCATAGGGCGTGCCGAGGGGGTCGGCGGCCGGCAACAGGCCGGACCGGCGGGCCGGGAGGTCCCCCAGGCGGCGGGGCCAGGCCCCGTTGCGATGCCGGTAGGCCGCCAGGTGGCGCTCGAGCGTCCACAGGTCCTCGGCGACCTGGAGGCTCAGGAGGCGGTTTTTCGCATTCTCCCGGATATCCTCGCGGGTCGATTCCTCGTACTGCTGCCGCCAGAGCGCGCGGGCAAGGTCCATCGACCCTCCCCTGGAGAAGGCCTGCGCGGCCAGCCCGGCCATCCATTGCGGCGCCCCGGGCCTTTGGCCGGCTTCGAGCCACACCTCCCCCGCCGCGCGGAAGTCCTGCAGGTACAGGTACAGGACGAAGCCCTTGTCGTACCGAAGCTGCCACACGTCCGGGTTGGCCCGAATCCCCTTGTCCAGGAGCGCGACCGCCTTGGCGGGCTCCCCGGCCCCGATCGGCTCGCTCTCCCCGAGGAAAATGGACCCGGCCCGGTAGGTGTCGATCATCCCGGGGTCAAGCGTCGTCGTGATGTCGAGCAGGGCGGCCAGGTTCCCGTACCGCACGGTCCGGCGGTCGGCCGCGTCCCTCTGCCCGAAATACTGCACGGTCCGCAGCCAGTAGACGTCCGCCAGGAGCCTTTCGTACCCCAGGGCCATCTTCCGTACGGCCCCGGGCGCGCTGAAGTAGAGAAGGTCGGGATCCGGGCCCGCATCGCCGCGGCGCGCTTCGACCCAGCCGAGCAAAGGCACGATCGCCAGGGCCCCGGCCAGGGCGATCGCGGAACATGCCGCCGCGGGCCTTCCGGCTGTGCCCGGCCGCATCGTCTTCATTTGAAATCCCGCCGAAGGAACACCAGCACCGCCAGCGAAAGGACGACGGCGCAGTAGAGGACGCAGTACAGGGCGGCGCCCCCGACGAGCAGCGGATCCGCCGCCAGCGGGTAGGTCGCGTCCAGGGTGATGTAGCGGCTGTCGGCGATGGTGAACACCGAAAAATTCGGGAGGACGTAATAGGCGCCCACCGAGATCCAGCGGAGGACGGCGGATTGGGCAATCTCCCCGAACCGCAGCAGGTCTTTGCCGAAGTGACCGGCCACCCAGAGCAAGAACGTGAACAGGGCCGACAGCGCCGGCGTCGAAAAGGTCGAAAACAGCAGGGCGAGGGCCGTCACCATGGCCAGCGACAGGAAGATCATGAAAACGGCGGGGACAAGGCGCACCAGCGCCCCCCAGGATGCCCCGCCGTGGTAGAGAAGCGCCAGGGCCAGGCCCGCGGTCATGATCGCCACGTTGACGAGCAACGTCAGAAGCAGCCCGAGGTATTTCCCCAGGATGAACGCGTGCCGGTGGACGGGCTTTGCCAGCAGCGCGTAGACGGTTCTCTTGTCGAGCTCCTTGTAGACGAGGCCGATGCCCAGGAATACGGCGATGAGCATGCCGAAGACGGAAATCGAGGCCAGGCCGAGGTCCAGGATGATCCTCACCTCGTTCCCGAGGCTCAACTGGCCGATCAGCAGAGAGCTGACGATCAGGATCAGGGCGAACAGGATGAGGTTGTACAGCACCTTGTCCCGGACATTTTCCCTGAACGTGTTCTGGGCGATCACCAGGACGCTGTTCATGACGCCACCCCCTTGCCGCCGGGGAACCCGGCCGCCGGCGGCCGCGCGCCGGCACGCACCTCCTGGAAAAAATAGTCCTCCAGGGAGGGCCGGATCGGGTTGACCGAAATCAGCTCCAGCCCGAGGTCGAAAACCTTTGAAAGAACCGCCTCCATCTGCGCCTGGGATCCGGCCCGGACGCGCAGGCGGTCCCCCATGGCCCGGACCTCGTCGCACAGGACGCCGATCGCCCCCGCCGCGTCGGCAATGGCGCCCGAAAGGAGGATCTCGTGCCCCTCGATCCGCACCTTCAAAATCTCCTCGAGCGCCCCGACCTCCTGCAGCCTCCCCCGGTTGAGAATCGCGACCCGGTCGCACAGGGCCTCGACGTCGGGAAGAATGTGGGAGCTGAAGAAGACGGTCACCCCTCGGGCCTTCAGCGACGCGATGATCCGGCGGACCTCCATCCGGCCCAGCGGATCGAGCCCCGACATGGGCTCGTCGAGGAACACGACTTCCGGGTCGTTGACCAGCGCCTGGGCGATGCCGATGCGCTGCACCATCCCCTTGGAGAATTTCCTCAGCTGGGTCGAGCGCGCCTCGGCCAGCCCCACCGTCTCCAGGAGCGCATCGACCTTGCGCCCGAGTTCGGGCCGACGGCACCCGAACAGCCTGCCGACGTACCGGAGCAGCTCTTCGGGCGTCAGGTAATCATAGAAGTAGGGGTTTTCGGGCAGGTAGCCGATCTTTCCGTGCATCGCTACGGAATCGACCGGGGCCCCCAGGATCCGCGCCTGCCCCGAGGTGGGTCGCAAAAGGTGCATCAGGAGCTTGATCGTCGTGCTTTTCCCTGCCCCGTTCGGGCCCAGGAAGCCGAAGATCTCGCCCCGGCGGACCTGCAGGCTGAGGCCGTCGAGCGCACGCGCCGGGCGCTTCCGCCAGAATCCGACCAGAAAATCTTTCGTCAGGTTTTCTATTTCGACAACAGGCATGGCCGCGTATTTCGTCGTCTATTCTTTGGGGTTCCTCCGCTGCCGGAGAACCTCGTAGAGCGCAATGCCGGCGGCGACGCTGACATTGTAGGAACCCACACTACCCCGTATCGGCAGGGAGAGCAAAAAATCACACTTTTCCTTCACAAGTTGATGCAGCCCCCGCCCCTCGCCGCCGAGCACGAGCGCCAGCGGGACCGTCAGGTCCGCCTCCCATACGGCCCGGGCGGCCCCGGCGTCGAGCCCCGCCACCCAGTACCCTTTCTTCTTGAGCGTCACCAGGAGCGAAGCCGTGTTGGCCACGCGGGCGAGCCGGACGTGCGCCGCGGCGCCGGCGCTTGCCTTGACGACCGCCGGGCTCAAAGCCGAGCTGCGGCGCCTCGGCAGAAAAACACCGTCGGCGCCGGCGGCCTCGGCCGAGCGCAGGACCGCGCCTGTGTTGTGAGGGTCCTCGACGCCGTCGAGCACGACCAGGAGCCCCGGCGGCTCGGCGGCCGCGAGGATGTCCTCGGGGCCGCAGGGGGTGATTTCGGCCGCGTAGCAGAGGATGCCCTGATGGCGCGCCCCCCCGGCCTTCCGGTCGAGCCAGGACCGGTCTTCGAAGGAAACGCGGATGCCGCGGGAACGGGCCAGCCCCACCGCCTCGCGGATTCTCGGGTTCGCGGTCCCCTTTTCCACGCAGATGCGCTCGACCCTCTCCGGGGACGCCAGGATCGTTTCCAGGACCGCGTGAATGCCGTAGGCTAGAGCCATAGTGCTGTCGCGCTGCCGTCGATGATTGCGCGGACCCGTTCGCGGCACGACAGGACCCTGCGGGGGAGCGGCAGGCGGCTCCCCTCTTCGTAGAGCGGGATCAGCTTTTCCAGTTCCGGGCCGGATCCCCGGCCGGTCAGCGCCGCGCGGATGGAGTGGAACAGCGTGCGGCCTTTCTGCCCCGTGGCCTTCTTGACCTGCCCCACCAGCTCCCGGTAGGCCTCCGGCGTCAGATCCGGCGACGCCGCCACCAGCCGGGCGAACTCCCGGGCGACGGCGCGGCCCTCGGGCCCGCTCAAAATCTCCCGCGCCTCCCCGTCGAGCCCCGGCTCGCCCGACGGCGGGCCGTAGAGGATCGCGGCCTCGCCGGGCAGCTCGTCGAGGCGGTCGACGCGCGTCTTGACCAGCGCCACCACGCGCTCGAGCCAGGACCGGACCGCATCGGGCGGTTCGGCGGGGATGAGCCCCGCCCGGACGAAGTAGCCCTGTGCGAGACGGGCGAGGCCGTCGTCGGCCGCCTGGCCGATGTAGTTCCGGTTCATCCAGTCGAGCTTCCTGTTGTCGAAGATGGCCGGATTCTTCTGGATCCGGGTCAGGTCAAACAGCGCGGCGATCTCCCCGAGCGGCAGGATCTCCCTCCCCTCCCCGGGCGGCGACCACCCCAGCAGGGCCAGGTAATTGGCCAGCGCCTCCGGGAGATACCCCCGCTCGCGGAACTCCCCGACCGACGTCGCCCCGTGGCGCTTGCTCAGCTTCTGCCCGTCGGGGCCGAGGATGGTCGACAGGTGGGCGAACCGGGGGACCGCGGCGCCCAGGGCTTCGTAGACGAGGATCTGCCGGTGCGTGTTCGACAGGTGCCCCTCGCCCCGGATGACGTGGGAAATCCTCATCAGCATGTCGTCGACGACGCAGCTGAAGTTGTAGGTGGGGCTCCCGTCGCTGCGCACCAGGATGGGGTCGCTGATCTGGGAAGCTTCGATTTCGATCCTGCCGAACACCAGGTCGGCAAAGCCGACGGTCCCGGGCCGCACCCTGAGGCGCACAGTCGACGGCGCGCCCGATCGGTGGCGCGCTTCGGCCTCTTCGGGCGCCAGGGCCCGGCACGTGCCCGGGTAGCGCGGCGTTTCGCCGCGGGCCAGCTGCTGGCGGCGCACCGATTCGAGCTCCTCCTCGGAGCAGAAGCAGCGAAACGCCCGGCCCTGGTCCAGGAGCCGCCGGGCGTATTCCCGGTACAGCGCGTAGCGGTCGGTCTGGCGGTAGGGCCCGCAGTCGCCCCCCCGCTCGATGCCCTCGTCCCACTCCAGGCCGAGCCAGCGGAGGTCCCGGAGAAGCTGCGCTTCGTATTCGGGCCGGCTCCGGGCCGCGTCCGTGTCCTCGATGCGCACGAGGAAGGCGCCCTTGTGGTATCGGGCAAACAGCCAGTTGAACAGCGCCGTCCGCACATTCCCCACGTGGAGAAACCCGGTCGGGCTGGGGGCGAAACGCACCCGCACCTCGGTGTCGGATTTTGACATGTCTTCCATCCCGTGATCCCCGGTTGGGCCGTCGGCCGCGCGGTGCCTGCAATCGGCCGGCCGCTAGGAGCGGCACCTGCCCAGCAGCGCCGTCGCCTGGGCCGAAATCCCCTCGCCGCGGCCTTCCGCGTTGAGGCCTTCGGTGGTCGTGGCCTTGATGTTGACGCCGCCGGCGCCGATTTGGAGGGCCCCGGCGATATTCCGGCGCATGGCCTGCATGTAGGGCGCAAGCTTCGGCCGCTGGGCGAGCAGGGTCGCATCCACGTTCACGACCGTCCACCCTTCGGCCCGGATTCTCGCCAGGACCTCCCCGAGAAACTCCATGCTGGACCGCCCCCTGTTGGCGGGATCCGTGTCGGGGAAGTGCCGCCCGATATCGCCGAGCGCGGCAGCCCCGAGCAGGGCGTCGCAGATCGCATGGGCCAGGACATCGGCGTCGGAGTGCCCTTCGAGCCCCTTCTCGAAGGGGACCGCCACGCCCCCTAGAATCAGGCTGCGCCCCTCGACCAGGCGGTGGTAATCGATCCCGTGGCCGATGCGCATCCCGGAAGCCGCCATCGCGGCTCCCTCCTCCCCGCGGAGCAGGATTTCGGCGAGCTTCAGATCCGCCGGCCGGGTTATTTTGATATTGTCGGGCGAACCCTCGACGACGAACACCGGGTAGCCGGCCCAGCGGACGATGGAGGATTCATCGCTTCCTGCAAACCCTTCGGCGGCCGCGCGCTCGAGCGCCGACCGCAGGATTCCGCCGTGGAACGCCTGGGGCGTCTGGACGGCGACCAGTTCCCGGCGGGGCGGGGTCGCCAGCACCCGTCCCGTGCGGGAGACGCGCTGGATCGTCTCGGTTGCGGGTATGCCCGCAACGGCGGACCCCCTCGACCAGGCCGACTCCAGGATGCGCGCGATCACATCCGGGCGGCACAGGGGCCGGGCCGCGTCGTGCACCATGATGACGTCGATTTCGGGCCGCACGGCCACGACGCCGCGGCGCACCGACTCCTGGCGGCTGTCCCCCCCGGCGACGAGATCGACCGGGACCCGCGCCGGGCGCCCTTCGAGCAGCGCCCGCGCCCCGGGCATATGCTCGGCGGGGAGGGCGACGACGACCTGGGAGACGGCCGCAACCGAAAGGATGTTGTCCAGGGTGCGCAGCAGCACGGGACGGCCGGCGACCGGGAGAAACTGCTTCGGAACGGCCGCCCCCATGCGGGTCCCCGCGCCCCCGGCGGCGATGACGGCGGCCGCGGTCCACTCCCGGGCCGGGAGGCCGTTCCGGGGCGCTGTTCTGTTGCCGGGATGATGCTCTGAGTGCACGGCTGCCCTATCCGCGCCCGCCGCCGCCGGCCCGAACAACCGGGCCGGGAGGCGGCACACGCTACCGTCCTTTCGCCCGCTCCCGATCCTCGTCGGCATCGTTGCGGTGGCTGTTCGCCATCTTGTCGTAGGAGCGGCGATCCTGCCGCGGGGACGCATACCCGCCCCCGTTTTCCGATTCTTCCGGAAACCGCCCGAATATCATCTTGCCCGCCGTCGTCTGCAGCACCGAAGTGACCTGGGTCGCAATCGTCTTGCCGATCATGCGGCGCGCGTTGTCGACCACGACCATCGTGCCGTCGTCGAGGTAGGCCACGCCCTGGTTGTACTCCTTCCCCTCCTTGAGGATGAACACCTTCATCGTCTCCCCGGGGAGGACGACGGGCTTGAGCGCATTCGCCAGTTCGTTGATGTTGAGGACGTCCACGCCCCGAAGCTGGGAAACCTTGTTCAGGTTGAAATCGTTCGTGACGATCTTGGCGCCCAGCTCCTTGGCGAGTTCGATCAGCTTCAGGTCCACTTCCTTCACATCCGGGTAATCCTTCTCGATGAGCTGCACGGCGACGCCGGGGATCGATTTGACTTTCTCGAGAACGTCGAGCCCGCGCCTGCCGCGGTTGCGCTTGGCCGAATCCGCGCTGTCGGCGATCTGCTGCAGCTCGCGCAGCACGAAGTGGGGCACGATCAGGTTCCCGTCCAGGAAACCCGTCGCGCAGATGTCGGCGATGCGGCCGTCGATGACGACGCTCGTATCGAGCACTTTCCCGGATTTGCGCCCGGGGGCGTCCGAGAGAACGCCGTCGAGCTTCGCCAGGTCGAGGGTACCGCCCTTGTTGGCCCCGGTCACCATGCCCACGTAGACCATCACCGCAAGCACCACCAGCTGCAGGAAGGACCCGGTCGGGGGGTCGAAAAAGCTCATCCGCCCGATCATGAGGCTGACCAGGCTGGCTCCGAGGATGCCGAGGATCGAACCGACGGCGGCCCCCAGCAGCGTCTTCACCGAAAGCCGCCGGACCCGCATCTCCGCCAGGATGATGATGATGCCCAGAATGCCGCTATAGACGAGCGCCAGACGAACATCCGCCCCAAAAGGCCGAAGGAAATACCCGCTTGCGAGGATTGCCGCGAATAAAAGTGCACGTATAATCCAGAGATCCATTTACGGACTCCTTGAATGTACTCCACCTGATATCAATGGAATCGATTATTAATGGCCAGACGAATAGTAGGAAAACCGGCCGCATTTCCGTAAAACTCCGACAGCGGTTGAAAGAATTCTTTATGATCGAGGCCGAATTTGTCATCAGAATCATCCAGCGGCTCAAACCTTCCAGCAACGAAACTGCATAATCACGTACTTTTATTGAATTTATCACAGCTTCCGGCATTATGGTAAATCTTTCTCCGGAATCGGCCGTTATTGCCGGAACGGACTGCAGGGGCGCCCCGGGGCGCCCCCGGCGCGTGGGTTCAGGGAAACAGCAGATCCGAAAGGCCCTCGACGGTCCGTATCGGCAGCAGGCGGATGCCCCCCGGGGGCTCGGCCAGGGGGAGATTGCCGGCGGGCAGGATGCACCGGGCAAACCCCATGGCGGCGGCTTCCCGCACGCGGAGCTGGGCCTGGCTGACGGGGCGGACCTCGCCCGAAAGGCTCAGCTCCCCCACCAGGACCGTGCCGGGGTCGGGCGCGCGGTTGCGCAGGCTCGAAAATATCGCCGAAAAAATGCCCAGGTCGGCGCCCGGCTCGTCGATTTCGAGGCCCCCGGCGGCGTTGACGTAGATGTCGCAGCCGTTCATGTGTATCCCGAGGCGCTTCTCCATGATGGCCACCAGGACCGATATCCGGTTGTAGTCCACCCCCGTGGCCACGCGCCTGGCCGTGGCGTACTGCGTGGCCACGACCAGCGCCTGAACCTCCACCAGCAGCGGGCGCGTCCCCTCGACGGCGCAGGCGACGGCGCTGCCGGGGACGACGGTCTCCTTGTCCGGGAGGAAGATGCTCGACGGGTTCCGCACCGGGACGAGGCCCCGGGAGGTCATTTCGAAGATGCCGACCTCGTTGGCCGCCCCGAAACGGTTTTTGACGGCGCGGATGATGCGGTGGTTCTGGTGGCGCTCCCCCTCGAAATAGAGAACGGCGTCGACGATGTGCTCGAGCGCCTTCGGGCCCGCGATGGCGCCGTCCTTGGTCACGTGGCCGATGAGGAAAACGGCCATCCCGCACTCCTTCGCCAGGTTCAGGAGCCGGCCGGCCACGTAGCGCACCTGGCCCATGCTCCCGGGCGAGGAATCGAGCGCTTCGGAGAACGTGGTCTGCACCGAGTCGATGACGGCCACCGAGGGGTCCGCCTCCCCGATGGCCGCCAGGATGCTTTCGAGGCTGGACTCGGCCTGGACGAGGATATCCCCGGCCGGCGGCGGGGCATCATCCGGCCGGGAGGGTTCGATCCGGTCCGCCCGGAGGCGGATCTGCTGGGAGGATTCCTCCCCCGAAACGTAGAGCACGCGCTCCCCCCGGTCCCGGAGATTGTGCGCGATCTGCAGCAAGAGCGTCGATTTGCCCGCGCCCGGCTCCCCGCCGACGAGGACGAGAGATCCGGGGACGATCCCGCCCCCGAGCACGCGGTCGAACTCCGCGTCGCCCGTCGGGAGCCTGGGGGACGTCTCGGCCGACACCTCGGCCAGCCTCGTGATCCCGCCCCTTTTGCGGGCGCCCTGGGCGAAGCCCGAGGGCGGCGGCGCGGTGCGCCGCTCCTCTACGAAGGAGTTCCAGCTGCCGCAATCGGGGCACTTCCCCAGCCATTTGGCCGACGCGTACCCGCAATGCTGACACTCGAAAAAGGACGACGCTTTCCCCATGGGTGCCTCCTAGGCGCCGGACGGGCCGGCAATGCCCCGGGCGTCCGGCACGGCGGCCGCCCTCCCCCGGTGCCTTCCGATAAGAACGTGCCAGTCCTTTTCCCCGCCGAGCGCCCGGATCTCGGCAAACAGGGACCGGTCGACCAGGATCGGCCCCCCCGGCCGGGAAACGCACAGCGGCGCCAGGGTCCTCCGGTGGGCCTGCAGGAAGGATTCCACCGTCCCCGCGTCGATCCAGGACCAGCGCGGGGGGAACAGGAGCGCGGCCCGGATGCGCGGGGGGAGCGTGTTGATCCCGGCCCGGACCGACGCGCCCCAGCCCGCGTCCGGCTCCGGGTTCCGCACGATGCGGAGCGAGGGCTCGGCCGACGGCTCCGGCAGCCCCGCCGCTCCCGGAGCGGCCACGACGACAACGGGGTCGAGCCCGGCGCCGGAGGCGGCCTGCACCGCCGGGAGGACCTCGCCATACCCGGCCGGGATGACGGCCGCGGTGGGGACCCAGGCCTCCCGTACCGGCCGGTGCCGGTCCATCGAGCCGAGGACGACCGAGTCGACATTGGGGCGACGCAGCAGCCTCCGGGCCGTTTCCCGGGCACTGCGGATGTCGCCGGCATCGACCTTGTTCACCAGCGGTACGAGCCGCGCTCCGGGCGGAAGGCCCTTGGCCCCCCCTTCGGGGTGCGCCAGCACCCGGGCAACGGCCTCGGGCGTGATGGGGCTCCCGGGCCGCAGGCCGGCCAGGCGGGCGACAATCTCGGGCCGGTGGACGCATTCCTCGTCCAGAAGCCGGCCGATGCAGTTCATCCCGGCGACCGGGACCAGGATCGTCGTGATGCCGAGGACCACCGGTTCATGCGCCGCGGGGGCCTTCAGGGGCCGGGACTTGCTCCCGTCGGCCTCGACCAGGATGCAGTCGACGTCCGGCCGCCGGAGGAGCCCGGCGATGACGCCGGTGGGCAGGGTGCACACCCGCCCCCTGCCGTCGGGCCGCCCGGCGAGCAAACAGTGCCCGTGCCGGTCGAGGCACTCCCGGAGCGACGCCATCTCCTCCGGGGTGATGTAGGCGGGCGCAAGGCGGGTTTCGAATTCGTTGATGTGGGTGGAGGTCGTCGTGACCACCCGGAGGCCGGACTCCCGCAGCTCCCCGGCCAGCCTGAACATCGACGTCGTTTTCCCGCCCCCGCCGACGAAGGAAACCACGTCGCCCCGCGTGACGCCGAGCGCAGCGGCCAGCGTCATGCCGGTATCTCCCTGTATCCGCATGATTGGGGATTATAGCATTCGGAAAACGCGGAACCGGGGATATAATACGCCCCAAAAACGAGGGGATGCCATGAAGGTGATTGCGGATTTTTGCATTGTTCCGATCGGCGTCGGGGTGAGCCTCGGGCCCTACATCGCCGCCTGTGAAAAGATACTGGTAAAAACCGGGCTGAAGGTGTGCCTGCATGCCAACGGAACCGGCATCGAAGGCGAATGGGAGCCGGTCCTGGCCGCGGTCCGGGAGTGCCACCAGACGCTGCACGCGATGGGGGTGCCGCGCATCCACAGCACGCTCCGGCTCGGCACCCGCACAGACCGGGACCAGACGATGGAGGAGAAGGTCCGCAGCGTCGAGACGCTGCTCGATTAGGCGCCGCGTCCGAGCGCGGCCCCCGGGGCGGCGGGATTCGGGCCGCCCGCTTGGTTCGGTAGGGAAAGGACGGCGTTATGTTTTCCTTCGTTCTGACGCCCGCCGCCGGCAAAAGGCTGGTGGCCAGGGCCGTGGCGGACCACCCCGCGCTGGGGGCCGCCCTGCGGTCCGGGACCGTGGTCCTCGTCGCGGGGACCACCAACGGCTACGTGGCCGAGGAGCTGCTGGCCCGGATCGGCCGTGCCGGGGAGTTCGACAGGAACAGGTTCTTCCGCGGCGTTACCGTGGCGCCCCGCCGGGCGACGACGGCGACGGGACGGCTCCCGGACGCGGGCGCGTTCCCGGGGGACGTGGTCCTGGTCGACGGCGCATGGCGCAAGGGTGCGACGATTTTCGACGTGGCCGAAAGCCTCAGGGAGGGGGACGTGATCCTGAAGGGGGCCAATGCCGTCGACCTGTCCCGGCGGCGGGCGGCCGTGCTGATAGGCGACCCCCGCGGCGGCACCGTGGCCGTGGCGATCGGGGTTGCCGCGGGCCGGCGCGTGCGCCTGATCCTGCCCGTCGGCGTGGAGAAGCGCGTCCCCGGGGGCCTGGATTCCCTGGCGGCCAGGCTCAACGCCCCGGGGGCCGAGGGGCCGAGGCTCCTCCCCGTTGCCGGGGAGATCGTGACGGAGCTCGACGCGATCACGATGCTGACGGGCGCGGCGGCCGAACTGGCCGCAGGCGGCGGCGTCGGCGGGGCCGAGGGCGCGGTCTGGCTCGCCGTTTCGGGCTCGGCCTCCCAGGAGAAGGCGGCGCGGGATCTGCTCGAATCCGTCTGCGGGGAGCCGCCATTCATCCCGTAGCCGGGGCTGCTCAGCGCGGGGCGGGGTCGTCGGCCCCGTTCGAAGGCTCCGGGGGGCGGGAGGGGCGGCGCTGGAGATCGATCTCCTTGAGCCTTTTGAGCTCTTCCTCGAGGCGGTCGATCCTGGAATTGCGCGTGCGGATGTCCCGGCCAAGCCGCCGGAGGTCCGAGATCAGCCCGAGGATCAGTTCCGCATCGGTTCCGTAGCCGCTGCCGGGGAACTCCTCGGTAAGCCGCTCGAGCGCGGCGCTGGCGCCCGACAGGCCCGTGTCCCTGCCGGGCGCCAGCGCCCGGGACAGCGCGATACGGAACAGAACCCTGTCCCTCGATCCATACTGCGGATTGCCCTCCAGGAAGGCCTCATAGGCCCGAACGGCCTGCGGGTACTGCCCCAGCCTGAAATGCATCTCCGCCTGATCGAGCTCGGGGGGTGCCGCCGGGGCGGCCGGCACGTCGGCCGCCAGGGCGGGAGGGGCCGGGGGAGCGTCGTGCCCGCCGGGGGCAGCCCCCGGCGGCGCGGCGGCGGGCACAGCCGCAGGCGGGTACACGATGATCCGGTCATGGCACGCTGCCGCCATGAAGACCATGCTCACAAGTGTTGCCGGAACCATTCTCCGCATAGATACCCGATCAGAGTGTACACAATAGACGGCACGCGTGCACGGGCGATTCTCGTGCAGCCGCCCGGGGCGCGCCTATATCGGCTGGGAGGCGCGCAGGGCGGCGTCTCGGTCGCTGCCCGGGCTCAGCAGCAGGAAGAACCGGCTGCCCCCGCCGGGATTGTCCTCCACCCACAGGGCCCCCCGGTGCACCCGGACAATCGTGCGGCAGATGGCCAGCCCCAGCCCGACGCCCTGCCCCTGGACCTTCCTCCCCTTCTGGACCTGGTGGAATTTCTCGAAAATCGCCTCTTTATCGGCCGCGGGGATCCCGGGGCCGGAGTCCTCCACCGCAAGCAGCGCGAAATACCCGGCCGCGTCGGGCGCGGCCACCCTCGGGCGCCACGCCTTCGGCATCGTCGGGGGGATTTCCCGGATCTGCCGCAGCACGACCCGGACGACCTCCCCGGAGGGCGAGAACTTGACCGCGTTGCCGACGAGGTTGACGACGACCTGGACGATCCGGTCGCTGTCGCACCGGATGTACAGGGGCGATTCCGGCAGGGAGGCCTCGATCCGGACCTGGTTTTCGCCCGCCCGCACCTCGAACCCGGCGACCGCCGCCTGCACCAGCGGCACCAGGTCCCGGTTTTTCAGCTCGTACTCCATCGTCCCCGCCTCGATCTTGGTCAGGTCCAGGAGGTTGCGGATCATCGCGGTGAGCCGGTCCCCGCTCTGCAGGTTCAGCTCGAGCAGCCGCTTCTGCTTGTCGCTGAGGGGCCCCGGTATCTGGTCCATCAGCAGCTGCACGGTCTCGCGCATCGACGCCAGGGGCGACTTCAGCTCGTGGGACACGTGCGAGATGAAATCCTTCTTCAGCTCGTCGAGTTCGCTCAGGCGCCGGATCATCGTGTTGAAGTCCCTGGCGAGCTGGGCGAACTCGTCGTCGCGCGACGTGTCGAGCCGGTAGAAGTACTTCCCCTCGGTGATGGCCCGCGTCCCTTCGGTCAGGTGGGCGAGCGGCTTGCTGATGGAGCGCACGATGAGCAGCGACACCAGCAGGGTGATCGACAGCGCCGCGACGGTGATGGAGGCGAGAACGATCTGCGCCGTGCGGCTGGTCCGGGCCGACCGTTCGAGCTCGCTCGACATGGAGCGTATCACGGCGTCGTAGACCGAATCGGTCTGGATGCGCAGCAGTTCGAGGTCGCTCTCGACGGACGCCGGCAGCGCCTCCAGGCCGCGGGCGGGCAGCGATTGCTGGACCCGGCCGAGGTTGGCCGTGAACGCGTCCCAGGTCTCGCGCAGCCGGCCGACCTCCTCCCGCTCGGCGCCGCTGGCGGCCCCCCGCTCGAGCTGCCCGAGCTTGGCGTCGAACGCCCCGGTGAACTCCTCGAGCTGCCGGGTGTAGTCCTCATCGGCCAGCCGCAGGGACTTCTCGGCGAACTCCTGGATCAGGTCCCGGTCCTGCAGGGCCTGGAGGCTGACGAAGGCGTTTCTGAAACTGACGTCGGTGAGGTTGCGGTTGATGGCCTGCATGCGGTTGACCGCCAGGACCTGGTAGGCGGCCAGGCCCACCAGGACGGCGATGAACAACCCGTAGCCGGAAATGATTCTCGTCGTTATCTTCATGGGGTTTTGCAGGGCGCCGGCGCCCGCTGTTTCCCGGACCGTCAGCCGATGCCGTAGGATTTCAGCTTGTTCCGGATCGTTTTCACGTCGAGCCCCAGGCGGCGGGCGGCCTCGGCCTTGTTGTTCCCGGTCGCCTCGAGGGTGCCGAGGATCAGCGCCTTCTCCGCCTCGGCGGCGGTCTGCCCCCCGGCAGTCGGGCCGGCATCCCGCGCTTCCGCCGGGGCCGGTTCCCGGACGTACTCGGGCAGGTGCGAGGGCTCGATCTCGGGCCCCTTCGAGAGAATCACCGCCCGCTCCAGGACGTTGCGCAGTTCGCGGACGTTGCCGGGCCAGCCGTAGGCCTCGAGCCGCTCCAGGGTATCGCCCCCGAAGGATTCCACGCCCCGCTTGTGTTTGGCGTTGAACTGCCGTAGGAACACTTCGGCCAGCAGCCCGACGTCGCCGGTCCGTTCGCGCAGCGGCGGCAGGGAAACCGTCAAAACATTGAGGCGGTAGAACAGGTCCTCGCGCAGCTTCCCGTTCTCAACGGCCTCGCGCGGCTCCCGGTTGGTCGCGGCCAGGACCCTCACGTCCACCTGGAACTCCTTGCCCCCGCCGACGCGCCGGACGCGCCGGTCCTCGAGAACGCGCAGAAGCTTCGGCTGCAGCGCCAGGGGCATTTCGGCGATCTCGTCGAGGAAAAGGGTCCCGTGGTCGGCCAGCTCGAAGCAGCCGGCCCGGACCCCGGTGGCGCCGGTGAACGCCCCCTTCTCGTGCCCGAATATCTCGCTCTCCATCAGGTTCTCGGGGATGGCCGCGGCATTGAGGGCGATGAAGGGGCCCCCGGACCTCGGGCTGAGCTCGTGGATCGTGCGCGCGACCAGCTCCTTGCCCGTGCCGCTCTCCCCGGTCACGATGACGGAGGCGTCGCTGGCGCTGATGCTCGCGATCAGCTCGTAGACCTTGCGCATCGGCCTGCTGGTGCCGACGAACTCCCCGAAACCCGCCCCGGTTTCGATCTGCAGGGCCAGGCGTCGCGATTCCCGGCGCAGGTCGATCTCCTGCTCCGTGTCCTCGAGCAGGGACCGGAGCTTCGCGTAATCGATCGGCTTTTCGATGTAGTTCTTGGCCCCCTGCGTCATCGCCTCCACGGCCTGGGGGATGCTGGCTTCGGCCGTGATGAGGATCACCGGCCTGGAGCTGTCGCCCGCCTTGAGCACACGCAGCAGCTCCATCCCGGAAACCTGCGGCATGATCACGTCGGAAATCACGATGTCCGGATCGAGCGCCTCGGCCTTCTGCCGCCCCTCTTTCCCGTCCCGGGCCACCGCGACATCGTATCCCCATTCCCGGAGCCGCATCTCGAGGACTTCCCGCATGGCCGGATCATCGTCGACAACCAGTATCCTGAAATCTCGATTGCTCTGCTGCATCCTTAGTTTCCCGCGCAACACTTTCCGCTCAGTATACCGTCATTCGGCCCCCTTCCGGCAGGATATTTCCCGAAACAAAATGTGCCGGCTTTTCCGCCAGCCCCTGCCGGGAACCGGCCGGAAGGTATATACTGGGATCCGCCATGTCGACCCTAGAGAGCACGCAGGAGGCGATCCGCCTCATCCAGGCCTCCGGCCGGATCTCGGCCTTTTCCGGAGCGGGCATCAGCACCGAGGCCGGCATCCCGGACTTCCGCAGCCCCTCGGGCATGTGGCAGGACCCGGACCTGGTCGAGCAGCTGTCGCTGTCGGCCTTCCGGGACTCCCCCGAGCAGTTCTACCGCGCGAGCATCGGCCTTTTCCGGACCATCGCCCGCGCGGAACCGACCCCGGCGCACCGGCTGCTGGCGCGGCTCGAGGAGGCCGGCAAGCTCGACGCCGTCGTCACCCAGAACATCGACGGACTGCACCAGAAGGCGGGCTCCCGGAAGGTGTTCGAGGTCCACGGCACCTACCGCACGGGCCATTGCCCGCAATGCGGCGGCGCTTTCGACATGGATCCGTTCTACCGCGCCATCGAAAGCGGCCGGTTGAAGGTGCCGCTCTGCGGCCGATGCCGCGTCCCGGTCAAGCCCGACATCGTGCTGTTCGAGGAGCTGCTGCCCGAAGACGCCTGGAAGGGCGCCGTAGGGGCCATGGAGCAGTGCGACCTGCTCCTGGTGCTCGGATCGTCGCTGGTGGTCTACCCCGCGGCGGAGCTGCCCTCGATCGCCCTGGCCAGCGGGGCCCGCATGGTCCTGGTCAACCTGGACCCGACGGTCTACGACCGCTCGGCCGTCGTCGTCCGGGACCGGCTCGGGAATTTCGCGGAAGCCGCCCTCGCCGCGCTCCGGTAAGCCCCGCCCGCATCAGGCCGGAACGCTATGGCGCGCCTGGCCTCCCCTGTTCATAAACCACACGTAGAGCAGCATGGTCGCAAGCCCTATGGCCGTGCAGGCCAGGCCGGTTGCGGCCAGAGACAGGGTGGTGCCCCAGAACGCGGGAATCGTCGCCGACACGACGGAATTCGAGCCCAGGATGATGAACCCCTGGCAGGAGGCCGCCAGGCCGCGCTGGGACGGGAACAGGTCCATCCCCATCAGGGTCAAACTCGGCATCGCGGCGCTCATCCCGACCACGAAAACGAACAGCGGCAGGATCGTCCAGGGCAGGACGGGCTCCACCAGCAGATTCAGCGCGACATTGCCCAGGGCGGCGACCGCCATGACGCCGTAGGCGATGTAGACCGTCTGGCGGCCCGAGAGCCGGCCCGCCACCCTGCCGGAAAACCACGCCCCGATCATCATCCCGACGGCGATCGGCCCGAACAGCCAGAGGAAATCGGTTTCCTCGAGCCCAAGGTGGACCATCAGAAACCTCGGGGCGCTCATGATGTAGATGAAAAATCCCGCGTTGCAGAATCCGAGCGACAAACAGGACAGGATGAAAGGCGGGTTCGTCAGCACCTTCCAGTAGGAGCGCATAAGGAAAGCCGGCGCCAGGCGGTGCCTTTTCTTCATGGGGAGCGTCTCGGGCAGCGAGCGCCAGCAGAAGGCCATCAGAAGCGTGGAGAACAGGACGAGAAAGACGAAAACCGACCTCCAGCCGAACCAGACCTGCAGCCAGCCGCCGACGACGGGGGCCAGAACGGGCGCGACGGTGAAAATGGTGGCGACGTGCGACATCAGCTTCTGCGCTTCCGCCCCTTCGTACAGGTCGCGCACGACGGCCCGGCCGACCACCATCCCGACGCCGGCGGTCGCACCCTGCAGCGCGCGGAACAACAGCAGGGCCCCGATGCTGCCGGCCAGGGCGCATCCCGCCGAAGCCGCGGCGAAGATGCCGAGGGACACGATGGTCATCCTGCGGCGCCCGCAGGCGTCCGAGATGGAGCCGTGCCACAGGGACATGAACGCGAAAAACGCCAGGAACGCCGTCACGGTCTGCTGGGCCTGGGATGCCGAGACCCCGAGGCTCTGGCTGAGCGACGGAAGCGACGGGAGGTAGGTGTCGATCGAAAAGGGGCCCATCATGCTCAGGCCCGCGAGCACCAGCGTAAGGCTCCCGAACTTCAGCCCGATGGGGCGCACCTGCTGATTCAATTCCGATAGGGATATGGTAGACATAATGAGAACTCGCAACCTATATATACGCGCAGAACATTCTTTCGCAGAGCATCGCGTGGTCGATCACACGGGGCTTCCAAGCGAGGAGATACAGCGCAGACACCGGCTTTTGAGCCGCCGGTTCCTAATTGTACTCAAGATCCATACGTGCCGAACTCTTTCGCGGCGTCCATCATGGCCCGCAGATTCTCAGGGTTCCCCTGATCGCAGTGGGCTCCGCCGGCGAGGATGAAACCGCCCCCCGGGGCGCACGTCTCTATCAGTTTCCGGCAATACTCTTTCGTTTCCTTGTACCTTCCCGTAACCATCAACGACGTGGGCACGTTGCCCGCGATGCAGCACCGGTCGCCGAGGATTCTCTTGGCGGCGGCCATGTCGGTCCTGTCGAAAATCCACGAGACCGCGCCCCGCGGGAACTCGTTGACGGTCTCGAGCCGCGTCGTGTAGGACCCTTCCGCGAAGAGTTCGGGGCGGATGCCTTCCCGGACGAGCCCCTCGATGACCCTCTTCAGCGACGGCCAGTAGAACGTTTCGAACTGCCTGGGCGACATGAATCCGTCGGCGCCCTTGTGCAGGGGGAACAGGGCCGACGTCGCCCGCGCGGAGTTGGCCTGCTCGACCGTCTGCCGTATGGTGAAGTCCGTGACGACGTCGATCGCCTCGAGCAGCTGCCCTGGCCTTTTGAACATGTCGCGCACGATCCCCTTGGTCCCCCGCAGGGTGTCCCCGATAGTGTCAAACGGCGCCTTGGCGAACACCATCCTGCCCGCCGGGTACCCGGCGGCCGTCGCCCACCGGTTGAACTCGCCGACGGCCTGGGCCCATCGGCCGAGTTCCCTGCCGACATCGATGAGCGTCTGCGCCGCCGCCTGCATGTCCGGGCGCATGAACGGCATAAACCACCCCGCGGGGCCTTCGACCATGCTCGTGAGCGGCGAGAGCATCTTGAAGGGCTCGAACGCGCCGAACACCCTCGGGATGTAGACCCGCAGCCAGAAATCCGAAGGGTCGCGGATCAGGAGACCGTACTCGTCCTCCTTCATGTACTCCCCTTCGACGAACTGGATGCCGGTGGCGCTTTCGGGGAGGTTGTGCCCGGGCCAGGAGTACAGCTTGAAATCCAGCAGGTCGTAGACCCTTCCGGGCAGAACCATCGCGGGGCTGATCATGGAGTCGGTTTCGAATCCGTCGTAGAACCGCCGCCACGCCGCCGTCATCTTTTCGTAGTCGTACATGACGGTGCGGGTGTCGGTCCCGGCAAGGTAGGCCGGCCAGGCGGCCACGGGCAACGAGACCGGCACCCGGTCCGGTATATCGACGTTGTAGGCGTCGATAAGCCGCTGGGTCCTCTGCCGGTAGTCCCTTTCGGCCTCCGGGCTGGCGAAATCGATTCCAGGAGACAGCCACCACTGGTCTCTCCGCCGGCGCTTCTGCCCGGGCGACAATTCCGCCCAATTCGGTTCCCCATCCATAACAGGCACCTCTGCCAAACCGGTTAGTATACCATACGAACCGCCCTCGTGCCACGGGGCCCCGATAGCGGCGTCAAGCCTCGATAGAAATGTCCCTATTTTCATGCGGTTGCTTTCGCAATTCATTTCTACGTGCTCAGCAGGAACGGAAACTCAAGAACACCCGGGCCGGGCGCTGCACGCTGTCTGAACCGCAGAAAGTGCACCCGGATGTTTCCAGCGCCCAACCTCTTGTGTTAGAATCGGCCCGATCGGAGGGCCGACAACATGTTGCGAAAATCCCGACGCGTCTTTCTCAAAAACGCTTCCCTGGCCGGCGCCGCGCTGGCCGCCGGGCGCCTCCCCGCGGGCCGCGCCTCGGCCGCCGTGCCTGCCGCACCTTCGGGCGCCGCCGGCGCCGCCGGCGCCGCAGCGCGGATCTACGTCGACCCGGCGCAGAAGATCGCGCCGCTCGACCGCCGCCTCTTCGGCTCCTTCATCGAGCATTTGGGCCGGTCGGTCTACGGCGGCATCTACGAGCCGGGCTCCCCCCTCGCCGACGAGCACGGCTTCCGCCGCGACGTCCTCGAGGAGATCAGGAAAATGCGGGTGCCGGCCATCCGCTACCCGGGGGGGAACTTCGTCT